>NZ_JBHGNY010000006.1:0-170157 GCF_053544035.1 Vibrio sp. E150_018 | reverse complement strand
CCGTACACTTTTGCAAGTGTAGTACAGATAGCAGCAGTAAGAGTTGTTTTACCGTGGTCAACGTGGCCGATAGTACCAACGTTTACGTGCGGTTTCGTACGTTCAAATTTTTCTTTAGACACAATCGTGTTCCTTCCTAGTTATGATTCGCTTTGACAAAGTTTGCGTCAAAACGCGCCAGAATTTGCTATTTTATGCGTCAATTTTCATCAACGCAATAGATTCATTGTTTAATAAGGCGATCAGTGATTAAACTCATCCCCAAATCAACCTTAACCGCGTTCTGCAATGATTGCTTTTGCAACATTGTTAGGCACTTCAGCGTACTCACTAAACTCCATGGAGTAAGAAGCACGACCTTGTGTCGCAGAACGTAAATCAGTTGCGTAACCGAACATGACGGACAACGGAACTTGTGCACGAATTATCTTCAGGCCAGCTGTCCCCTCGTCCATACCTTCGATGATGCCTCGACGACGGTTAATATCGCCAACAACGTCACCCATCCAGTCTTCTGGAGTAGTTACTTCAACTTTCATCATAGGCTCAAGCAGAACAGGTTGCGCTTCAAGTGCACCCGTTTTGAAAGCCATCGAGGCAGCGATTGTAAACGCCATCTCACTTGAATCTGTTTCATGGTACGAACCATCAAATAGTGTCGCTTTGACATCCAAAACAGGATAGCCAGCAAGTACACCATTATTCATCTGCTCTTCAACCCCTTTCGCGATTGAAGTGATGAACTCTTTCGGCACAACACCATTGGCAATTTCATCTACGAAAACAAAGCCTTCGCCAGCTTCTGATGGTTCAAGCTTCAGCCATACGTGACCGTATTGCCCCTTACCACCGTACTCACGGATAAATTTACCTTCCGCTTTCGCCGTACCACGAATTGTTTCACGATAAGCGACTTGTGGATTACCAACGTTGCAATTCACGTTAAATTCACGCTTCATACGGTCAACAATGATATCTAAGTGCAGTTCGCCCATACCTGAAATCAGAGTCTGACCAGTTTCCACATCCATATCAACGCGAAATGATGGGTCTTCCGCTGCTAGTTTACCAAGAGCAATAGTCATCTTATCTTGATCTGCTTGAGAGCTTGGCTCTACAACGATCTGAATAACGGGATCTGGAAACTCCATACGTTCAAGAACAATTTTATGGTTCTGGTCGCACAGTGTTTCACCTGTCGTCACATCTTTAAGACCAATGATGGCCGCAATATCACCAGCTCGTACTTCTTTCACTTCTTCACGCTTATTTGAGTGCATTTGGACAATGCGACCTAAGCGTTCACGTTGTTTCTTCACAGAGTTGTAAGCCGTTTTACCGCTTTCAACAATCCCAGAATAAACACGGATGAAAGTTAAAGTACCGACAAATGGGTCTGTTGCAACCTTAAATGCTAGTGCTGAAAACGGTTCATTGTCGTCTGCGTGGCGCTCTGCTTCATTCTCGTTTTCATCGATACCTTTAATTGCAGGAACATCAATTGGAGAAGGAAGGAAGTCAATAACTGCATCTAAAACAGCTTGTACACCTTTATTTTTAAATGCACTACCGCAAGTCGCTAATACAATTTCATTATTAAGGGTACGAGTACGAAGACCTTGTTTGATTTCAGCTTCTGTCAATTCACCTTCTTCAAGATACTTATCCATTAGCTCTTCATTTGCTTCTGCTGCTGCTTCAACAAGCTCTGTACGATATTCTTCGGCCATTTCTTGCATCTCTGCCGGAATATCTTCGTACGTGAAAGTCATGCCTTGGTCAGCATCATTCCAGTTGATTGCTTTCATCTTAATAAGATCAACAACACCTTGGAAGTTTTCTTCCGTACCAATATTCAATTGAATAGGAACTGGCGTTGCACCTAGACGATCTTTGATCTGTTCAACTACGCGTAGGAAATCTGCGCCTGTGCGGTCCATTTTATTAACAAATACTAAGCGAGGTACGTGATATTTGTCCGCTTGACGCCATACAGTCTCAGATTGGGGTTCGACACCTGATGAGCCACAGAACACAACAACCGCACCATCAAGTACACGTAGAGAACGTTCTACTTCGATGGTAAAGTCAACGTGTCCAGGAGTGTCGATAATATTAATACGGTGATCTGCAAACTGAGCTTCCATACCACGCCAAAACGTCGTAGTAGCTGCTGAAGTGATTGTAATGCCGCGCTCTTGTTCTTGTTCCATCCAGTCCATGGTTGCAGCACCATCGTGAACTTCACCGATTTTGTGAGAAAGTCCGGTATAGAACAAAATACGTTCGCTTGTGGTTGTCTTTCCTGCATCTACGTGAGCAACAATACCGATATTACGGTAGTGCTCTATAGGAGTTTTACGAGCCACGATTGAATCCTCTTATTAGAGACTTAGGGACTATTGCTATATCTACTTTATTGGTTAAAAGCACTGCTTTATTAATATTTACTTGCTCTAGATATAGCAATAGTTCCTAGCATAAGCATAGGAACTAAAGAAGCACTGCAAGGAACCTTGCAGTACTAAAAAGACATTACCAGCGGTAATGTGCGAACGCTTTGTTCGCGTCTGCCATACGGTGAACGTCTTCACGTTTCTTAACAGCAGTACCTTTGTTTTCTGACGCGTCTAGCATTTCTGCTGCAAGACGTTGTGCCATAGATTTTTCACCACGCTTACGCGCAGCTTCAACTAACCAACGCATAGCAAGAGCGTTACGGCGAACCGGACGAACTTCTACAGGTACTTGGTAAGTTGAACCACCCACACGGCGAGATTTAACTTCTACCGCTGGACGAACATTTTCAAGAGCTTCTTCAAATACAGCTAAGTGATCTTTACCAGATTTCTCAGCCATAGTATCTAGTGCAGTGTAAACAATTTTTTCAGCAGTTGATTTCTTACCATCAACCATAAGGATGTTTACAAATTTCGCCAGCAATTCAGATTTGAATTTAGGATCTGGAAGGATCTTACGCTGGCCTATTACGCGACGACGTGGCATGGATGTTTCTCCGTTGTCTTCTTCAGGTTATCCAAAACTTTTCAGTTTCATCAAAATTATATAATTTTAGTGTTTGGCCTTACTTAACGCTTTTCTGTCAAAACAGAAAGCTATTAAGACTTAGGACGTTTAACACCATACTTAGAACGACCTTGTTTACGGTCGTTTACGCCAGCACAGTCAAGAGCGCCGCGAACGGTGTGGTAACGCACACCTGGTAAATCTTTAACACGACCACCACGGATAAGAACAACTGAGTGCTCTTGAAGGTTATGACCTTCACCGCCGATGTATGAAGTAACTTCAAAGCCGTTAGTTAAACGAACACGACATACTTTACGTAATGCTGAGTTCGGTTTCTTAGGAGTAGTAGTATATACGCGAGTACATACACCACGTTTTTGTGGACACGCTTCTAGCGCAGGCACGTTGCTTTTAACAACTTGCTTTGCACGTGGCTTGCGTACCAACTGGTTAATAGTTGCCATTAAATAGCTCCTGATTTACGAAAATAAGCTTGTGAAAAATCTAATCCTACTTCCAAGCAACATTTGCATGCAGCGAGAAATAAGGACGCGAAATTTTATTCATCAAGGGGGGATGTGTCAAGAAATATACAATCGTGCTGTCGAGTTTTTTTCTCTAGCAATAAGAAAAGTATCAATTATGCTGAGATTAATCCCAAGTTATTGATTGAGAGTGTTGTTCACTAAGATAAACAAAGCCTTTAAAATCAGTTAACTGAGCACTAACACTTGCTAAACCAACCAAACCACGTGCCCCAAGATCCTCTTGTAACACCCAGCAACGATCTTTTTGATCTTTCAATCCAGTTAATAGGCTTGATTGACGAAAAAGAGCATAAACAGCATCTTCAATGAGTAATATTGCATCATCAGGTTGAATCACGTTGATCGCATCAGCTAGTCCTGATTGGCTCTTAATAATATGTAGCATGTCTATCTGCCCTATTAAAATGTCAGGATTTTTTGGCATTGTTGGAGTTTTTCTACCATTTCAGCTTGGCTTAATGCACTATTTTCAATCATCAAATCGTTTGAATTTATTTGATAATCATTTAATGATGATTGGCATATATAAATGTTATCAATCTCGTATAAATCCAACAATTTAAAGGCTGAAATATAATCTCTAGACAAAATGTTTGCCGGCTGTTGCGCTGGAAACAACTGAGTCACCCCTGCACCAATAAAAAACACATCAATATCTTCACAGTAAGCTGAAGTTGCTAACAATGCATCCAGCCCTTCTCTACCTTTTGCGCTCGTATGAGGGTGAGAACGAAATACAAAACCTAATCGCATTAAAACTGTACCACTCTATCTTGTACTAACATGGCTCCAGCAAGCCCACCTAGTCCAGTCAATTCAAATCCTTGGGCTACATTGCTACTACCTCGCCCATGCGTTTTGGCTTCATTACTATCTAGAATGCCACGACGTAATGAGGCTGCAACACAAGACTCTAAACGGACTTTATGTTGTTCACTCAATTGCTGCCAAGCTTTAGCTAGATCAAATTCATCATTCGCAGGTACAGCCAAGCTAGAAGCATTATGAACCCCATCTTGATAGAAAAACACGCTGACTAACTGATGACCTCTTTCAATCAAAGCGCAAGCAAACTGATAAGCATTGAGTGCAGATTGACTACCATAAACCGAGCCATTTACCAACAAACTATAAGTCAGCACTTTTTCTGGCGAGGGTAAGCTTTGACTCACTTTTCGCCGTCCTCAATTTTGCGCTGGCGAATATAGAGATAAACGGTGTGTTTCGAAATATTTAAACGGTCAGCTACCCGATTGATCGCATCTTTGATATCGAAGATCCCTTTATCATAAAGATCCATAACGATTTGGCGGTTTTTGGTATTGTTTGATACTGACTTATCAGCATTAATTTCTTCTATAGTGCGCTCAACCGTTTGATCCACTAGCTCTTCAACATCACTAGCAAAGTTAACCGACGAAGCTGCTTCTTCTGCTTCCGCGGTAGGCATAAAAGCGTGTAAGACTTGCGAGAAAGGTGCATCTAAATTGATATTGATACACAGTAACCCAATCACACGTTGCTCACCATTACGGATCGCAATGGTAATCGACTTCATCAATACACCGCCTTTGGCGCGGGTAAAGTAAGAACGAGAAAAGTTACGCTGCGAACCTTCAATATCTTTTAACATCTTTAACGCTAAATCCGTAATCGGAGACCCAACTTGACGACCGGTATTTTCACCATTGGCAATTTTTACTGCCGAGGTATTCAAGTCCTCTAAGGAGTGCAACACGATTTCACAATAATTACCGATCAAACTAGCAAGACCATCGACTACCGCTTCATAAGAATGCAAAATTATCTTATCGTGCTCTGTGAAGGGCATAACATGAACAGATTCCATTTCTAACAATGCTTCCGAATGTACAACTTCAGACTGACTCACACTCACCTCTACTCCGATAGAAAATCGTTATTAAAACGGTCGAACAATTAAACAAATTAACGTAAGTTTATCAGAAAATTTGAAAGAGGCACGGCTCTAACTTAAATATGATGATTTAGAACAAATTATGGGGTGTATTTTCAAGCGCTCAAAACACAAAAGGCCCATCATATTGATGAGCCTCAATTAAACTATCTAGTTCAATTAATTTGCAGCAGGAGCCTTTGGTGATTCCTCTGATTTCACTGACATTAACTCAATTTCAAATACTAATGTTGAGTTAGCAGGAATGGTTGGTGTGTCTTGTTCGCCATAAGCAAGCTCTGGCGGGATCACAACTTTATATTTAGAACCCACTTTCATTAGTTGCACGGATTCAGTCCAACCTGGAATAACGCGATTAAGTGGGAAAGTTGCAGGCTCTTTACGATCGTATGAGCTGTCAAACTTAGTGCCATCAACTAAAGTACCTTCGTAGTTCACTACTACAGTATCAGTTGCTTTTGGTGAAATGCCTTCGCCTTCTTTTTCAACTTTGTAAAGAATGCCTGATTCAGTCTTCTTCACCCCATCTTCTTTTGCGAACTCTGCACGGAATTCATCACCTGCTTTTTTCGCTGCAGCAGATTTCTCAGCGGCTTGAGCTTGCATCTTTTCAGAAACACGCTTATCTAGATCTTGTAGTGCTTGGTGTGTTTCTTCTTCTGTCATACCTGCTTTTTTAGCAAATACGTCTTCGATACCTTTTAATACGATATCTTTATCTAAGTTAATACCGATTTCTGCTGGTTTCTCAATGCTAGTATTTAGATAGTTAGCAAAAGAAACACCAATTGCGTATGCCGCCTTCTCATCATCAGTTTTGTATAATGTTGATGCAGCTGCTGATTGTGCCTGCTCAGCTTTTGCGGTTGTTTGTGCCTCTTTTGATTCTTCTTTCTGACAGCCAACTGCAAGTAGAACAGTGGCTGCAAGCAAGGATACTTTTAAAATCGGTTTCATTAACTTCTCCAGCATGATGGAAAACCATCGTTATGATGTATAAAAATTTACTCTATCAATGTGTTAGAACGTTCAAGTTCAAGCTCTATATCTAGTCACTCTAGATGCCATTAATCTACGTTAACACTATCACGTACTTAATTTAAGCTATTGTTAACTGACTGTATTTTTTTAGCAAAGTTCCGCCTTAATCCATAAAAATAATCCGCTTATTACTTTGTGTTTCAATAAAACACGACTTAAGTGACATTATTTATGCAACACTACGACTCAATCAATGATCTACAATGTGGCATCTTTCAGATATAATTTGAGTACCATCGATTTAATAACTTAACAGTGAATAAAATGCATTCAGATAATCTTGAAAACGAATTAAAACAACGAATTGATGATCTAGAGTGTCAGGTCGCTTTTCAAGAACAAACCATCCATGAACTTAACGATGCTTTGAGCCAACAGCAATTGTTGATTACTCGCATGCAAGATCAAATGAAATTTGTCGTCGGAAAAGTCAAAAACTTGGATGCTTCAAATTTAGCTGATGTATCGGAAGAAACACCGCCGCCTCATTACTAATTCACATTGTTGTTTTTCTTTGTTTCTATAAAAAATGGCTTTCTATAATCAAAAACGCCAACATTAGACGTTGGCGTTTTTTTAAAGATTAGTGAGAGCAGCCACAGCCGCCATTTCCATCACAACCTTCTTTTTTCTCTTCATGATCATGGCCACAGCAGTCGCCATCATGATCGTGGTGATGACCACCCGCTTGATGTACATGACCATGAGCCACTTCTTCTTCCGTTGCTTCACGTACCGCAACAACTTCAACATCAAACGTTAATGTTTGCCCTGCAAGCATGTGATTACCATCAACTACAACTTCATCACCATCAACTTCTGTGATTTCTACTGGGATCTGACCTTGGTCGGTATCCGCTAAGAAACGCATGCCAACCTCAATTTCATCTACACCGTGAAATACGTTAGCTGGAACACGTTGAACCAGACCTTCGTTGTGCTCACCGTAAGCATCTTCTGGAGCAATAGTTGCAGAGAATTTATCACCGGCAACTTTACCTTCTAGCTCTTTTTCTAGACCTGTAATTAGGTTGTTGTGACCATGTAGATAGTCTAGTGGCGCTTCAACCGTTGATTGGTCTACTACCACACCATCTTCTACTTTTACTTGGTATGCCAAGCTAACAACAACGTTCTTTTCAATTTTCATATTCGCTCCAAATTCAGATTAAGCGTGAGAATGTGTGAGCACTTAATCTCTATGTGCAAGATAATGGGGATAAGCCAGACAGATTTCAATCGCTAATCAAGGATTATTTTACAAACCTGACGAATATCTTGCGGTTAGCAATCATCATTCTGGCTTAAAAATACCGATTAATTGTTCTGAACTAGACAAACTGAAGCTAGGTGAATTGGAACTAGTGTTAGCTGAACTGGTTTCTATCACTTGTGGTGTTTTTTGTTCAACATAATCACATTCCACACACTCAACCACTTCAATTTGATTTTCTTCCCATACTCGTAAACTATCGCTTTGTTTACAGTTTGGACAGTTAGCACCAGCAATAAATCTCTTCTTGGTTTTCATATATATCCTATTTCATAACTGAGTTGAGCTAGTCCCAATGCTGTTGAGTCTGACGATCTCTTTCCATCTCTCGGTCAAAAACCTCTTCCAACTCTTTGCGCGCTTCTTTAGCTCTAATTCCCATATCTTTATCTTCTATATGCAAAGACATCAGTTCTTTTAACATAGTGGTGTCGAGTTTTCTAAAATGTGCTTCTGCACGCTTGGCTTGATAAGGGTGCATGCCCAATTGATTTAACACTTGTCGTCCTAAATCAAGAGCCCCTAAGAAAGTCTCACGCGAAAATAATGTCACACCAATATTCATCAATTGATAAGCTTCTACCCGACTACGTGCACGGGCGAGAATTTTTAAATGCGGAAAATGCTGTTTACACAGTTCAGCGATCTTTAGCACTTCATCCGGCGAATCGGTACAAATGGCGATGGCTTTCGCTTTTTCAGCACCAGCGGCCCGTAACAAATCAAGCTGCGTGGCGTCACCGTAATACACTTTGTAGCCAAATTTACGTAAAAGTTGAATTTGGCTGGCATCACTTTCTAATACCGTGACTCGGATCTTATTGGCATACAACAAACGCCCTACAACTTGGCCAAAACGCCCGAAGCCCGCAATGATGACTTTCGACCCTTCATCGACCACATCCGATTGCATGTTATCGCTAACGTTAATTGTGCGGTCAAACCATTTTTGCTGAGCAAGTAATATCAAGGGCGTGGTCATCATAGACAAGCTCACCACCACTAACAGGAAAGAGCTCACTTCAGCACCGAGTAAGCCATGACCTTTTGCGGCAGTAAACAAGACGAAAGCAAACTCTCCACCCTGGCTTAATATTGCCGCCATGCGACTGCGTGCTTTTGCCCGTGTGCCCATAAGGCGAGCAAGTAAGTAAAGAATAAAACCTTTAATACTCACCAGCACCACGACTGCAGCCAAAATTTTAATTGGATAAAGCGTTAGCAACTCAAGGTTGACTGCCATACCCACCGACATAAAGAACAAGCCAAGCAGCAGTCCTTTAAAGGGTTCAATAGCAATCTCTAATTCATGACGATATTCACTTTCTGCCAATAACACGCCAGCTAAAAATGTGCCTAATGCCATAGATAAACCAAGCTGTTGCATGATCACGGAAATACCAATCACCAATAACAAGGCTGCTACGGTAAATAACTCACGAACTCGGCTCATCACCACATAACGGAAGATCGGTCGTAGCAAATAATGGCCACCAACTAATAAGCCAACGCCCCCACCAATCATCCAAACCGCATCTAACCAGTCACCACCAGCATTACCAGCTAATAATGGTAATACCGCCAGCATTGGAATGACCGCGATATCTTGAAAAAGCAAAACGGAAAAACCAGATTGTCCAGTTTCAGTACCCGCTAGTCCTTGTTCTTCAATAACCCTTAATGCGATTGCGGTTGAAGAAAGCGCTAATCCCATGCCTATCACTACACTATTTTGCCAACTAACACCAAAAGCATTAGCGATCATGGAAATCACTAGAGTTGTCACGACTACTTGTGCGCCACCTAAACCTAAGATAGGCATGCGCATTTGCCAAAGTTTTTTGGGGTTTAACTCTAAACCAATCAGAAACAGCAATAACACCACTCCAAGTTCGGAAAAGTGCATCACGCTATCCACGTCACTAATCAAGCCTAGTCCCCACGGACCAATAACAATACCCGCCAACAAATACCCCAATACCGACCCTAAACCTAAACGTTGCGCTAAAGGGACAGCGACCACAGCAGCGGCCAGAAACACGACGCCACTTTCTAAAAAATCAATTGTTGATGCCATAATCCTTCCTTGTACTACTGACTACTTTCAAGTGGATGCAACAACCAAGAGCGATAAGCCTGTGCATGTTCAATACGTACCGCTTGTTCTACATTCCTTGCCCAATATAACACTAAGGGCTCAATCCAATGCATCTGACATAATTTGGCAGTCAACTCAAAAGGCTGCAAAATTTGTTCCAAAGGATATTGATTATAACCATGAGCTGAGAAAGCGTCTTTAGACCCCCCCGTCGTCACCACACTCCGCCAGTATTTATCTTTAAGTGCGCGACCTTTGCCGAATGCAAAACCTTTTCCGAGTACCGTATCCATCCACTCTTTCATCAAAGCTGGACAGGAATACATAAACAAGGGGAACTGAAAGACAATCACATCATGTTCGAGCAATAATTTGTGCTCAGCAGCAACATCAATAAAAAAATCAGGATAATGGGCATACAAATCGTGCACCGTCACATGAGGTAAATTTTGCGCTGCTTTTAATAACATTTGATTGGCAACCGAGTTATCGGGATCGGGATGCGCATAAATGACCAATACGCGAGGTTGTAGAATCTGATCGTCATTTTTAATAGATGTAGTAGTATGTTGGCTTATGTCTGACATCCTTGCTCCCTGACATTCCTTAATATGAACACTAAAAAGTGCACGCTTTTGTCACTTTCCACAACCTAAGATCTTTGTAACAAAGATTGTTAATCATCATATCGCAAATCGTATAATAATCGATATTTATACCCAAGTAACTTCAAGGTGCAGAATTCAGAGCTATCATCCAAACCTTTAGGCAAAGAAAATTGGCGAAGGAATGTAAGCACCTTTCAAACCAATCTGACGCAGAATAAAGATTTGGATGAAACTCCCGAAGGACAAGTTAAAACAAGTTTTAAACGGCGTTAAATTGAACAGAGATAGAATCACTATGATCATGTTCAATTTGCCTTGCCTAAAGCTTGTTTTATTCTTGCTGAAACTTGCACCTTGAAGTTACTTGGGTATATCCTTGAAGCGCCTAATATTCAAGCCGCTGCATTTTTCATTCTTTCTCATTTTTCATGCCTCAAATAAGACTCCTATGATTACATTTTCAGATATTCAATTGCTGCGTGGTGGTAAACCACTTTTAGAACAAGCTTCAGCGACGATTCACCCGGGTGATAAAGTTGGCCTAGTCGGAAAAAATGGTTGTGGTAAATCCACGCTATTCGCCTTACTGAAAAATGAATTATCAATTGATGCCGGTAATTTCCAAATGCCAGCCCACTGGGAACTCGCTTGGGTTGCTCAAGAAACACCAGCACTAGAACGCGCCGCTTTAGAGTATGTGATTGATGGCGACCGTGAATATCGTCAATTAGAGCAAGATCTTACCGCGGCAGAACAAGCCGATAATGGCACCCTAGTCGCGGAATTACACGGCAAGTTAGAAACTGTTGGTGGCTACACTATTAAATCTCGCGCCGCAGAACTATTAAACGGTTTAGGCTTTAGCCAAGAGCAAATGCAATGGAACCTCACCCAGTTCTCTGGTGGTTGGCGTATGCGTTTAAACCTCGCCCAAGCTCTATTGTGTCGCTCTGATTTATTACTACTCGATGAGCCAACCAACCACTTAGATCTCGATGCAGTACTTTGGCTTGAAAAATGGCTACAGAACTACCCTGGTACATTAATTTTAATTTCGCACGACCGTGATTTCCTCGACCCTATCGTGGGGCGCATCATTCATGTCGAAAACCAATTGCTCAACGAATACACCGGCAACTACTCATCATTTGAAACCCAACGTGCACAAAAGTTAATGCAGCAACAAGCCATGTATGCCAAACAGCAAAAGCAAATGTCGCACATGCAAAGCTATATTGACCGCTTCCGCTATAAAGCCTCTAAAGCTCGTCAGGCACAAAGCCGAATTAAAGCCTTAGAGAAAATGGAAAAAGTCTTACCGGCGCAGTTTGATAACCCATTTAGCTTTGAGTTTAGAGAGCCAGCTGCACTCCCCAACCCTATTATGATGATGGACCAAGTCTCTGCTGGCTATGGCGATAACTTAATATTAGAACACATTCGCTTAAACCTAGTTCCCGGCAGTCGCATTGGTTTACTCGGTCGTAATGGTGCGGGTAAATCAACCTTAATTAAATTGCTGTCTGGCGAACTCAAGCCACAAAGCGGAGATTTAACCTATTCGCAAGGGGTGAAAATCGGCTACTTCGCTCAGCATCAATTAGAAACTCTGCATCCTGAAGAGACACCGTTGCAACACATGATGCAAATTGCGCCAAATCATACCGAGCAACAATTACGCGACTACCTAGGTAGCTTTGGTTTTGTCGGAGATAAAGCTCTCGATAAAGTCGCGCCATTCTCTGGTGGCGAAAAAGCTCGCCTCGTTCTAGCCTTAGTTGTATGGCAAAAGCCGAACTTACTATTGCTCGATGAACCAACTAACCACCTTGACCTAGATATGCGTCAAGCCTTAACCATGGCACTGCAAACCTTTGAAGGGGCAATGGTGATTGTCAGCCACGACCGTTACTTACTGCGCGCTACCACCGACGATTTATACCTTGTCGATGCCAAACAAGTGGCGCCTTTTGACGGCGACTTAGCGGATTACTACAAATGGTTAACTGAACAACAAAAACAAGATAAAAAAGATGCACTGCCAGAAACAAACTCAGAGCCTAGTCAAAATAGCGCCGCAGCACGTAAAGAACAAAAACGTCTAGACGCTGAATTACGTAAACAAACTGCACCAATTCGCAAAAAACTGACACAACTCGAAGCGAAAATGGACAAACTAGGCGAGCAATTAGCCGATGCTGAACAACAACTTGGCGATGTGTCACTCTACCAAGATGAAAACAAAGCTAAACTTACCCAAGTATTAACGCTACAAGCCAATAGTAAATCTCAATTAGAAGAGGTTGAAATGGAATGGATGGCACTACAAGAAGAACTGGAATGCCTTATACCCAAGTGACTTCAAGGTGCAGAATTCAGAGCTATCATCCAAACCTTTAGACAAGGAAGATTGGCGAAAGAATGTAAACACCTTTCAAACCAATCTGACGCGGCCTATCTCTTATAAAAAGAAGAGGTTTGAATAAAGCTCCCAAAGGGCAAGTTAAAACAAGCCTTACGCGGCGTTAAATTAAATAGAGATAGATTATGATCATATTCAATCAGCCTTGCCTAAAGCTTGTTTTATGCTTGCTGAAATTCGCACCTTGAAGTTACTTGGATATTATCAACAATGAGCCAATATAGACCTCTACCTTTAACCTTCGAACGCTTATGGCAATTTAGTTTGCAGCATTATGGTGTGCGGGCAATTAAAGAAGCCTGTCTAATCTTACAAAATAGGTATAAAGGGAAGGTCAACCTAATCTTGTTATTAAAATGGCTGGATGAGCACCAATTAAGCTTAACGGAAGAACAATGGCTACAATTAGATGGCGCTATTGAGCGAACCGAAAACTTATTACAACAATTTCGTGATTACCGACGAAAAGTGAAACCTCATTTACCGGATACGCTTTACCGTGAATCACTACAATTTGAATTACAATTAGAGCGTCAGCAACAAGCGGATTTGGTGCATTGTATTAACCTGCTTGATTTAACCCCAAGAACAGGTCAACCAATGACCCATATCTATTGTGAAAAAATTGGGGCTCAACGGTTATCTCAAGTTTTTTATAACACTGAAAAATAAAGGCCACATCAATGATTATTCCATGGCAAGACATCGATCCCGACACTTTAGATAATCTCATAAAAGAATTTATCTTACGTGAAGGCACCGATTACGGTATGCAAGAAACCTCGCTTAAAACCAAGATAAAACAAGTCAAAGGACAACTAAAATCTAGCAGTGTAGTGATTGTTTTTTCAGAGCTGCATGAAAGCGTTGATATAAAACCGATCAATGAATTGAATTAAGCTCAGTACATCCCCCTATTTATTCTTGCCAGTCATTCCTCTACACTGTCATTCAAAATATAAGTCGAAAGAAAGGATTATCATGTCGGCAAAACATCCCATTATTGCGGTAACGGGTTCTTCAGGTGCGGGTACCACCACCACTTCAGAAACCTTCCGAAAAATGTTTAATATGATGAACATTAAAGCGTCTTGGGTAGAAGGCGATAGCTTCCATCGCTACACTCGCCCCGAAATGGACGTTGCAATCCGCAAAGCCAAAGAACAAGGTAAACACATCAGTTACTTTGGCCCGGAAGCCAATGACTTCCCCGCTTTGTCTGAATTCTTTAATCAATATGGAAAAAATGGCAGCGGCAAAATTCGTCGTTACTTGCATAGTTTTGATGAAGCCGTCCCTTATAACCAAATGCCCGGCACCTTTACTCCATGGCAAGACCTACCAGAAAATACTGATGTATTGTTTTATGAAGGATTACATGGTGGTGTAGTCGATGGCGATATCAATGTCTCTAAGCATGTGGACTTTTTGATTGGCATGGTACCGATTGTAAACCTTGAATGGATCCAAAAATTCGTCCGAGATACTCGTGACCGCGGCCATTCACGAGAAGCCGTGATGGACTCTATTGTTCGCTCAATGGATGACTACTTAAATTATATCACGCCGCAATTCTCCCGTACTCACATCAACTTTCAGCGCGTCCCTACCGTCGATACTTCTAATCCACTTAATGCCAAAGGCATACCGAGTTTGGATGAGAGTTTTGTAGTGATCCGCTTGCGTGGAATTAAAAACGTCGACTTTCCATATCTACTATCAATGATTGAAGGCTCTTTCATGTCGCGTCACAACACCCTCGTAGTACCTGGTGGCAAGATGAGTTTTGCAATGGAATTAATCATTCAACCACTGCTTCATCAACTAATCGAAACAGGTAAAATCGCCTAAAGTGTTACTCAGAACACACTTAGTGACTAGTCTGTGACCTTGAACACAATTTAATGATGAAAAACCCCATAGTTAGCCGCTCAAAGTCAAGAAATCCGATCTAGAAAGAGGTACTATAAAAACACTAATGCAACACAACTTGCAGCAATAACATTTAACACCTATTCTATTTGACCAGTTTAGCCGGTCTCAGGATGAATGACTCAAAACTGAGCAAGCCTTGTAGAGGAAGTAACAAATTATGGTTCTAGGTAAACCTCAAACAGATCCAACATTAGAGTGGTTTCTATCTCACTGTCATATCCATAAGTACCCATCAAAAAGTACTTTGATTCACGCTGGTGAGAAAGCAGAAACACTGTATTACATTGTTAAAGGGTCTGTGGCAGTATTAATCAAGGATGAAGAAGGCAAAGAGATGATCTTGTCTTACTTGAACCAAGGTGACTTCATTGGTGAATTAGGTCTTTTTGAAGAAGACCAAGAACGTACCGCTTGGGTTCGTGCAAAATCTCCTTGTGAAGTTGCGGAAATCTCATTTAAAAAATTCCGTCAATTAATCCAAGTTAACCCAGACATTCTGATGCGCCTTTCTGCCCAAATGGCAAAACGTCTACAAATCACTAGCCAAAAAGTGGGTGACTTAGCATTCCTAGACGTAACTGGTCGTATCGCTCAAACGCTACTTAATCTAGCAAAACAACCAGATGCAATGACGCACCCAGACGGTATGCAAATCAAGATCACTCGTCAAGAGATCGGTCAGATTGTTGGCTGTTCACGTGAAACCGTTGGTCGCATCTTGAAGATGCTAGAAGAGCAAAACCTGATTTCTGCTCACGGTAAAACTATCGTAGTCTACGGAACGCGTTAAGATTTAATATCCGCGTTTAGTAGAGTAAGAAAAATTAAAAGCCACTGAATGGTAAGTTCAGTGGCTTTTTTAGTATTTGTAATTTAAGAACGTTGCTCGGGCGCTTCGCTGCTTGTAGCTCGAAAAAGATAACAGCGAAAAGATTAGTAACGTGTCGTGGTAAGCAACCGAAGCCAAGCTTTTGTTTTTCCTAGCTTCGAGAAGCGCAGCGCCCTAAACACGAGTATCGAAAGAGGTCTTACCCTATCGCCGGCAATACTCCAAGACTAATCATCATTTGTACCACAATAATCACCACACCTGCTGCTAGCGTTAGCATGAGAGCTGGCGTACCGCCAGAGACGGTGAAGGCTTGTTTATCTTGATTGAGTGTACGAGAACGCATCACCATTGCGACAGGGAGTAAGATAGCCAATATCGCCAATGCAATTGCGGCATAACCAAGAGCCATGATAAAACCTTGCGGGTAAAATAACGCAAAGCATAGTGGTGGAATAAAGGTCACTAGCGCGATACCAACACGTCCGCCTTTGCTTTTATTTTTATTTAAGCTGTCACCTAAGAATTCAAATAATCCTAAGCTCACACCTAAAAAAGAGGTGATTAATGCTAAATCAGCAAATACTGAGACCACTTGTGAAATAGCCGAGCTATGAATTACTTTTGATAACGTACCGACTAAGGCTGTCACATCTCCTGCTTGAGATAATGTCGCTTGATCAACCACACCGAGCGTGGCCAGTTGCCATAAGATGTAGACCACTAGCGGCAGTAAAGAGCCGAAAATCATGACCTTCTTCAAAGCTTTCATATCAAGGTTTAAATAACGCACTACTGCTGGAATACTGCCGTGGAAACCAAAAGAGGTAAAAATCACGGGCAATGCCGCCACAATCAAACCTTTTTCCAATGGCATATTAAGAAGATGTACCGCTTGAATATTGGGCGTTAAGAAAAACAGCATGACCGCCATTGCAATCAATTTACAGGTGAATAGCACGCGGTTGACTCGATCTACCGACTGAGTACCAAACGTCACAATTGCGGCAATGATAATAGTGAAAATAAGCGTGCCGATACCATTCGACACATCAATAGAAAACCAGTTATGCAGTTTTGCATTAAACTGACCACCACCACCGGCGATGTAGGCTGCACATAGTGCATAAAATAAGAAAAGCATAGCAAACGTCGCGATCCATTTCCCTTTTTCACCAAGAAACTGCTTAGCTAAGGTATGTAATGTAGCGTCATAATCTGCGTGTTGATGTAGCTCCAACATTAACAAAGCGGTATAGGCCATTAACGCCCACATACTAATCATGATGGTTAAAGAAGTGCTGAAGCCTAACCCTGCGGAAGCAATAGGTAATGCCAACATACCAGCACCAATCGTAGTGCCAGCAATAATCAAAGTACTGCCTAGAATCTTTGAACTGCTCATCTGCTTTTTCTTTTATTTATTGGAAGAATAAGCTGACACATTACCACTTATCAGAAGTAAATCGAGGTGAGAGTTCAAAATATCGATTAAACATTCGACAATATTGACTCAAAACGGGCTTTTATTGTGGTGTAAAAATAAAGTTACACATTGTAAATAAAAATAAACCCAGAGCAATTTTACCAATCAACATAATTAGTGCGATTGGTATAACTCTGGGTTCACTTCAATATAGAGTATCAAGAAAAATTAAATACCGTATTGCGCGCGATAAGCTTTTACCGATTCTAGTTGCGCTTCGTTATTCCCTTGCTCTTCAAGATAGGTCACTAGATCACCTAGGCTGATGATCGAAATCACCGCGCAGCCAAAATCACGCTCGACTTCTTGAATCGCCGATAACTCACCTTTGCCTTTTTCTTGACGATCAATCGCAACCAATACACCAGCAAGATCGGCACCATTCGCTTTAATGATTTCCATTGATTCACGAATTGCGGTACCGGCTGTGATCACATCGTCCACCAACATAATACGACCTTCTAATGGATTGCCCACTAGGTTGCCGCCTTCACCATGATCTTTGGCTTCTTTACGGTTAAAGCAATATGGCGTATCAATATCATGATGATCAGCAAGCGCAACCGCTGTTGTTGTCGCAATTGGAATGCCTTTGTAAGCAGGGCCAAATAGCACATCAAACTCAATACCAGAATCCGCTAAAGCTGCGGCATAAAAACGACCTAGGCGCGCAAGATCACGTCCAGTATTAAACAAACCTGCATTAAAGAAATACGGACTCGTACGGCCAGACTTTAATGTGAATTCGCCAAATTTAAGAACTTGTTTCTCAAGGGCAAACTCAATAAATTCACGTTGATATGCTTTCATAAAATATCTCGACTATCGTGTTGGTGATATAGTTTTTTGATTTCGGAACATCGTAGCTAGAGCGCTTTGCTTCTCGTTACTCGAAAAAGAAGATATCCATTAAACGATGAGCTTTTCCAAGAAACGAGTTACGTTTTTTTCCGAGTCACGTATTATTATTTATTCTGCCAGAGTGGCTTTCTGGACTGCGATAATATCGTTAATGCCTTTCTCGGCTAAATCTAATAATTGATTCAATTCTTGGCGGGAGAACGCTTCGCCCTCTGCCGTGCCCTGAACTTCAATCATCTTACCTTCTTCGGTCATTACCACGTTCATATCGGTATCGGCAGCAGAATCTTCCACATACTCTAAATCACATAAAGCGTGTTCACCTAAAATACCCACTGAAACCGCGGCAACATGACACTTCATTGGGTTCTTCTTCAATTTACCTGAAGCAACGAGTGATTGGATTGCATCAGCCAGAGCAACACTTGCCCCCGAGATAGAAGCAGTACGTGTACCACCATCGGCTTGAATCACGTCACAATCAACCGTGATCATCATTTCGCCTAATACATCCAAATCCACAACCGCACGTAAGCTACGCGCGATTAAACGTTGGATTTCCATAGTACGGCCACCTTGTTTACCGCTTGCGGCTTCACGACGGTTACGAGTATGGGTTGCACGTGGCAACATGCCATATTCCGCGGTTACCCAACCTTTGCCACGACCTTTTAACCAACCTGGTACTTTTTCTTCAACACTGGCATTACATAATACTTTGGTGTTACCAAACTCAACCAATACTGAACCTTCAGCATAAGCCGTATAGTTACGAGTCATTTTAATCGGACGAACTTGATCAGCTGCGCGATCATTTGGGCGTAAAGTTGAAGACATAAAGAAATACCTGATTAGCGATAGAATTGGGGCGAGATTATAACGATCTTGTCGTCAAAAAGCGATCTTAACGACGATTAATAGAACCGCTTGGATTAAACAAACCACCTTGTCCTAGACTGTGATAATATTCACCACAGAAAAATTATCACACAATTTAGATTAGGTAATCTCCAATGATCTACAGCATGACCGCCTATGCCCGTAAAGAAATCAAATCTGATTGGGGCAACGCAGTGTGGGAAATCCGCAGTGTCAACCAACGTTACTTAGAAACTTACTTCCGCCTACCAGAACAATTTCGTGGTTTAGAGCCAATCCTACGCGAGCGTTTCCGTAGGCGTTTAGCCCGCGGTAAAGTAGAATGCCACCTACGTTTTGAAGCCAATACCAAAGCGCAAAGTGCTCTCAACATCAATGAAGATCTTGCTAAGCAAGTGATTCAAGCGGCAAACCAAGTCATGTCTCTAACTGGTGAAGACTCTCGCATTAACCCATTCCAAGTAATGAACTGGCCGGGCGTAATGGAAGCACCAGAGCAAGATATGGATGCGATTCAAAAAGAGTTACTTGAAGCATTTGAAGACGCGATGACCGATTTCATCGAAGCGCGTGGCCGTGAAGGTGCCAACATGAAAGCACTGATCGACCAACGCCTTGAAGCGATCACCGCAGAAGCCGCCAAAGTACGTGCGCGCATGCCAGAGATCCTACAATGGCAACGTGATCGCCTATTGAATAAATTTGAAGAAGCCAAGATCGAACTAGACAGCTCTCGCGTAGAACAAGAGCTTATCTTACTGGCGCAAAAATCAGATGTCGCCGAAGAGCTCGATCGCCTAGACTCTCACGTCAAAGAAGCCAACAACATTATGAAAAAAGGCGGCGCTTGTGGCCGTAAACTGGATTTCATGATGCAAGAATTCAACCGTGAAGCGAATACGTTAGCTTCTAAGTCGATTAGCACTGATGTGACGGCTTCGGGTGTTGAGCTGAAAGTCTTGATTGAGCAGATGAGAGAGCAGATCCAGAACATTGAATAGTATTTCATACACCTTCAATAGATAGTTAAAACCATGAAAACAAAGAAAGTTAGTATGATTCACAATTTCATTAGATTTCATAAGTGGTGACATGATCTCTTTAAGATGGTGACATAATTGGTGACAGATATTCATAGAAATGATACGTTGCTTGTTATCTGTCACCAATTTTGTATAACCTATGAATGACGCACAATTAAAAGCCAAGTTAAAAGAAGGTAAAGTTGGGAAGTTTAAGGTAGATACTGGTCTCTACTTTCGAGTAACCGATCAAGGTAATGCCTTTTGGGTGCTCCGTTATTCGATTAACGGTAAACGGAGAGAGCTGACAATTGGCAGGTATGGTAGAGCACCTGAAGGTATCCCCCTTAGTGACGCAAAACTACAAGCTCTACAGATTCGAGCATCGATAAAGAATGGAACAGATCCTCTTGCAGAAAAAAAGAGGCCGCAACTCCCTCAGTTTCAAACAGTCGACGATGTTGCAAAAGACTGGCTCACCGAGTGCGAACGTCACTTAAAAAACCCTCAAATTCCTGCTCGTGTATACCGCAAAGACATCTCCCCGTACATAGGGGAATTAGCTGTTGATAAAGTAAGTTCTCGGGATATTATCCAAATCATCCGCCTAATTAATCAAAGTGGTCGTCCTTCAATTTCAAATGATGCCTTGAACTACTGTAAACAGCTATTTAACCACGCTCTAAAACTGGATCTATTACAAAACAATCCAGCAGCTCCATTTACGGAAAAGGATGCAGGTGGAACAGAAAAAGCCAGAGATAGAGTTTTATCACTCAAGGAAATTGAAACCATTTTTCAAGTCTTTCGTGAGTATTCAGATATCATGACCCGTGAGAACTACCTTGCCATCGCCATGCTCATCATCTTTGGCGTACGTAAAGGAGAATTAATCGCGGCACAGTGGAGTGAGTTTGATTTTCATAACATGAATTGGGTACTTCCCGCTGAAAGAACGAAAACTGGCGTAAAAATCATTATACCGATTCCTGAGAAAACGTTAAATTTGTTCAAAGAATTACATGTAAGGGCCAATGGTTCGGAGTATCTTTTTCCTTCGCGTCGAGCGAGCAGAAGGAGGAAATACATTAGCGATGACACACTAAATCACGCACTCGCCAAGCTGTTTGGTAAAAAAGTCGACTCGAAGAAGCAGCCACTACCAAACATTCTTGGAGAGTGTGGGATTGATCATTTCGTAGTACACGACTTGCGGAGAACATGCCGTAGTCTTCTAGCTGAAAATGGTGTTCCTAGCCATGTAGCTGAAAGGTGTCTGAACCACAAGATTAAAGGGGTTGAAGGCATCTATGATCGATATGATTACTTAGAAGAACGAAGAGGTGCTTTAAAAACGATTGCAGAGAAAGTGGTACCAATTCTTCAAATAAACGCTTATAGCTCTATTCTCTAGTTAAAGGTCGAATATGAACTCTAAGATACGGCAGGATACCTAGTTTCTGCCGTAACTTTCCTATTTCGATTTAGACCAGCACAGCTTATAAGGGTTGCCTCTTTTAACTTCAGCCAATATTGAGTCTATCTTCTTGAGCTGAGTCCTTACTTGGTCATGTGTTAAACCCGTAGTTTGAGCCATTTCTTTTTGAGTATAACCTTGAGAACGAAGCTCCATAATTTTCTTTTGTTTCATTGTAAAAGCATCAAATATCTTTGTTCTAAGATCCTCTGCAAGAAACTCTATCTCTGGGTCTTCAGTGCTCAAGCCATCAATTTCGTTCTCGTCGAACTCCGAAAAACCGAAATCAAAGCTATCTTTCAAGCTTTTTCTTTCAGTCACTGTGGATTGCTCAGATTGAGCACAATGTTCAACATTCGATTGCTTCTCACTTAGAGCTTTTTTCTTTCTAGTGGCAGTGCTGTCTTTTGAGCGATTGTTTTCAGTACGTGTATACATACTATGCGCCCTATCTCTTGCGATTGTATCAATCAAACCGCCAATCGAACCATTCTCATCAAAACTCAGGTTTGCTATTGGCTTAATAAGTAAGTCAGCTAGGACCATCGACTTAAAGTCTTCAAACAAAGCATCAACTGAATAAGACAACCTATTTTCAATTGATTTGAAGCTCCTATTAAAAATAGCTTTCAGCTTTGGGTCATAGCGTTTCCCCAATATGCTAAACGCTTCAGAATTCCCACCTACGCTAAGCTCAAATAGTTCTTTATCTGTTGCTGAATAAGAGACAGCAGTCATAGTTACACCACATAAATTCAAATCTACATTGATGATACAAATAACACTTAGCTAACCATTGCGCCAGACTTTGTCCTCCAAATTTACCAACGTCATCACAAATGAATAGGTGAACAACACTTCAAAGTTCACGATAAATCATCAGCTAAAGAAATTTTCAACCCTGTCCCATTTTTTGGAGACCCCATCGGTATAGGTAAGTGAGGAGAGGTTAAACAGCCCAAATCTTCACTAACAAGCGGGATAAATAATTCTTAACCATATCCCACTTTTTGAGGACACCGTCGGTATAGATAAATGAGGGCGGACTAGTTACTCCATCTCAACTGGAGAAGGCTAAGATCCTACACAAATTAAGAGGACTATGAATATTGGACATTAATACTCAAAACAAAACACGCCTTTTCATCAGAGCAAATGAGCTTTCCGAAGCCTTAGGTATAAGCCTTTCCACATTGTGGCGCTATAGGAAGTCTGGCGTTATTCCCGCTCCAATTGCTTTAGGCCCAAGAATTGTTGGATGGCGAACAAGCGACATTCAGAACTGGTTAAACAACCAATAAGGAAATTTTATGAACATATCGATAAAAGCACTCAAAAACTTGTTTTCAAAAAAGAAAACAAGACCAACACAAAAAGAATTGGATAACTGTAGAGTTTTATTAATGCCGCTCAGTTATACGAGTCCGATGCAAGAAGAAAGAAAAAAATTACAATCTCAGAGAAAAATAAAAAGGGATTGGGAGAATGTTGAAAATGAAGCTTTGCAGTACTTAATGCAAAGTGGAATAGAAGACCCAACCCCCAAGCAATGCAGACAGGCGTTGATAAAAGCAATCAAGAAGCCACTTTACCCTGACCTATAAAGGATTCAGACCTGAAGCTGCTAACTCAGCATTTAATTAAGCTTAAAGACACGCTAAAACCAATCAAGATAAGGGGTTAGCGTGCATTCTCCTCTGAATACACACGTTAGATTTTCTGCAAAAAAACCTAATACATTCAGAGTGTTTACATTGAACACATCCAGAGAAAGAAATATGACTCGCTCAAAACCAAAATCAAACACTGAAAAGACAATAACCTTGCGTGTTACAAGACACCAATATAACCGAGTAACTCAAGCAGCGGAAGAAAAAAACATGAATAACTCCGCTTTTATTCGCTCAGTAGTCGATGACCGACTCACTCAACAAGATACAAATAAAAAAATAGATTTACTCGAAAGGCGATTAGAAAAGCGAATCTTTGAGATGGTTGCCTCAATTGCAGGACTTGATGAACATCAGCGTCTACAAGCTAAAAAACAATATCTGTCGAACCTAAAGCCAGAGGCTAAGTAATGAATTCAGTTTTTAGCACTTATAAAGTAATCATCTTCTCGTTGGCTAGCATAATGCTCTCTATCCCAGTCACTTTTATCATGATGAACATCTATTGGGGCATGTCATCAGCTCTCAATATCATGGTTTTACTTACTGTATTACTTGAGTTCATTTCTACTTTAAGAAGTCCAACGCCACCAATAGACTTGATTACATTGTGGGAGCTATTAGCCCATAGTAAATATTCTGGATTCATCTTTAAGTTTATCGGTATTCCTTTTTTATTGTCATTTACGTTGTCAGTCTTGTTTATAGCACTTTGCTATAAAAGCAGAGTGCCGTCTAAGCAATTAACTCACGTGAGTGGCCCCAAGTTTTACTTGGGAAAGCAAGCCATCAAACATGCTCAATCGAAGCATAGGCATGACTTGAGAAGCAGTCGTATGACGTCATGCGGTGTCAATATTCATCCAAAAATCAAAATAACTCAAGCAAGAGAACAAAATAACTTTCTCATACTAGGAACGACAGGGGCAGGCAAGTCGACCGTATTCAAACCCCTAGTGAAACAAGCAATTGAACGCGGTGATAATGCTGTTATCTACGATGAGAAAGGTGAGTATACAGAGAGCTTTTATCACAAAGAATCGAGCGTCTTAATCGCTCCTTGGGATACAAGAAGTGCGAAGTGGAATATTTCTGCTGACATCAAAAGCAAACAAGATGCAGAATTATTTGCACAATGTCTAATCCCAAACTCCACTAGTGCAGACCCTTTATGGGATCAAGGAGCTCGAATTATTCTAGTCAGCATGTTGATGAGATTAATCAACGAACAAGAGAATACATGGGGATGGAGTGACCTATACAAACAACTCACGTTCAGCCCAGAAAAAGCACGTTTCATATTTGTTGAACATTACCCTTTAGCCAATAGTCTACTTGAGCCCAACTCAAAAACGACTCAGAGCTTTTATGTTCACATTATGAGTAAGTTAAGCTGGATTGAAGATCTAGCAAAAGCTTGGCCTCCACAATTCAAAAAAGAATTCAGCCTTAGTCGGTGGGTCAAGAAAGATAGTGCAAAGCGCATCGTAATAATTCAAGCAGATAGCCAGTTTCAAAACCTCGGTGAGCCTCTATGTAATGCAATTATTTCATTCATGACCAAGCACTATTTGAGTAGCAGTAATCCATCTAAAAAAAGAACTTGGTTATTCATTGATGAGTTTGCCAACCTTCCACGCAACCCGAGCATTTCTAAATGGCTAGAACTTGCACGAGCTAATGGCGCACGCTCAGTACTTTGCACTCAGTCTATCTCTCAACTCCACGATATCTATGGGAAAGACGAAGCAAACACCATTCTCAACTTATTGTCCAACGTCATCGCTTTTCGAATGGGGACGGCGGGGAGCGATGCAGAAGACGCTGCGAATATTTTTGGGCAGTACGAAGCAGAGATCCCTAACTATGAACATCGTAAACGAATCGGAACAAGGGTTGATAAGCCGCTAGTTAAGAAATCAGATCTTGTTCAGCTAGCCCAGCCCACACGAAAAGGTGTCGAAGGCTATATACAAATACCTGGCTGGGAGTCGGTTTACAAACTGAGATGGCCTTTATTCAAAAGTGTTCGGAATGCCAAAAAGAAAATACCAGCAAAATGGTTAGCAGACTCAAAACCAAGAAAACAAGCAATAAATAAGAATCAAACCAATCGACTAAATAAAAGGGATGCAAACCATGATGTCAATTAGCCCAGTAAACAACATCGCTTATTACGCTGACTTGGCGAAAGAAGATTATTACTCTGGGCATGGGGAGCCCAAAGGTACTTGGTCTGGGCTTGGTAGTAAGCTTTTTGGACTAGAGCATCAAATTATCAATGACAATGATTACCAAATGCTGATGACTGGCTTTTCACCTTCAGGTGATGCGCTGGTTCAAAATGCTGGTAAAGAAAATCGTCGAGCAGCATGGGATTGCACCCTTAGCGCACCAAAAAGTGTAAGTATTGTATGAGCCTGCTCTTCACCTCAATTAAAAAATAAAATTGAGAAAGCCAAAGAAACAGCGGTACAAAAAACCATTATCTTTATGGAGCGCCATGTTGCATTAACACGCAGAGGGAAAAAATCTTCGCTCTATGAGCCCACATCTGGTCTTGTCTTTGCTTGCTTCAATCATTGTACAAATAGAAATGAAGATCCACAGTTACATACACACCTGTTAGTTCTGAATGCAGCTCCTCGACTCGACGATACATGGGGAGCAGTTGCTTCTGATAGCCTTTATCATTGGAAAATGGCTGCTGGTGCTATATATCGGGCTGAACTTGCATTTCAAATGCAAATGCTAGGCTTTGGTGTAGAACCTGATGGCGATTCTTTTCATATAAAAGGGGTATCAAAACAAGCATGTGATGCCTACTCCAGCCGAGCCAAAGAGATTGAGAGTGGACTAAAAAAAGCTGGTATAAAAAGCAGTTCCAGTAAACAAGGCGCTCGCTTTAAAACTCTAACTAGAAAAGCGAAAACAAATGTTGAACGAGGCCAGCTATTACAACGCTGGAAAAGTGAACTCGAAAGATATGGGCTGTCAGAATCTTACGTTGAAACCTTAACTCACTCTGAAAAAACAATGACCTCTGTTGAATTAGAACAAGACCTAACCTTATCGGAACTTATTGACAAGAAATCAGTTTTTACCGAGCAAGAACTTTTCAAGGCTGTTGCAGTACAAGCTTCACACCGCGGCATCAATGCCACTCAAGCTGAAGAATTATCACTATTAATGATAGAAAGCGAAGAGCTAATACCTTTGCAATCGAAAAACGCATTTTCCCGTCAATTCACAACTGAAGATGTACTTTCATGTGAACGGCTAATGGTTCATGACGCACAAACTTTAGCGAGGCGTCATACAAAAAACGTTAGCATTGAGCTAGTAAATGACGCTGTTACAACTGCTCAAAAACAATTGGGATTTTCTTTTGACGAAGAGCAAAAAGAAGCTATTCAGTACACATTGTGTTCGGGTGACTTATCAATCACTCAGGGCAGTGCTGGCGCAGGAAAAACAACACTAATGCTTGCGGCAAAACTTGCTTATGAAAAGCAAGAGTTGACTATAAAAGGAGCCTGCATTGCGAAGAAAGCAGCCGATAACCTAACTCAAGAAACAGGGATTCAATCTTATACCGTAGCCTCTTTGGTTACAGCGATTAACAATAATAGGAATCCTCTTAATAAGGTTGATGTGCTAGTCGTGGATGAAGCAGGGTTACTACCCAGTACTGACTTGCAATTACTACTTTACGAAGCAAAGGTATCAAACTGCAAAGTCATCCTCACAGGTGAAGACAAGCAGCTAGATGCAATCAACCGAGGTGGTGCACTACGCTTTTTATCTCGCTCGGAAGTTCTTGGAACTCAAAGGATTGAAACAATACGTCGCCAGCGCCAAGAATGGGCAAAGCAAGTAGTTGTAAATCTGCGAGATAAACGCTCACAAGAAGCCCTAGAAGTGCTTAAAAAACATAATTGCTTACATTGGGCCGATACTAACGAAGAAGCTATTCAGGAGCTAATAAGAGATTGGGAGCTTTATCAAAAGGCTCATCCTGAAAAACAATCCTTAGTGATGGCTCGTGAATGGAAAGACGTTAAAAAGCTAAGTAAAGCAATTCGCGAGATCTATATTCGTGAAGGCAAAGTAGGAACGGAAGACATCAAACTGACTTGCAGCGTTGCTGACAAACAGTTTCAGTACCATTACTCTGTGGGAGACAGAGTTAAGTTTTGCCGCAATGAGTCTCGACGCTTTCAAGTTTCAAATGGAACTTTAGGCACCATTAGAAAAATCAATCAGTTAGGTGATAATGATACAAAGCTCTCAATTGAGCTTGATGATAAACGTATCGTGTCATTTAGGGCTTCAGAATACAGTGACGAGATTGGTGTCAATTTATGCCACGCTTACGCATTAACAGTTTTTAGTTCACAAGGTACTACTGTTGATGGAAATACGTTTACACTCTATTCAGGTAGAATGGCGCAGCGAGAAACTTATGTAGCCCTCAGCCGCCATAAAGATGAATCTCACGTCTACATCAATGAAGCCGAGATAAATGAGCGAGTGAGATCGTATGAAGATGGTATTGAACCCAGCGACAATCTAAGACAAGCCGCATTAGCTGAGTTAATGAAGCAAGATCGCCACGCATCTTTAGCTATTGAGTATTTAAAAAAGGAAGAACCGCATACCGCATTGAGTGAGCAAACTTCGTCAACTACAAGAGTCACAACAGAGCATGACTTAGAGAATACTTTATAAACGATTAAAATTGAGAAATAGGTTGCTTTAAAAAACCTGAACCGATATGTGGGCTCTAAATAACATTATATCCGCACGTTGACAAACCACACTGGACAAGTAGACTATAAGTCACCTTCAATTTCGTGGAATAAAAATGCATTATAAAGATCAAAGAAGAGTAGACTTCAACACAATTAAAACAGCGTTAAAAGACGATATACATAGCTCCTCATCATGTGCATTGGTTGTTGAAGGAGATTCATTGGGTTTATTAAAAAAAATCCCTTCAAATAGCGTATCTCTCATTTTGACTGATCCTCCTTACCACGCAACTAAAAAGAAGAATATTTACGGTGACACGTTATTCGAAAAGGATCAGTGTTACCTTAACTGGATGGCTGAGTACGCTAAAGAGTGGCGCAGAGTATTAAAACCCAATGGTTCACTTTTTTGTTATTGCGATTCTTCTATGTCGGCAAGGTTAGAGGTTCTCTTTTCTCATGAATTCAATATTTTATCTCATGTAGTCTGGACAAAACCGAACGAGCCGGGCTTTGATGGGTGGAAAGGTAAAATGAAGAAAGAATCTTTAAGGCAGTGGTATGGTCACTCAGAGAGAATTATATTTGCGGAACCAGCCTTAGAAGGTAATTTACATCGTTCACCATTTGCCCAATTCCTGAGAGAGAAACGTAAGTTATCGGGCTTATCTGGGCACAAATTAACCGAGATGGTAGGAGCATACGGAAAAGTTAATCATGGTGGTGCTGTATCTAACTGGGAAGCTGGCAGAAATACACCTAGCAGAGAACAATATGAAAAAATTTCAACTGCAATATTAAGTACTGGAAAAGTGAAAAGCATGCCTCCTTATGAAGACGTAATTCGTCCGTTCATTATGGATGGAACGAAAGAGTTCACTGATGTTTGGAATTTTCCTTCGGTTCGACCATACAAAGGAAAGCACCCTGCTGAAAAACCTCTAGACATGTTGAAGCATGCAATTGAAGCAACAACACACTCAGGTGACATTGTACTAGATTGTTTTGGCGGCTCAGGCAGTACTATGTTGGCCTCACTGGAGTCAGAAAGGCTTACCTTATCTATCGAAATAGAAGAAAAGTGGGTAGACAGCATCTCAAGTCGATTGAACACGTATTGTGATTTAAATAATCACGAGTTTAATATACATAAAACTCGTGAAATTGACACAAATGAAACGATGGATTTATTTGAACAACAACAAAAAGAAGTTGTTGCTTAGAGCATCACTTCTTTCTAAAACCAGACTGGATGTTTCTATCAATGACAGATTGCATCCAGTCTATTGTCTCTTCAATACCTGAATCTTTTACTACAACATTACAGTGGTGATGGCCCCATCCTAAATTATATGGACGATGGTTAAATTCACCATATCTTAATTCTTTTATGTGAAATAAATTGATTTCAGTAACTGTAAGATCGTGTACTTCTCTTCCTTGAGCTTGTGCCAGTCGACTAAAAAAGCCCATCCCCGATAGAGGTTCGAGGCACAAAGGACAAATTGTCGTTTTTTCACTATTGGTCATTCGCACTGACTCTAACTGATCAAAGTCAAGTAACCCCTTTTCATGTGCCAGTGATAAGCAATGTGTTCTTCTTGATTTAGCGCCTTCTTCACTCATTCCAAACATGGTTACAGACTCCATAGAATCATGGCACATCCAAAATATAGCCTCTAATTGAATCCTACATTCATTGATAGTCTCTAGTGATGCATATTCAAACAATCTTATTCCAGCGCCTTTCATGCCCGTTGTATTGAAGCCTTCTGAAATTTTACCTCCATTTTCAATTGCCGTAGTCGCCGCTATACGAGCAACATACTGCCCTAATAAAGGGGCTTGTCTCGCGTTTGCTGGAGTCCAATTGGCCAAAGGTGGATAAGAAATCCAATCTGTTCGCTTCTGGTAAAAAACAAGACAATTATTGCCAAGCTCCAGGCCTAACTCTGCCAAGCGTTCATTAATATCAGGGCTAGTAAAAAACTCTTCTGGAGTTAGTAAACAAATGAAGCCTTTTTCGAAGTTATCATCTTTTTCCGGCGGCATACTTACTTCATCCCAAAGCGAAAATGGAATTAATACGCTACTATTTCTCCCAACTCTATTCTGATAAATAACATCGTCATCAGCACCACGAGTTTGCCCTGTTTTATAAATTTTTCGATCCAATAATTGAGGTAACTTTGGTGGTCGCTTTGCCTTTGCCATTCGATATCCCTATTTTATGTTTGCTATTTGCTTTGAAAGTGCGATAAAAAACTCTTCATGCGTAACAGATAATGCCAAAATTATAGATTCAAGAGAGTCTAGGGTTATGTTTCTAGTTCCACGCTCAACCCCTGAAATGTATGTACGATCAAGGCTGGATAAATCTGCCAACTCTTCTTGATTGAGCTGCTTTTGTTTTCGTATACTTCTGATTGTCTCAGCTACACTGTGTACTAATATTTTTTCCATTTGAACTGAAGCCCTGTAGTTCATTTAGTATATCCTCGCCCAATGTAGACTATGAGTACACGGACTATAAGTCACATTTAGTGCGATGTAATTCACACGAAGTGAGTGGTGACAGAAATGGTGACAATAAAATAAATCCTGAAAATAAATTGAATAAATTCAGTTGACTAGTTGATAACTATGACTTCAGATCCAGAATATTGAATGATGTTTTTGTAGATTTCAGCAAGTTTCAAAAAAACATAAGCCACTAATTATAGTGGCTTTTGATTATTACTTTCTAATGAACAACTATGATTTTCCTCGGATATATTTTTGTACTAAGACAAAGAATAAAGGCACAAAGAAAATCACTAGAACTGTTGCTGAAATCATCCCCCCCATCACAGAAGTACCAATCGCATGTCGAGCATTCGCCCCTGCACCACTACTTATCACTAAAGGTAGCACCCCTAAAGTAAAGGCCATAGACGTCATAATGATGGGACGTAAACGCATTCGACAGGCATGAATTGCTGAATTCAAAGCAGTTTCACCTTTTTCCATTAACTCTTTAGCAAACTCTACGATGAGAATGGCGTTCTTTGCGGATAGACCAATTGTTGTTAGCAGCCCAACCTGGAAATAAACATCGTTCTCCAATCCTCTAAAGTATGTAGCAAGTAATGCTCCTAATACGCCGAGAGGCACAATTAAAATAACTGTAATTGGGATGCTCCAGCTTTCATACAAAGCTGCTAAACATAAAAATACCATCAAAATAGATAATACATACAATATTGGTGCTTGATTACCCGCTTCTAATTCTTGATATGACATACCAGTCCAGCTCACCGCAGTGTCATTACCGAGTTCTGCTTGAATCTCTTCAATCGCTGCCATCGCATCCCCTGTACTGTATCCCGGAGCAGCTTCACCCACAATTTCAACTGCTGAGTTACCGTTATAGCGAATCAACTGTGGAGAACCAGCTTCCCAATGAGATGAACTAAACGCATTCACAGGAACCATATTGCCTTCGTTGTTGCGGACATACCAAGAATTTAAGTCATCAGGTGTCATACGATATTCCGCCAACGCTTGAATATACACTTTCTTTGAGCGGCCTCGATCAATAAAGTCATTAACATAAGATGACCCCCAAGCAATAGATAAGTTGTCATTAATTTCATCCGAATCAACACCAAGCGCCTTAGCTTTTTCGTAATCAATATCCAATACAAATTGAGCATTATCTTCCAAACCATTGGCTCTGACTTTTTGTAAAGCGGGATGTTGATTCGCTTTTTCTAATAATTGATTGCGTACTTCAATCAACTTGTCATGTCCAATAGCCGACATATCTTGCAAGTAAAAATCAAACCCTGTTGCATTACCTAGCTCACGAATCGGTGGGGAATTTAACGCAAAAATCGAGGCCTTTTTATAGTCTTTAAAATACTCCATAGTACGAGCAATAATAGAGTCTACATCTTGTCCGGGTTCTGTTCGTTCTGACCAATCTTTTAAGCCAACAAGACTCATTGCCGCATTTTGGCCTTGCCCTGTAAAGTTAAAGCCTGAAGTATTAAAGACACTCTGAACAGTATCTTTCTCATATTCTTGGTAATAGTCATTAATGTCTTTCATTACATCGGCAGTCTGCTTCAAAGTCGAACCATTCGGCAACGTCACCATCACGGTAAAGTTACCTTGGTCTTCATCAGGTAAAAATGAGCTTGGTAATGAATGATAAGTCCAAGCACACCCTAATAATAATACCCCATACATAATTAAGGCACGCGTAGGGCGCTTTAAAACACGTCCAACCCATAAGTTATACCGGTTTGATAAGATATCGAATCCCCGGTTAAACGAATTGAAAAAGCGTGTGACAATACTTCTTTTCTTTGGCTCAGAGCTCTCTCGCAATGGGCGTAATAACGTAGCACATAATACAGGTGTTAAAATCAGAGCCACAATCACAGAAAGTACCATAGCCGATACAATGGTCACCGAAAATTGACGGTATATTGCTCCTGTAGAACCATCCATTAATGCCATAGGAATGAAAACCACAGCTAAAACCATTGTGATACCAATCAAGGCACTGGTAATTTGTTTCATGGATTTTTCTGTGGCTTCTTTTGGCGATAAATTCTCTTCATGCATTAATCGTTCGACGTTTTCCACCACCACAATGGCATCATCCACTAGCAATCCAATCGCAAGCACCAGGCCAAACATGGTTAACGTATTTAAACTAAACCCGGCTAATGACATGACCCCGAAGGTCCCTAAAAGAACGACTGGAACCGCAATAGTCGGAATTAAGGTTGCCCGAAAATTTTGTAGAAACAGCATCATCACTAAGAAAACTAAGACAATCGCCTCAATTAAAGTATATACGACTTCTTCAATCGATAACTTAATAAAAGGGATCGTATCCATGGCTCTAGCCATTTTGAGCCCATTAGGAAAGCTTTTCGATAGCTCATCCAGCTTGGCATCAATTCTTGCTTGAGTATCAATCGCGTTCGCCCCTGAGGCTAAAGTCACACCGATACCAGACGTTCCTAGACCATTAAAACGAGGAATAACACTAAAGTCCTCACTGGATAATTCTACCTTAGCGACATCTTCCAAGCGCACCTGAGAGCCATCTGTATTCACTTTTAAGAGGATATTTTTAAATTCATCAACGCTTGTTAATAAACTTTGAGCTTTTATCGTAGCATTAAATTGTGGGTTTTCTGTGGTTGGTGTACCACCAAGCTGTCCAAGTGTCACTTGTGAGTTTTGCTTAGCCACTTCACTATACACATCGCTTGGTGTCATTTTGAAACTGTTTAGTTTACTTGGATCAAGCCAAATTCTCATTGCATAAGAGGGACCAAACACTCGCACATCGCCGACACCATTAATTCGACTAATAGGATCTTTAAGGTAAGAGTTGACATAATCTTGAATATCTCCAGTATCCATACTGCCATCTGGAGAGTACATGGCGGTCATGGAGATAAAGCCTGATGTATTTTTACGAACAGAGACACCTTGAGATTGCACTTGAGTCGGTAAACTGTTTTCCACTTGCTGCAGATTATTTTGAACCTGAACTTGTGCTGTATCGGGGTCAGTATCAGCACTAAAAGTCAGTGTTATCGCGGCATTACCTGAAGAATCACTCGTTGATGACATATAAAGAAGATTATCTAAACCTGTCATACCTTGCTCAATCACCTGAGTTACACTATCTTCAACGGTTTTTGCGGACGCTCCCGTATAACTGGCGCTCACTTGAATCGCGGGAGGTGCAACACTTGGATATTGTGAGATAGGAAGAGATGTCATGGCAAAGACACCACTCAAGATGATAACAATGGCAATAACCCAAGCAAAAATAGGTCTTTTGATAAAAAATGAAGACATAATAAACTCCAGTTATTGGTTAGAAGTGTTTTTTTCAGTTAAAACATCAGGTTTCTGACTTACATAACTATTATCAATGCTCACTTCTACACCATTTTTTAGCTTCATTACATTATTAAGGATCACTTTATCTCCAGCTTTGAGACCTTCAAGGATCACCCATTGATTATCCACTTCTTGCCCTAAGACCAAATCCTTTTTTACTGCTTGATTATTTTCATCAACAATATAAACATAAGGGTCTCCTTTTTGACTTCGAATAATCACACTTTGAGGTAAAAGAATCACATCCGATAAAATTGGCCCCATGATAGTTGCGCGAACAAATATCCCTGGTAGCAATTCTTTATCAGGATTAGGCACGATTGCGCGTATGGTCACACTACTAGTTGACTGGTCAACTGTAATGTCTGAAGATTCAAGGTAACCACTTAAAGAATAAAGACTTCCATCTTCTAGCTTAATACGGACTTCGGGGTGTTTATCGTTTTTAGGTGCTTGTGTTCCTGTGACATTTTTACGAATTCTTTGTAATTCTAAGGATGATTGTGTCATATCCACATATACTGAATCATATTGCTTAATTGTTGTTAAATATGAGGTTTGCTCAGCCGTTACCAATGCTCCTTCCGACACAGTAGAAATGCCAATCCGACCGGAAATTGGTGCTTTAACTTCAGTGTAAGAAAGAAGAATATTGTTATAATCAAGATTAGATTGAGCAACATTAACTTCTGCCGTTGCTTGCTCGTAATTCGCTTCTGCATCATCATAATCTTGTTGGCTAATAAGCTTCTTTTTATTTAATTCTGTATATCGATCGAGTTTTTTCTTAGCCACATTTTGATCAGCTTTCGCTTTATCTAAATTTGATTGAGTATTATTAACGTTCGCTTGATAAATCGAAGGATCGATCTGATATAACACATCCCCTGCTTTTACCTCTTTTCCCTCTGTAAATAGGCGTTTTTGAATAATCCCACTCACTTGTGGACGAACTTCAGATTCTCGAATAGCTGCCACTCTGCCTGGTAATTCAGCAGAAGGTTGAAACTTTACACCAGTGACTTCAAGAACATCCACTTTGACTATATTATTTTGCGGTTTATTAGACTCTTGTTGCCCATTGCAACCAGCAAGAAAAAATAACGCAGACAAAGCTAACGCATAACGAAAAATGCTCATATTCGAGAAACCTTTTATTGTTGAAATATTTTCATCATTATTTACCAGGCTATTGGTAAATACAGGGTTATAGACGAATTATTATATAAGAATAACCACGAGTAGACTGTAAAGCAGAGTAAAGCTAGGTAAATTGATATTGATGCTATTAATTAATCCTACCTAACAAAATGATTAACAAGTATTTTGTATTCTCACGCCCTTTCATTTACACCCAGTTACAATCAAACAAGTGCCGATTGAAACTCAAAGCATCATCATCTGTCTTTCTAGTAGCTAGATCGCATCATTCACAAAGGCATGGTTTGAAAACACTGCATCATCTTCGTACTGCTAATTCAACTCACTGGGCGCTGATTCTTGTGCTGTGGGTGGTTTTAGTATGCCTGATGAAAAACATGAATGTGTTGTCGGCGGCTTGCTCAGTGTCGGCGGATCAATCGAGTAGTATTGCTCCAAATTTAATTTCATTTTCTGATAATAGCATTGAGAATAAGGTTAAATCGGATGGAGTGAGCGAATGCCACTTATCAGAAAAGCTGCTGCAATTTCATTTTCACCAACTCGATAGTGTGGTGATTAGTAGCCTACTGCCGAGCTTAATGATTGCTGCATTCCTGTGGTTTAGCCTCACTGCCTATCGAATATTTCATAAACCTCCCGTTCCCAAACGGCGACGTCACTTAGAGCTTTGTACTTTCCAAGAATGAGTAATAACGACTAACTCTCGTCATCACTCTCTTTTATTTAGAGAGCCGGTTTTGTTATTTTCATTTTTAGGAATATCAATGCAATTTTTTACTGTATTCACACGCCTTCAGCTTAAGCTTGCCAAATTAAGTTTGGGGGGGTTATCGCTATTCGTATTATTCAGCAGTTATGTCACCGCCGCGCCGCTAACAACGGGCTGGATAAAGGCCGAACAACATCCTCCGGTTGAGGTGCAATTGGTGTTAACCGGGCAGGTTGATGCCAACAATAACGCGGCCGGTTTTATTGAAGTCAAACTCGCCGATGAATGGAAAACTTATTGGCGCTCTCCGGGCGAAGGTGGCGTATCACCAGAACTTGACTGGCAAGATTCTAGTAACATTAATAATGTAGATTGGCAGTGGCCTTATCCGCAGCGCTTCGATGTTTTAGGCATTGAAACCTTAGGCTATAAGCATGATGTCGTGTTTCCACTTTCAATCAAAATCGAAGATCAACACCAGCCAGTCAACTTTAAGGCCAATTTAAGTTTATCGTCTTGCTCAACCGTGTGTGTGATCACCGACTATCCGTTAGAACTTGATTTTACTCCTTCTGACTTAAAAGCGGATGCGGATGCGATGCGTCGTTATGCTCAGGCGATGAGTTTAGTGCCGCAAGCTTCCTCAATGTTGGCCAATGCGCAAGCCAAGTGGGATGCGACAAGTAATAAGCTACAAGTCACCCTCACCAGTCAACAAGGTTGGCAGCAACCGGATTTGTTTATTGATGGAAAGGCAGAAAATGTCGCCGACAGCAGCTTTTCTCATCCTAGGCTTTCAATTGATGGCAACCAGTTAACCGCTTGGTTTGATGTGTCTAACTGGCTAGGCGAGCCGGATTTAAGTGGTGAATCGATACAAGTTACGGTTGTCGATAAACAATTTATTACCGAACAAACTATTGCTTTAACCGACGGTAGTGTCAGCGAGGCAAGTAGCAGCTCGTCACTATTAACCATGTTTGCATTTGCTTTACTGGGTGGCTTAATTCTTAATGTGATGCCGTGTGTACTGCCAGTGCTAGGCATGAAACTTACCTCAGTTTTAAGCACTGAACGCCAACAAAAATCACAAATACGGATGCAATTTTTAGCCTCAGCAGCAGGCATTATCAGCTCATTTTGGTTAATTGCCGTCAGCTTGGCGGTCCTCAAATGGTCCGGTCAATCGATTGGTTGGGGGATTCAATTTCAAAGCGCAGGCTTTCTAGGCTTGATGGTATTAGTGACAGCAATTTTTGGCGCCAATATGCTGGGCTTATTTGAATTGCGTTTACCTTCATCGGTGAGTACTTGGATGGCCACTAAGGGGAGTAATAAACACTCGGGTCACTTTATTCAAGGCATGTTTGCCACTTTACTCGCCACGCCTTGCTCTGCGCCGTTTCTTGGTACCGCAGTGGCATTTGCACTCGGCGCTTCTTGGGCGACTTTATTTCTGATATTTACTGGTTTAGGTATCGGCATGGCAATGCCTTGGTTACTGGTGGCGCTGCGTCCTTCGCTTGCCTTGAAACTACCAAAACCGGGTAAATGGATGAATCGCCTTAAAATCATTTTTGGTCTGATGATGCTGGCGACTTGTGTGTGGCTGATTAGCTTACTCTCTTCCCATTTATCGACTGGGCTGTTATGGGCAATCAGTGCTTTCGGGTTAGTGGTTCTAATTTGGCGTAGCGTTCAGGTATTTGGCGGACGCGCGGTGGCGATCACCAGTTGTATCGCCTTGATAGCCTCATCTGTGATTTTTTTCATCGCTAGTCTGACCGCGGATTATTGGCGCTCCCCATTACCGGCCGAGTTAAGCTGGCAGCCACTAGATACTCAGGTGATCCAGCAACAAGTTGCAGCAGGTAATATCGTATTTGTCGATGTGACGGCGGATTGGTGCATAACCTGTAAAGCCAACAAGATCGGTGTGCTACTGCAACAACCGGTTTATGACGTATTGCAACAAGACAAGATTGTACGTATGCAAGGTGATTGGACAGTACCTAACCCACAAGTAAGTGAATACTTACAATCGCATAATCGCTTTGGTGTACCGTTTAATATTGTCTATGGCCCACAAGCGTCACAAGGAATTGCACTGCCGGTGATCTACTCCAGTAATGATGTTATTCAAGCCATCGAAAAGGCATCGGGAGGGATTCAATGAAATCGATAAAATCAAAACTCATTGGTGTATTCAAGTACCTAATATTGCTGGTTCTGGTATCCGTTGCGGTCGATCTGTGGCGTAGTCAATCGGTACCAACGCAAGCCAGTTTCAACCTCAAGGCGCAAGATATTAATCAACAATGGATCGATATTGAGGCATTAAGTCAGGAACAGCCAGTGGTGGTGTATTTCTGGGCTAGCTGGTGTTCGGTGTGTCAGTTTGTCACGCCAAGTGTTAACTGGGTAAGTGATTACTACCCTACTGTCGGCATCTCCTTGTCATCCGGTGAATCTCACAAGCTGCAACGCTACTTTGAATATAAGAAATTGGGCTTTGCCAACATTAATGATCCACGTAGCCAAATCGGCCAGCAATGGGGAGTCAATGTTACGCCGACAATTTTTATCGTGCGCAATGGTGAAATCAAACACATCACCACCGGCTTTACCTCGCCAATCGGTTTACTTGCTCGTCTTTGGATGAGTTAAGCCAATCGCTTTCTAGCCAGTTATTTAAAAACTCTTTTTAGGATATATGATGAAAACAACAATCAAACAACGCGCTTTAATTTGGGTTAGCCTACTCATGATGAGCTTATCAACGACTACACTACAAGCGGCAACACTGCCACAAGAAACCGAGCAGAAAATTAATGAGATCAATCAAATGCTGCGTGACAATCCTAAGATCATTGATGGGTTGCACAAAAGCTTGCAACAATATGTCCATCAACAAAACCAATTTGATGCGGTATTAAAACAGCACAATAACTATATCTACAACAACCCGGACCAACCGTCTTATGGTGCGAAAAATCCAAAACTGACGATTGCGTTTTTTACCGACTACAGCTGCCCTTGGTGTAAAAAACTCACGCCGGTATTACAACAATTATCCGAGAAGTATCCAGAGCTCAAAATTGTAGATATTTTAGTACCATTAAAAGAAATCAATAGTGATCAAAACTCAGCGACTTATGCATTAAACATTTGGCAAAATAAACCAAATAAGTTTGCCGAAGTCAGCGAGTTATTAGTCAAAAAACCAGGTAGTCACAACCCTGCATCACTACTTAAAGTAGCGAAGAAAACTGATACTCGTGAGCAATTAGAAGAGATTGAGAAAACTCAACAACAAGTAACCAAGAACTATCAACTGTTTGCTCAACTTGGCTTACAAGGCACGCCTGCAATGTTAATTGGCGATGAAGTGATTCCGGGATATTTACCGATTGAAAAACTAGAGCCGATCATCCAAGCGCAATTGGCTAAATAACCTCAGTTGCGGATAACGAGAAGAGTCCATTACTCGTAGAGTTCATTCTTCGTAAAGCCCACTCTTCGTAAAATCAAGGCGGCTACCTTGTCGCCTTTTTGGTTTTGGCTTCCTACTTCAATCTCGATTCAAAGCACTTACCATGGACATTTAGACATCTAGACGTTGACACCTCAATGTACAAGCTTTACTCTGCGCGGCCTATTTTGTTTTCGATCTTCATTAATCGCTCTTTATTAATACTGGTGTGTTATGTCTGCTCCTGAATCATCAAAACCAGCTCCATCTCATCGTCCTACATCGTCCGCATTGGCTTTATTACCACTCGGTGTATTCTTGACATTATTTATTGGCGTCGGTACCTACTTAACCATCCAAGGCGTTGATTTTGCGTTTTATCAACTACCAGCTCCAATTGCGACTTTGCCTGCTATTGTCGTGGCGATTCTATTAAGCAAAGAAAAAATCAATAAAGCGATCGAACAATTTTTTAATGGTGTCGGCCATCAAGACATCATTGCCATGTGCATGATCTACTTGCTTGCTGGCGCTTTTGCGGCTGTTGCTAAAGCCTCTGGTGGGGTGGATGCAACCGTTAACTTTGGTTTATCTTTACTTCCAACCAGCATGATCTTACCTGGTATCTTTTTAATATCTGCCTTTATTGCCACTGCAATGGGTACATCGATGGGCACGATTGCTGCCGTTGCGCCAGTGGCAGTTGGCATCGCGCAATCTGCAGGCATGAGCATGCCACTAACTGCTGGTGTGGTATTAAGTGGCGCGATGTTTGGTGATAACTTATCAATCATCTCTGATACCACCATTGCAGCAACTCGCTCACAAGGTTGTGAGATGAAAGATAAATTTCGTGAAAATATCAAAACCGCCATTCCAGCTGCGTTAATCACCATTATCATTTTTGCTTTCAGCAGCACCGCCACTCAAACACCAACAACCGGTGATATTGAATGGCTGAAAATCCTACCTTATATCACTATTTTGGTTTTAGCGATTTCAGGTCTGAACGTCTTTGTTGTGTTAAGTTTAGGGATTATTTTAGCTGGTGGTGTGAGCTTATATTCCGTACCAGGTTACGCTTTCGGTCAGCTCGGTAAAGATATCTATGCTGGCTTTGGTAACATGCAAGAAATCTTCTTATTATCGATGCTAATTGGTGGCCTAAGTGAGCTAATGCGTCAGCAAGGTGGTTTAGTCTTTGTAACGCAACTAGTAAATCGAATTATTCATCAGTTCGGCGCAAAACATTCTGCTAAAGCCAATTCCAGAGCTAGCGAACTCGGCGTTGCCATTTTAGTGTCTCTCACCAACTTCTGTACTGCGAATAATACAGTAGCCATCATCGTTTCTGGCAGTGTCGCGCGTGAATTATCAGAACAAAATGGCGTAAGCGCCAAGCGTTCTGCAAGCTTGTTGGATATTTTCTCTTGTATCACGCAAGGTATTTTACCTTATGGCGCACAGGTATTATTACTCGGCTCGGTATTTCAATTATCACCGCTAGAAATTATTTCAAACTCTTTCTACTGTTTTATTTTGGCCGCTTGCGCGATTCTTGCGGTATTTGTGAATAATCGCCACGCTTAAAACGTCTCTAGCATACTAGTTAAAGCCATCCCCTCGTGGCTTTAATTTTATCTGCAAAGCAGGCGCTTACTGATTCAAATTCCCTATCCCTTATGCTACTCTTCGCTCCCCTTTTTTATCCTTATTGTTTTTAATGCTTTGGCTAAAGTGCTGAGTTGACTAAAATGATAATGATAAACCTCAACAAAAGTGAATGAATAATGATCGGTAAAGGTACCCTTTATATTGTTTCTGCACCGAGTGGTGCGGGTAAATCTAGCCTCATCTCTGCAATGTTAGAAAGAAATCCTAACTACGCAATGAAAGTCTCTATTTCACATACCACACGTGAAAAACGTCCTGGTGAAGAAGATGGCGTTCATTATCACTTTGTTGAAAAGCAACACTTTGTTGAGTTAATGGAACAAGGCGTATTCCTCGAGCATGCTGAAGTGTTTGGTAATTATTACGGCACTTCTCGTGTGTGGATTGAAGAAAACCTAAACAAAGGCATCGATATTTTCTTAGATATCGATTGGCAAGGCGCGCGTCAAATTCGCACTCAAATGCCACATGCCAAAGGTATCTTTATTTTGCCGCCATCAAATGGTGAATTAGAGCGCCGTTTAAATACTCGTGGTCAAGACAGCGAAGAAGTGATCGCTGGTCGCATGAGCAAAGCAAAATCTGAAATTTCTCATTATGATGAATATGATTATCTGATCATCAATGATGACTTTGACGCTGCATTAATGGACTTTAAAGCCATCATTCGTGCAGAGCGTCTAAAACAAGACAAGCAAGCCGTTAAATATAACGGCATGTTACAAGCCTTACTAGCTGAATAATCGAGAGTTTTTTTATTAAAACACACAAATAATTACCCAGCCATCTTATTGCTAGAATCTCTAGCAGTAAGGCTGTATAATTTCCCGTCATTCTAAATAAAATTTACTAATTGGAGTCACCATGGCACGCGTAACTGTCCAAGACGCTGTTGAAAAAGTCGGTAACCGTTTCGACCTAGTCCTAATTGCGGCTCGCCGCGCTCGTCAAATGCAAACTGGCAACAAAGATGCATTGGTTCCTGAAGAAAATGATAAGACTACCGTTATCGCACTACGCGAAATCGAAGAAGGCTTGATCACTAAAGAAGTACTAGACGCACGTGAGCGTCAAGAACAACAAGAGCAAGACGCGGCAGAATTAGCAGCAGTAAGCAGTATCGTTCATCACCGTTAATCTCTCTATTCTGGGCGTATAACAATTGTACTTATTTGAAAGTTTAAAGGCCGTTGCCCAAGAATATTTACCAGAGTCTCAAATTGAGACTCTGCGTGAAGCCTTTTTGGTCGCAAAAGAAGCTCATGAAGGTCAAAGTCGTTCAAGCGGCGAACCTTACATCATTCATCCCGTTGCGGTTGCCCGTATTCTGGCAGAAATGCACCTTGATAACGAAACCTTAATGGCAGCGTTATTACATGATGTAATAGAAGATACCGAGGTCACTAAGGAAGAGCTTGCTGCTCAATTTGGTGAAACCGTGGCTGAATTGGTCGATGGTGTTTCTAAGCTCGATAAACTCAAATTCCGCGATCGCAAAGAAGCTCAAGCTGAAAACTTCCGTAAAATGATCTTAGCCATGGTGCAAGACATTCGCGTAATCTTAATTAAGCTGGCTGACCGCACCCACAATATGCGTACCCTTGGTGCATTACGCCCAGATAAACGTCGTCGTATTGCACGCGAGACAGTTGAAATCTTCTCTCCCCTTGCCCACCGCTTAGGTATTCACAATATAAAGACTGAACTTGAAGAGCTCGGTTTTGAAGCCCTATATCCTAATCGCTACCGTGTATTGCGTGAAGTGGTTAAGGCTGCCCGCGGCAATCGTAAAGAGATGATCCAACGTATTCACAGTGAAATAGAAGGCCGCTTACAAGAAGCAGGTTTACAAGTTCGCGTACTTGGACGAGAAAAAAACCTCTACTCAATCTACAATAAAATGCGCACTAAAGAGCAACGTTTCCATACCATTATGGATATCTATGCTTTCCGCGTGATTGTTGATACCGCAGACACTTGCTACCGAGTATTAGGTCAAGTTCACAACCTGTATAAGCCGCGTCCAGGCCGCATGAAAGACTACATTGCGGTACCAAAAGCGAATGGCTATCAATCTTTACATACTTCAATGGTCGGCCCACACGGTGTACCAGTTGAAGTACAGATCCGTACCGAAGATATGGATCAAATGGCTGACAAAGGTGTCGCGGCACACTGGTCATACAAAGCCAATGGAGATAGCTCCGGCACTACCGCACAAATTAAAGCGCAGCGTTGGATGCAAAGCCTGCTTGAATTACAACAAAGTGCTGGCAACTCATTTGAATTTATAGAAAACGTCAAGTCAGATCTCTTCCCTGATGAAATTTTCGTGTTTACGCCAAAAGGCCGTATCATTGAATTACCAGCAGGCGCAACCGCGGTAGATTTTGCTTATGCAGTACATACTGATGTAGGTAATACCTGCGTGGGTGCTCGTGTTGATCGTAATCCGTACCCGCTTAGTAAAGCCTTGAAAAATGGCCAAACCATTGAAATCATTAGTGCTCCGGGTGCTCGCCCGAATGCAGCATGGCTCAACTATGTGGTGACTTCTCGTGCTCGCACTAAGATACGTCAAGTATTAAAGACAATGCGTCGTGATGAATCGCTGGCACTAGGTCGTCGCTTATTAAATCACGCACTAGGCGATCTGTCTCTCAGTGATATTAGCGAAGGGAACATTACTCACGTACTTTCCGATCTCAAACTGAAAACTCTCGATGAGTTACTGGCAGCAATTGGTTTGGGTGAGCTGATGAGTATCGTGATTGCACGCCGTTTACTCGGTGATGCTGATGAGTTAACTGAACTACCTATTTCTGAAGATGAAGCAAATTCAACAAGTCACTCGAAGAAAAAGAAACTCCCAATTCGTGGCGCAGAAGGTATTTTACTGACTTATGCAAAATGCTGTCACCCGATTCCAGATGATCACATTATTGCGCATGTTTCACCGGGTCGTGGCTTAGTAATTCACCGTGAAACTTGTCCGAATGTTCGCGGCTATCAAAAAGAACCAGAACGTTACATGGCGGTTGAGTGGTCAAAAGATTTCGAACAAGAGTTCATTACAGAGTTAAAAGTCGACATGCAAAACCGCCAAGGCGCACTGGCTGATTTGACTAATGTAGTGTCTTCTACTGGTTCAAATATTCATGGTATTACCACTGAAGAACGTGATGGCCGCTTATATACTATCACGCTATTATTGACCGCTAAAGACCGTGTACACCTTGCAGAAATTATGCGACGAATCCGTGTGATGCCTCATGCATTAAGAGTTCGTAGAGCGCGTAACTAAAGATAACTTTTTCCGTTACTCGAAAAAGTTTAATTTTTCGAGTAACGGGAAACGAGTATATGACTTCATATTTTACATATTAGTACTTTCAAAAATCTTATCTGCCGAAGCAGTAACAAACCCTTGATACAACTCTCCATCTTCTTTTTCAAAGCGCTTAGCAAATTCATAAAATCCACCAGGGATCTCCAACTCTCCATCGGTAAACTCTACTTTGACTTTATCCGCTAAAGTAGAAGACTGCTGTAAGCCTACCTCTTTACTGCCTTTAATATCGCCACCAGCATGATTCATTTCAAAGTTATGCCACACTAAGAAATCATTCACTTGTTCAAGGTCGAGAAAACCCACTAGATGATTAACGCTCACCGTAAAGTGGTTCGCCCCAAAGCCATGGGCAGCAACCCAAGCGGCGTACTCACTTTCTTGCGCTAGAGTTTGATAATCCTCTTTGCTGACACGCCAAGGCCGACCTTGAGATAAGAATCGCGCATCGTCACTATATTGATTTGGTAGATCATGAAGCAGTTTATTGACGATTTGCTTAAGCGTATCAGAACATTGCTCTAAACATAATTCGCTAATAAACACTTTGGGGAATAATGGATCGGGATGTTGATAGTGCTGGGCATACAACTTTTTCGCTTCAAAGTGGTACTCTCCGGCAGGTTGATAACCAAGCTGCACAAAATGCTTAGCCAGTTGAGGCAACCCTAGTTTACTGCCTGAAAAGGTTCGCAACGCAATATGGTCATTGATTAATTTATCGCTTTTTTGGCTCAATAGCTTTTGAACTTTTGATGCCGAAGGACACAAGCGTTTGGCGTAATCTTGCCAAAGTTGCTCAAATAATTGTTCAACCGTTACCATGACTTCCTCTCCAATAAACATAACTCAATTAACTATAGTTCAAGTTCTAGCGTCTATTATTTAACGTATTAATATCTTTCAAAAAACTCACCAAACCCAGCGTTTTTATTGAGCCAATACTCTTAAACTATCACCGGTTTCCACCAATAATAGTTCTGCGACACCTGGTGCAAGATACATCGTATTGCGTTCAGAATCGTAAGCGGCTTTCGCAAGTGTCGCTCTAAAATCTTGTAGTTTCGTATTAGCGATAAGGTACTGCTGTGAAGAAGAGTGGGCACGCACTTCTACTTTGGTGAGAAGCGATTGCTGCACCGAATGAATACGTTCGCGATCGCATTCAACCGTAGGTCCTGCATCAAAAATATCGACATAGCCGCGGCAAGAAAATCCTTCGCGTTCCAGTAACTTTAATGCAGGAGCTGTTTGTTGGTGAACCTTACCTATCACAGCTTGCGCTTCAGGACTGAGTAAGTTGACATAAATCGGCAGCTTAGGCATTAAATCAGCAATAAAGCCCTTACTACCAATGCCAGTTAAGTAATCGGCAAGCGTGAAATCAATCGAAAAGAAATGCTGTTTGAGCCATTGCCAAAAAGGAGAATTACCTTGCTCATCACTCACACCACGCATTTCAGCAATAATAGTGTCAGAAAAGCGTTCGGGGAACTGTGCCAACATAAGAAAACGGCACTTAGATAATAATCGGCCATTGAGACCTTGACGGTATTCTGGGCGTAAAAATAAAGTACACAACTCGCTGCTGCCGGTATAGTTATTACCTAAAGTCAGTACCTGTACTTCATTGCGCACTTTCAGCCGATTTGAACTGTGGACGACTTTACTGATGTGATAACTGTAGGCAGGTACATCCCAGCCAATCGATGCTTCAATACCGGTGGTACCAATAATTTCGTTGCTTTCAGTATCAACCGCCACCATAAGATAACTTTCATCTTGGCGAGTAAATTGACCGTCTTGTGAGGGTTTCACAAAGCTTTTCTGTGAATTTTCGATACGGCGAGTCAAAATTTCTTGGTTAAGCGGTAGTGAAGTAAAACCATGGCCAGACTCTTCGGCGCAGCGATATAGAACATCATAATCAGACAATTGAATCGGTCGAACGATGATCATATTGCCTCCTTCTTTGAATTCAGAACAACTCTTTTAGATTATCAAGTCATCTGAATATAAGAGTCATAGGGCAACCTGAGCTGCCCTAGTATATAAATGGTAAAAGTTAAATAGTCGAAAAACGATTAAACTAGTGAGGCTATCGCTTGATCAAGTTTCTCCAAACCTTGTTCAATTTCTTTTTGAGTTATCACTAAAGATGGCGTAAAGCGCACCACATTAGCACCAGCGACTAACAGCAATAAGCCATGCTGCCCTGCCGCCACTAAAATATCGCGTGATCGGCCTTTCCACTCATCATTAAGTTCGGCACCGATCAGTAAACCTTTACCACGAATATCTACAAATAAACCGTACTTATCGTTTAATGCCGATAGACCTTGTTTTAACCATTGCTCGCGCTCAGCAACACCTTGTAGCACTGATGGTTGACTAATATGATTCACTACCGCTTCAGCAACCGCACACGCTAATGGGTTACCACCATAAGTTGAACCATGTACACCCGCTTTCATATGTTGGGCTAATTCAGTCGTCGTAAGCATTGCACCAATAGGGAAACCACCGCCAAGCGATTTTGCGGTGGATAGAATATCTGGCGTCACGCCAAGTTCTTGATAAGCATAGAAGTGACCAGTTCTACCATTCCCCGTTTGCACTTCATCAAAGATCAATAACGCATGGTGTTGATCGCAAAGATCTCTTACTGATTGTACAAACTCAGGATCCGGAGAAACCACCCCACCCTCACCTTGTAAAGGCTCCATCATCACGGCACAGGTTTTATCAGATAAGTGCGCTTTTAATGCTTCAAGATCGTTATAAGGAATATGAGTAATCCCGCCCGGTTTAGGGCCAAAGCCATCGGAATAGGCAGGCTGACCACCAACGGTTACCGTGAAGAAGGTACGACCATGGAAGCCTTGAGTAAAGGCGATGATTTCACTTTTTTCTTCACCATGAGTTTCTTTTGCCCAACGACGAGCCAGTTTTAATGCGGCTTCATTGGCTTCTGCGCCAGAGTTGGCAAAAAACACTTTTTCAGCAAAACTAATTTCCGTCAGTTTCTTAGCTAAACGTAATGCAGGTTCATTGGTCATGACATTACTCAAATGCCAAATTTTATTGGCTTGTTCCGTTAATGCTTCAACCATCACCGGATGGCAATGACCAAGGCAACTCACCGCAATACCACCTGCGAAATCGATGTATTCTTTTCCTTGTTGATCCCAAACCACAGAACCTTGCCCACGTACTGGAATCATTTCCATCGGGTTGTAACAAGGTACCATTACATCTTCAAACCAACTTCTTTGCACTTGCGTATCGACTGACATCCCTAATCCTCTTCGTTTATTCACCTACTATTAATCTAGCTAAGTAGATGAAACGCATCAATGACTTTTTATTTAATTATTATAAATATTTATTCAAATAAGAACATTCCTGAACAACTGATCAGGTATATACTTTAGAGGATAGTGGAATTCTAGAATAGGATAAAATCTAAATCGCAAGGTTGTGGAACAATTAACGTTTTTGTAACTTTTAGGCAGGATTTATCGCTGAAGGAAATTAGCCAAAATTTGATGACCGCCTTCGGTCTTGATCGACTCAGGGTGAAACTGCACCGCCTCTATCGGCAAGCTTTTATGCTGGTAACCCATGATTTCATTGAGCTCGCCATTGGCCAATGTGGTCCATGCGGTCAATTCAAAACACTTAGGCAAGCTGGCCGTTTCAACCACTAAAGAATGATAACGAGTTACCGTTAAAGGATTGGGTAAATCACGAAACACACTTTGTCCAGTATGAACAATGAGAGAGGTTTTGCCATGCATGACTTGTCTTGCTCTTACCACCTTTCCACCAAACGCCTGTGCGATCGCTTGATGGCCTAGACAAACGCCTAATATTGGCAACTTACCTGCAAAATGTTGAATGGCTTCTAGCGAGATACCCGCTTCATTGGGGGTACATGGTCCCGGAGAGATCACTAAGTGGCTAGGATTAAGGGCTTCAATACCGGCGATATCAATTTCGTCGTTACGTATTACTTGTACCTTGGCCCCTAACTCACAAAAGTATTGATAGAGGTTGTAGGTAAAGGAATCGTAATTATCAATAATCAGCAGCATCTTGAGTTCTTAATACTAAATTAGAAGTGGCTATTCTGCAATAGCGACAAATAAAGGCAAGCTTCTCACACTAAAAAGTTAATCATTTTCCCTACTACAAGATGATTTCGTTCATAAAAACACCATCACTTTTCTTCAAACACGTGTTTAACTCCACATAATTTTTATCTATAACCCAATAGTTAGTGACACATATATTAATAATACGTAGTGAATAGTATCCAAAGTCATAAAAACAAAAAACCGCTGAAAATATCAACTTCAGCGGTTTTATTGGTATATCCAAATAGAATTTAGCCTCGAGGCACAAACCCTACCGCTTGGTAAGCTTTCGCTAACGTCACTGCAGCTTTTGTTGAGGCTTTTTCAGCACCAATTTTCATCACTTGATCCATATAAGCGCGGTCTTCACGAATGCGCTTGTATTCAGATTGAATCGGCTCAAGCATCGCAACGATCGCTTCACCCACATCTTTCTTAAATGGACCGTACATTTCAACCCCCGCATATTGCGCTTCAATTTCTTGATAAGTTTTACCCGTTGCTGCCGAATACAGCCCCATCAAGTTTGAAATGCCTGCTTTATTTTCCACATCATGTGCAATGCGTGGTGGCGTTTCAGCATCGGTTTGCGCTTTATTGATCTTTTTCAAAATCGACTTTGGATCTTCTAAAATGGTAATAACGTTTTTACGATTATCATCCGATTTAGACATTTTCTTAGTCGCATCTTGCAAGCTCATTACACGAGCGTTCACTTGTGGAATGTATGGCTCTGGAATTTGGAAAATTGGATTTTCAGGGCTATACACATTATTAAAGCGAGTCGCAATATCACGGGCTAACTCTAAATGCTGCTTCTGATCGTTACCGACCGGTACTTGGTGAGCACCGTACAGCAAAATATCCGCTGCCATTAATACAGGGTAAGCAAAAAGCCCAGCGTTGACATCATTGGCGTAACGCTGTGATTTATCCTTGAACTGAGTCATACGATTCAATTCGCCCATTTGGGTATAACAGTTAAGAAGCCAACCTAGTTGAGCATGTTCCGGTACATGTGACTGAACGAATAACGTGCTCTTCTTAGGATCAACACCAACCGCAAGACAAACTGCTAATGCATCTAATGTCGCTTCATACAGAGCTTTAGGATCTTGACGAACCGTAACTGCATGAAGGTCAACAACGCAATACTGGCAATCATAATCATCTTGCATTTGTTGCCATTGACGTAGAGCACCCAAGTAGTTACCAATACTCAGTTCACCAGATGGTTGAACACCACTTAATACTATGGGTTTGCTCATGTTACTTTTCCCTTACTGTCGCCCCTATTTATACTCATCATCGAATACTGGGCTGAAATTAAAAATAATGCCTGTTTATCTTTCATTCAAATTAAATGAAAGATAAACAGGCATTTCAGTTTACTGATCTAGCTCGGTTTGACTAGCGTTTTATTTCGAATAATCTCAATTATTGAGAAACACTCAGTACATCTAACATCTCAGCAATGTTATCTGCAACGTAGTCTGGTGATGAGTCAGAAATAGGCTCACCGTGGTTGTAACCATAAGTCAGAGCAAAACTATGACAACCGGCATTTTTTGCAGCTAATACATCATTTTTAGAATCACCGACCATCAACATTTGTTGTGCACTTACTTGATGCTTATCGAGCAACCAATTGAGCGCCATTGGATCAGGCTTTTTATTAGGGAAGTCATCGCCACCAATCACATCGACAAACAGATCGGCAATGCCATGCTGCTGCAAAATATCTGGCACAAAAGCGGAAGGCTTATTAGTGACAATCGCCATTTTATAGCCACCTTGATGCAAGGCCTTCAATGTCGATGTTACATTAGAATATAAATGACTGAGTTGGTGGCCGCCTTGGTGATAATACTCATCAAAACGCACACGCGCTTGTTTCAGAAAATCCGCATCTAATGATGGATCAACCTTAATATTTTGACTTAGCGCACGACCAATCAGTATGTCAGCGCCATTACCGACCCAATCTCGAACTTGTTCTTCGGTTACCGATGGAAAACCTAAGCTTTGTACGGCTTTATCGGCAGCAACCGCCAGATCAGGTACGCTATCAAGTAACGTCCCATCTAAATCAAATGCGATTAATTGAATATCTTGCAAGGTTTTCACAGCTTCCATTTACAACACACTTCTATTAAAACAAAAAAGAAGCTTGAGTGTATCTCAAGCTTCTTTTGATATCGACCACTAGTTACAAAGTTACTTTGCTTTCGCAAGTTCTTCGCGCATTTGGTCAATCACTTGTTTGTAGTCTGGTTGATTGAAAATTGCCGAGCCTGCTACGAACATATCTGCACCCGCTTCAGCGATTTCACGGATATTATCCACCTTCACACCACCATCAATTTCAAGACGGATATTACGACCACTTGCCTCGATACGCTTACGCACTTCACGTAGTTTATCTAAAGTAGACGGAATGAAAGATTGACCGCCAAAACCTGGATTCACTGACATCAACAAAATCATATCAACTTTATCCATGATGTAATCTAAGTGATGAAGCGGCGTCGCTGGGTTAAACACTACCCCTGCCTGACAACCATGTTCTTTGATTAATTGCAAAGTACGGTCAACGTGCTCAGAGGCTTCAATGTGGAAAGTGATCATCGATGCACCCGCTTTAGCAAATTCAGGCACGATGCTATCAACGGGTTTCACCATTAAGTGAACATCAATCGGTGCAGTAATCCCGTAATCACGTAGCGCTTTACAGATTGGGGCGCCAAAAGTCAGATTAGGCACATAGTGATTATCCATCACATCAAAGTGAACAACATCAGCACCCGCGGCTAATACTCTTTCGACATCTTCGCCTAAACGAGCAAAATCAGCAGAGAGGATGGATGGTGCTATCAAAAAATCTTTCATGGCTAACTCCGAGTATGGCCTAAATCTATGGGATAAAATTGGCGCAAGTTTACCCAAGCAAACGTTTATATACAAGGTGAGAGGTAGTTTACGAGTTGATGGTCACGGTATTATTGAGCGAGTTTCGTGGCTCGGGCGCTTCGCTGCTCGTAACTTAGGCAAAGACACAGAAAGAAGTGACGAGATATGTGAACACTGTACTTCGAGTTGAGAGAAAGAGCAGTAAGAGAAAAAAGAAACGAAAAGGCTGTAGCGAGAGGCGTGAATGTTTCTCTCTGTGTCGCGAGTTAACAGCAGTTTACCACGCTTTTCCTCGTTACACGCTACACGTCACTCACAACAAATTTCGAGCAACGAGAAGTGAAACGACCGAGAATCCGAGTACCGAAACTACCCCTTCGCTTCAAACAACGCCAACAACTCATCAACCTTGTTCCGGCCTGCACCATTGCGGCTGATGGTGCGTTTTACTTTTACTACATTCAACTGTGCACCTTTATATAGACGGCGAGTTAATGCAGTATCATGATTAGAAATAAGTACGGGGATATCACGATGCACTGCAGTATGTTCTGCAATACTGGCCAATTCTGCTTGATCATCTAATGAAAAACCATTGCCCGCGTAAGAAGTAAAGTTACTCGCTTGGGCTAATGGGGCATAAGGAGGGTCACAATATACGACACAACCTTTGCGCGCTCGAGCAAACGTCTGTGGGTAGCCTTCACAAACAAACGTCGCTTTCTTAGCTTTTTCAGCAAAGTTCAACATTTCATTTTCTGGGAAGTAAGGTTTTTTATAAGAACCAAAAGGCACATTAAAGCCACCTTTTTTGTTATAACGGCATAAACCATTAAAACCGAATCGATTCATATATAAGAAAGCAAGAGAGCGGAATAAGGTATCTTGGCTTTGGTTAAAGTCAGCGCGTACGCCTAGATAGACTTCTTTGCGGTTATATTCAGGTGTGAAAAAACGCTGTGCCTCTTGAATAAACAAGTCAGGTTGTTGTTTTAATAAGTTATACAGATTAATTAAGTCTGGATTGATATCAGCCAATAGGTAGTGGTCATAATCGGTATTCAAAAATACCGACCCCGCTCCGACGAAAGGCTCAACTAGCTTTCTACCTTCTGGTAGGTGATGCTGAATGTCTTCAACTAAACCGTATTTACCGCCTGCCCATTTGAGGAAAGCTCGTTGCTTCTTCATTTATTTTACTACTCATCGACCACAAGTGTTTTCACCAATCCATCAAAATTATTGATGGGCTGGGGAATGTAACATATTTCCGCGCTAGGGTCTGCGCTATTTCACTCGTTCAATTTCTTGATGAACTTGCGCTATCGATTTAGGCCACGGCTGTTCTTTTTGTAGCGCTAATGATAGTTCTTGAGCCGCATCTCGGGTTTCTTTAATACTAGCAAAGTCTTGGTAAGTCACGATATACCAAGATTGCTGATTACGTAGCGTACGGTAAACTCGAACTTGACCATTCAAGTCATACATCTTAATAAAGTTAACTGCTTCTTCTTGATTGGTTACGGCCAATAATTGCAATGTATAACGTTCAGCAGGTAATGCTAATAATGCATCATCGGCTAACGTAAGCTGATCATCTTTCAATGAACTCACCGAATTTTGAACCGATGAAGCTTGAGCGGATGTCACTTCGTCATTAGACACTTTAGCATCTTTCGGTGAATCACCATCCAACAATGCATCAACAACCTTTGAAGGAACCACCACACGTTTTTGCTCAGAATCAGACTCATCACCTACAGTTAACGTTTTATCCGTCACTGCCAGTGGTAGAGTGTCGCCTTCTTGAAATTGTTCAGCTTGCGCGCCTGATGTAATATCAGTTACTGAACTAACTGGATTTGGAAGTGTATCTGCCGAGTCTTGCTTGGCTTCATTTTGTTCAATAACATCCGTTTCCGTTTGCTGATCTTGAACTCGAGCCTGATAACTGGTCCACCAAGACCAACCACCTAATGCCAATAGAATAATAATTAAGATAATCAACGAACGCTTAACCCAGCATACCACTGGCTTTTTATGCGATTCAGATAATGCTAATAAGTTAGCAGGGTAATTAATGACAGATTGAGCAGCACGATGAATCGCTTGTTTTTTCTTATCAGAGTCAATGTGGGCGGCAGGGATGACAAGTTGATCGATAAAATTCGTCGCTTCGTTATCCGTTAACGGAGAGATCGCTATACGCTTAAATTCTGGTTTTGGATAGGTAGTTAATGATGACTCATCAATCTCGTTAGGTTTTGCAAACAAGATAACACTGATTTGCCATAAAGGATTTTGTTGTGCAGCCAGTACCAACTGAGCCAGTTCATCAAGTAAGTGTACCGTTAACCAGTTTGCGTCATCAACGATAATTGTCGCCTTGCAATCTTGGTCTTTACGAAATATTGATAAGCTCTCAAGTAACGTTTCTTCGCCAGTGCAAAAACTATCTGACAACAACTGGCCGAGTAATACGCTACGTTGCTGTTCCGCTGTTTGAGTCGGTGAACAAATTAGAAAAGATAACGTCTGAATTTTTTTATCAGTATTAAGGAAGCGTTGTGCAAGCCACGATTTACCAGAACCTTCCTCTCCTTCAACGCAGATTACGTTAGAATCCAGGCGAGTAAACATTTGCAAACCATCAAGAATGTCCGTTTGCGATTCTAATTGCACCATATGTGCATCATCATGAGTCATGCTCATTACTAGCCTCTTAAATACGTCAAAATAGGAATATTCTATAAATAGCACGCTATCAAATGAAAAATGTCAAAAAAACACATAAAAGAAGTGTTTATGAAAAATCTTACTGGCGTGGTTTAAGACTTTTCTTTCATTTTAACGGCAAGCTTCAATCGCCTGTCTAATTATTACTTCATCGGTATTTCCTAACACTTCCGATGATCCTATTCCAGTCGGTAAAATTAAGCGTAGTTGACCAGATAAAACCTTCTTATCTCGCATCATATGTTTAATAAAATGCTCATAAGTCATAGTCTCTGGTGTGTGTATAGGAAGTTTAGCTTTGACCAAAATACGTTGAATTCGTTCAACTTGCTCTAAAGTCATTAACCCTCGAAGCAAAGCAGTGTGAGCTGCCATCATGGTGCCTGCAGCAACTGCTTCACCGTGCAGCCAGTTGCCATAGCCCATTTCAGCTTCAATCGCGTGACCATAAGTATGACCAAGGTTAAGCAAAGCACGAACACCAGATTCTTTTTCATCAGCCGCGACCACATCAGCTTTAATTTGGCAACAACGAGCAATCGCATAGCACAAAGCTTGATTATCCAACGCGACTAACTTCTCCATATTCTGTTCAAGCCACGTGAAGAAGTCACTATCAATAATAATGCCGTATTTAATGACCTCGGCCATTCCAGCAGCAAATTCTCGTTCAGGTAGAGTATCTAAACAATCGGTATCAATAATCACTGATTTAGGCTGATAAAAAGCCCCAATCATATTCTTACCGAGTGGATGATTAACTGCCGTTTTTCCACCAACTGATGAGTCAACCTGTGACAACAAGGTGGTTGGAACTTGGATAAAGTCAACACCACGCTGATAACAAGCAGCAGCAAAGCCAACTAAATCACCAATCACACCACCACCAAGCGCCACTAATACAACATCACGACTGTAATTACCTTCAAGCAGAAAACTCATAATGGTATTGAAGGTTTCCAACGATTTATATTGTTCGCCATCCGGCAGAGCGAGTAAATCAACTTGGCATTGCAGAGTCGTCAAGGTTTGAATTAAACGATCAGCATACATCGGCGCAACCGTGTCATTACTGACCACGACCACTTTTTGTTTGGCTTTTAAATGTGAGAAAAGCGCTGGATTGGTTAATAATCCAGCGCCAATAGAGATAGGATAGCTTCGCTCAGCAAGATCCACATTAATCCGTTCCATGGTTTGGGTCTCCTAAGCTATCGGCTAGTTTTCTTCTAGCATTTTTACAATAAGATTAGCCACTACTTTAGCGCTTTGATCATCAGTGCGTACAGTATAATCGGCGATTTCTTCATACAGAGGATTGCGTTCAGCCGCTAGAGCTTCTAATACTTCACGCGGCTCACCTGTTTGTAATAAAGGACGTTTTTTATCGCGATTAGTACGAGCAAGTTGCTTTTCAATTGTCGTTTCAAGATAAACCACAATACCTCGTGCAGATAAGTAATTACGATTATCTTTGCTCTTAATTGAGCCACCGCCTGTTGCCAGTACGATACCTTGCTCTTGAGTTAAGTCATCGATGACAGTTTCTTCGCGAACGCGGAAACCTTCTTCACCTTCAACATCAAATACCCAACTGATATCTGCACCAGTTCTTTGTTCAATAACCGTATCAGAATCTAAGAACTCCATATGCAGCTGTTGAGCTAGATGTCTACCAATTGTACTTTTGCCGGCACCCATTGGGCCAACAAGAAAAATATTGCGTTTTTCGGCCATGTTTAGCAGTAATTCAACGTTAATTTAATGAAATTGCCATCCGATATTCTATTATGAAGTTTGCTTTATGCGTGCAAAAGCCTCATTAGATATCATTGTGGCACCTAATTCCTCACAGATAATTCGTGATCAGACCCGAAATTATCTAAGTATGGTGCCACTAATGCAACTTTAATTTTGCTTACAATGCATTTATCTTGATTCTTTATTGAACCAGATCGCTTGCAAAGCACCGACCTCACTACTGTAAGACTACTTTTGGTGTCACGAAAATCAATAACTCACTTTTGCCATAATTCTCATAACTACGGCGGAATAGTGCTCCTAAGTATGGGATATCTCCTAATAGTGGCACTTTATCGACGCTGGTTTGTACAGAATGTTGGTAAATACCGCCAAGCACGACCGTCTCACCATTATCAACTAATACTTGAGTACCGATACGCTGGGTATCAATTGCCACCGCTTCACCTTCACCAGTTTTCACCACCGACCCAGGTCTATCCTGAGTCACGCTTAAGTCAAGTACTAAGCGATTATCCGGTGTAATTTGCGGTGTGACTTTTAAGCTTAATACCGCTTTTTTAAAGCTAACTGAAGTCGCGCCACTTGATGCCGCCTCTAAATAAGGAATTTCGGTACCTTGCTCAATATAAGCGGGTTGTTTATTGGTAGTAATCAAACGAGGGCTCGAAATGATTTCTGCTTTTGATTCCGCTTGTAGTGCCGATAACTCTAAATCCAACAAAGTATCAGAGCCTAACTTTGCCACCTGAAAAGCAATGCTCGAAGCATTAGAACTCGTCGCGGCTAAGTTAACATTAAGGAAATCTTCAATACCAACAGTGCTATCACCATTACCAGTAAAATCAATTCCATCCTCGCCATTAGCAATGCCAGCTTGACCAACATTACTTTCTATCGAACCACCGGTTGAAAAAGAGCCATTGGTTTCCGCAACCCCCCAACGAACCCCTAGATCTTGCATATTACCTTCATTAACCGTCACGATGCGCGCTTCAATTTGCACTTGCTTAACAGGAATATCTAATGATTCAACAATACCTTTAATGATGTCGATATTATTTGGCAGATCGCGGATTAGTAATGAGTTTGTTCGCTCATCGACCGTGATATTACCTCGGCTCGATAACATGCTAAGCTCACCTTCACCACCAATTAACTCAGCGATATCAGAGGCTTTAGCAAAATTAACTTGAATCAACTCAGAACTTAAATCCCCAAGTTCTTCTTCCATACGGGCCTGCTCTAAACGTTGTTGTTGCTGTGCATCCAATTCGGCCTTTGGAGCCACTAAAACAACATTACCTTCTACCCTTTTATCTAACCCTTTCACTTGTAGAATGATATCCAGCACTTGCTGCCAAGGTACACCATCTAGACGAAGCGTTAAGTTGCCAGTCACTGAATCTGATACCACGAGGTTAAAGCTATTATAATCAGCGATTAGCTGTAATACGTTCCGCACGGGAATGTCTTGAAAGTTAATCGAAATGACTTTGTTTTCTTTATCTAAGACGGTTTTTTGTTTGGCTACTACCGACTTAGGTTTGGTCTTTACTTCTGTCACGGTAATTTCTAAATTCTTACCTTTCAAACGATAATCATAGGTAAAATCACCAGAAATCAACGCTTGTAGACGAGTGTTGACTTTCTCTCGAAATACCTCAACCGTTTTGACTGCGGTAGAGAAATCTTTCACATCGATCACATACAAATCGTCATCACTGACTTGAGTATGTATTAAATCAATCGTTAACCCTTGAGGGTTTTTCTTAATATCTACCGCTGAGGCGGAAGAGCCTAATTTGACAACAATCACCCCTTCTTTCTCTTTATTTAACCGAAAATCGAGGCCAACAAATTTATTACTCAACTCTTGCTCTAATTGTGTCGCCGAGCTAGAAGTCTTGGAAGAGGTTGTCGCAGCAACGGCGGTTAGTCCAGAAAGAAGTGTACAAGCAATGGTCGACATCAAAATGAATTGGCGAGTCCAAGCTGTCAGCGTTAATCCTTTATGCATAATTTAATACTCAATTATTATCTTCATGTCGTTATGATTACTTCAGCGCTAACTTAACGTTTCGCTGCTGCCAACACCCCAATCCATCTGGGAGTGTCTCTTTGATTAAAATAAATTTCGGGGTCACTTGCGCCACTTTGCCGTTATTCAACCCAATATACTCTCCAGGTTGAACCTTTACTAAAGTACCTTTCGGCGTTTGTACTAAGCCAGAAATATCCCCTTTGCTTCCCATCACTCCTCTGAGATGTAGTTGCTCTAGAGGATACTGTTCAAGTTGGCCCGTTTTACTGCGTAACCCCGGTTGCCAGCAATCTTGTTTCGTCTGAGGCTGATTGGCCACCGCAATAGCAGGTAAACTAAATGGTGATCGTAAACTCATGCCGCTATATTGCGTTGCTTTAAAGCTTTTTTCTGGTTCCAGTTGAGCAATTTCTTTACGTGATTGATTTTCCACTTGAGAAATAAAGTTAGGAATCGAATCATTTGATTGCTGACAACCAACCAATACCAATGCAGAGAGCATCATAAAACTTGGTTTCATCATTGATTATCCTCTGGCTTAAACTGGTAGGTATAAGCACGAACACGGAAGTGCAACGTGCTACTTTCTTGACTCACTCGTTGCCACTCCACGTTGTGTAAGCTGATAATACGTGGCAATTTGGCAATCGCTTCCGAGAACTCTCCAATATCGTCATAAGCACCGGTAAGCTCAATGTTGAGTGGTAAACGATATAGAAACTCTTGTACTTGCTTTTCCCCCCAATCAACGCGGGTAAAGCTCAAATCATTCTTAATACCAATATCGTTTACAGAAGACAGCATACTCGCCAACTCTTTTTGAACAGGTAACTGTTTTAATAAATATTGATAGCGAGTATTCAATTCATCGAGTTGTGCCTGTAGTTGCGGTAGTGCTGCCACTTTAGCCGCTTTAATTCGAATTGAGCTTTTTAGCGTAACTTCTTGTTGTCGAATCTGCTCAAGCTCATCTTGCTGTGGTGATAGATAAAACCAAGCTCCAACAACTTGCAATACAATCACCAATACACCAATCGCCAATAACTGAGGAATTAATGGCCATTCCGGCATGTCTTCAAAATCAAGTTCTCGAAAATCGACCATTACTGACCTCCTTGTTTAGCAATAGTCTGTCCATTATTCGATTGTTCCGGTTGCTCATCTTCAAAGCGAAATGACAACTTAAAACTTTGAAACTTCTTACCAAACAATACCCTGCCAGAAATAATAGAATGCATTTCCACATCAACTAGCCAAGTGGAGTTTTCGAAATTATCTAACATGGTTGCTAAACGAGCAGTACTATCACTCACCCCAGCCATTTCCACTTCTCTGCCACTCATTTTAATTTTGTCGACATAGACGCCTTCTGGAACTAACTCGGGCATAAGATTCATAAAATCCGTAGTTTTATTACGCTCATTTTGTAGCGACTCAACCAACCTTAAACGCGTTAATATCGATTTATGTTTGGCTTCAATTTCTTTTAGATTCACCAACTCTTTATCAAGTTTATTGATATAAGCTTGTAGTTGTTGATTACGACTCTTTTGCTGATCTTTTAAATGATCGATATATAAGCTGGCAAACCATTGCAACATCAATGCGGCCAAGATCCCTAAAACCACCATTCCATAGAAACGTTGCTTATATTGCTGACGCTTTTCTTCACGCCATGGCAGCAGGTTAATATCATGCAACATGCTTTCCTCCTTGCCATTGAATACCGCGAATGGCTAATCCAGCCGCCACGCTAAACGTGCATGCTTCTGATTGAATATTATTTTTCACTTTGCCTTGCAGCAGCTTTAATGGATCGAGTACTTCAACAGCAAGGTCGAGTTTGTCTGATAAATACTCATCAATCGCCGCTAAGGTCGCACCGCCACCAGTGAGCCAAATCCCTTCAATTTTTTGTTGCTGATTAACCGAGCCGTACATACTAAGCTGGCGAGTTAAACGCTCCGCTAACTCGTCAATAAATTTATCTTGCTGATTCAGCTCAACGCTTGGTGAATCATTATCGAGGTTTAATGCCGGAGAAGGCTTGATGTTTTGCGTACCAAAAGGAATATCTTTGTAATAAGCCGGACGATTATTCGGCGCAATACAGAGTGAAGTTTGGCTATGGCCAATATCAACTAACAACCAACTTTGCTTTGTCGGGTCAACCTGAGTTGCTAATTGCCATACTCGAAGTAGACCATGGGCTTGGATATCCATTACCATTGGCTTAAAGCCGGATTTTTTTATCGCATCCATACGACTTTCTATCACTTCTTTGCGAGTAGCATAAACTTGATAGGTCGAAGTCGGTGCTCGCTTTAAAGTATCCGATTCCACTTTGACATAATCCAAGCTTAAATCTTCTACCGGAAAAGGCGATTGCTGGCCAAATACTTGATAGATAGCAAATTCTTTTTCTCGTTCTTCTAATTCACTATCAATATGCAGAACTTTACTGATTACTGCATTGTCTGGCACGGATAACACAACATTTCTGGCCATCATTGGCAGTTGTTTTTTTAACTCTTTTAATTTTTTGACAATCTCTTGATGATCAAAGGTATGGTTATCTGAAAAAATGGCCTCCGTTGCTGGCACTTCTTTGTAACTCACCAGTTCAAACAGTTCTCCAGCGGGTTTCATAACCACAGCTTTAATACTATGGTGACCAATATCGATGCCCGTGACGAAAGATTTACCCATATTGCTAAGCTCCAGCTAGAGGAATAGTTCCTCAACAAAGGTTGGATGATTAATAAGTACGCTTAACTATTTAGTAAACCGATAAGTTGTTTCACTAACATTCAGATCACTTTTTGAAGTGAAATCCCTTATTGAAATAAAAAGTTAAGAACGCATTTTTTTAGCGATATGCTAATATATGCACCTACTGTACAGGTGTTTATATCGACACATCCTTACTCAATCAGGGAATATCCGGTGAAGTTCATAAAGCCATTGCTCATTTTTTCATTTGTTTGCATGATTCTTGGAGTGACCACAATTTTTGGGTTCTATTACTACCTAAAACCTCAGCTCCCAGACGTTGCAACTTTGAAGAACGTACAACTGCAAACTCCAATGCAAGTCTATAGCCAAGAAGGAAAACTAATTGCTCAGTTTGGTGAAAAACGACGCATCCCTCTTAAGCTCGACGATATTCCTCTGCAAATGCAAGAAGCCTTCATCGCAACGGAAGATAGCCGCTATTACCAACACTATGGCATTGACCCGATTGGTATTATGCGTGCTGCTGTCGTAGTGGCAATTTCAGGCTCAGCAAAACAAGGTGCGAGTACGATCACTCAACAGCTTGCGCGTAACTTTTTCTTGTCGAATGACAAAAAGATCATGCGTAAAATCAAAGAAATTTTTATCGCGATCCATATTGAGCAAGTTCTGAATAAACAAGAAATCTTAGAGTTGTACCTCAACAAGATTTATTTGGGATATCGCTCTTATGGTGTAGGTGCTGCCTCTTTGACCTATTTTGGAAAAGAACCTAAAGATCTCACTCTTGGTGAAATGGCAATTATTGCTGGCCTACCAAAAGCACCTTCAACCATGAACCCTATTTATTCCATTGATCGCGCTAAAACTCGTCGTCATGTGGTGTTACTACGCATGCTTGAAGAGAAGTATATTACTCAAGAAGAGTTTGATGCTGCTGACGCAGAACCGATTGATGGTAAATATCATGGTGCTCATATTGAAGTGAATGCCCCTTATGTTGCTGAATTAGCACGTGGTTGGGCTGTAAAACATTACGGTGAAGAAGCCTATAGCTCAGGTATGAAGATTTACACTACAGTGAAATCTAACTTGCAAGAAGCCGCTAACCAAGCCGCGATTGGTAACTTACTTAACTATGATGAACGTCATGGCTACCGTGGTGCCGAGGCCGTGGCTTGGAAACCACAAGAGGCCGCCTTCACTCAAAAGCAAATGGATAAGTACCTAAAGGGCAAGCCGACGTTTGGTTTGATCCACCCTGCTCTAGTAACGGGTATTTCTCAACGCTCTGCTACCGTATACATCAAAAACCGTGGTGAACAAACCATTGAATGGGATGGTTTGAAATGGGCACGTAAATACTATAACGATAGACGTCAAGGTCCAGCGCCAACTAAAACGGCTGACATATTAGAAATTGGTCAGCAAATCTGGGTTCGTCCAATGGGTATTTTAGAAGATAAGCCAGCGGAAGAAGAAACGGAAAATGTTTTAGATAAACAAGTAAATTCCAAAGAAGGAACCGTTGACCCAATTGCTAACTCAACCTGGCAGTTAAGCCAAGTGCCAATTGTAAATACTGCATTTGTCGCATTAAACCCTGAAGATGGCGCAGTTCTATCACTGGTTGGTGGTTTTAACTTTGTGCACAGTAAATTTGACCGTGCCACTATGGCGGAGCGTCAAGTGGGTTCAAGTATTAAACCTTTCATCTACTCATCAGCAATAGATAAAGGCTTAACCTTAGCCACCTTAATTAACGACGCTCCGGTTAACCAATGGGATAAAGGCCAAGGTACGGCATGGCGACCTAAAAATTCACCACCAGTGTATTTAGGTCCAACTATGTTACGCCGCGGTTTAGCACAATCGAAAAACGTAATGGCTGTACGTACACTACGCCGTGTTGGCCTAGATAATGTACTAGACTACCTACCTCGTTTTGGCTTCGATCCGGACAAACTTCCGCATTCAGAAACTATCGCACTGGGTGCGGGTAGCTTAACGCCAATCAAAATGGCACAAGGTATTGCAGTATTTGCCAATGGTGGCTACTACGTAGAACCTTACTATATTGATCACGTTAATAGCCCATACGGTGATTTAATTTTCCGTTCAAATCCAACTAAAGTATGCGAAAAAAACTGTTCGCATGAACCTATTGTCATCGATGATCAAGGTACTGAAGAACCACCTAAATACGCTGAAAAAGTCATCTCACCACAAACCGCATTCCTAGTACGTGAAATGATGTACAGCAACATTTGGGGTGGTGGTGTTTGGAGTAACGGTACTGGCTGGAACGGTACAGGTTGGCGTGGACAAGTATTAAAACGCCGCGATATCGGTGGTAAAACTGGTACGACCAACGACTCTGTCGATACTTGGTATAACGGCTATGCTCCAGGCATTGTTGCCAGTACTTGGGTAGGTTTTGATGGTGCTAACCGTCCACTTGGTTATACCTCCGCTAACGCAAACTTCGATCGCAAAGAGCAATATAACGGTGGTGAATCAGGTGCAACAACAGCTCAACCAGCTTGGATTGAGTTTATGAAAATTGCCCTGAAAGATGTACCTGCACAAGAAAAACAATTACCACCAGGAATCATTCGTGTGCGTATTGACCGTGATAGTGGTCTACTCACCGACAAAAATGATAGTTCTTCAATGTGGGAATACTTTAAAACGGGTACTCAACCAACCGAATCTATAGTGGAAGATCAAGGTACCGATCTCTATTCTGAAGATGAAGATGGCGATAGCTTATTCTAATTCTTGGTGTAAACGATCCTATACCCGAAGTAATTGAAATTGCAGTGAGGCGACAAGTGAATGCACTCGATCAACAAAGCTGCAGCGTCAAGTCTGATGGATATAAATAGCAAAAACTCTAAATAGCAAAGAGGCCATCGAATATCGATGGCCTCTTTTTATTCATATTTATTTTATACCGTTTAAAGATTCACAGTCTGCGAGATAAAGTCAGCAAGCTGCTCAAAACGTTTTCTTAATGGTGAACCCGGTCGATAAGCCAGCACAACTTTACGACTAGGCGTAGGGTTGATCGCTTTTAAATAACACACGCCATCTTTAATCTTTTCTTTAGGAACAGACAATTGTGGTAATAAAGTCACACCACCACCCGCTGCTACCATGTTTCGCAAGGTTTCTAAACTGGTCGCTTTAAAACGATCATCATCATTAGCGCCAGCAGCAAAACAAAAGCCTAAAGCTTGATCGCGCAAGCAATGACCATCGCCAAGAGAGAGCACTGTATGGCCTTTTAGTTGCTCCATTTCTAACTCTGTTTTTTCAGCCCATGGGTGCGCTTCAGGTACAGCCATCATTAGCGGCTCATCATATATATCTAGCTCAATAAAAGGCTGAGTCTCCGCCACAGAGGCAAGCACGATACAATCTAAACGCCCTTCTTCTAGCTGTCTCACTAATTGATTGGTTTGTGCTTCATGCAAAAATAACTCGAGATCGGGAAAAGCCTTTTTTAACGGTTGAATAATCAGTGGCAATAAATAAGGCCCAATTGTTGGAATAAAACCAATATGTAACGGCCCACTCATTTCTTTACCTTGTAAACTGGCCATATCAGTAAAAGTTTTCACTTCTGCCAATACGCGCTTTGCTTGAGAGACCAATACCAAACCGGAATCAGTAAATAGGACTCGACGGCTACTACGCTCAAGTAATGAAGTTCCTAGCTCATCTTCCATTTTTCTAATTTGACCACTTAGTGTCGGCTGACTAACAAAGCACGCTTCCGCCGCTTTACGAAAATGTTTATGTTCCGCTAATGCAACTAAATATTCAAAATCTCGGATATTCACACAACAACTCCATAGTAAAAAACTATCAAAACAATAGCACCAAACGATTGGAGCTATCAAAGATTTTTCATAATAATAATCCTAACAAACATACTTCACTGCTTTGAGGCTGCCCCTTTGGCCTCTTTTTTTTCAAGGTAAGTAATGAAAAATTTAATCAAACAAATCTCTAGAATCCAAGATGGATGGTATGCCGCTTGCTATTTTTCAAATGACGATCTCAAACAAGACTGGTCGAAAAACGCTGATTGGTAAAAATATAAATGAATAAAAACAAAAAACCCCGTACTTCAAATTTGAATACGGGGCCATCTTAAATTTTAATCACAGGATTCAAATTAAGAAAAAGCAGTGGTATTTATTAAGACTCACGATGGGGACTTAAGTTCCAAACTTTTTCCTTTCACATTCACGTGTTGTCATTACAGCAAACTACAATACAAACGCCAAACAACACCAGGTAACTCTACTTGTCCTTCACTCGCTAAGCAGTGTTGGTTCAATTGGCCTGCTTTTAACTCTTGTTGAATATCCAATAATACAAAGTGCTCTAATAACTGAGACTGCACTGCTACAAAGTGTTAATTAATGTCACGCCACCAGAAGCACTCAAAAAGTGTTTACATAAGGTATAAATTAATCCCAAGCCACTAAACTAGCTTGGGGTCGATTATACGTCAAAGACCATACAGGAGTTCGTTGTTTTTCACATAATCCTCATAAATTTATGTATTAAAAACATGCAAAAAAATGTATTAAAATTACCGTTTATTGTTTATTTCTAAGCAACATTTACCTTCATGATCACTTGTTCATTCAAATTAATCTCTAGTGCCACTTCATCACAAGCATGTTGACGAGGACATTGGTCACAGTCTTTTAATACTTTTTCTGGTAACAATGTTTTTGAAGTTGGAATGAAATCTTGCTTCATAAAGAACTCAGGTACGCGAGTTAACACGAATACCTTTTTGATCGCCATTTGACGTGCCTTATCCACCAAGTGTTTGATAATCGCCGCACCTTGGCCTTGTCCTTGCCAGCCTGCTTCAATACCTAATGAACGAATTTCCGCTAGACCAGAATCGTAGACATACAATGAAGCACAACCGGTGACTTCTCCATGATGCTCAGAAACTGCAAACGAACCAATATCACGAATCAATTCATTACGGCTACGTGGTAAGTTCTCACCTAAGCCAGCCCAATACGCCACCATACCTTCAAGCGCATCGATATCGGTTAAACGTGCAGCGCGAACCATCACACCTGAGTTATCACGTTCATCCAAACGTTTCTGCGCTTGAGTCACGGCATAATTCACTTGTTTCGGTGATACGCCGCCTAATGCTGAACGTTTTTCTAGACAAGATTCAATGGTGAGAATGTCATACACATCCGATTCAATCACAGGTGAGAAGGCTTTAAGTTGCTCGAGTGATAACTCTTCGAGTGCACAAGATTGTTCAATCGCACTGACTACCGCCACGCCGACAATATGGTGTGCTTCACGGAATGGAATGCCTTTTGCAACTAAATAGTCAGCTAGCTCGGTTGAGTTCGCATAACCTTGTTTGGCAGCTTCTAGCGTACGCTCACCATTCACTTTAATACCGTCAAAACATAACGCGGCCATTTCCATACAATCGTTCCAAGTATCGAGCGCATCAAACAGCCCTTCCTTGTCTTCTTGCATGTCTTTGTTATACGCCAATGGCAATGCTTTGACTGTCATCATCATCGCCGCAAGAGAACCATAGACACGACCGGTTTTACCACGAATCAACTCAAGTGCATCGGGGTTTTTCTTTTGCGGCATTAAGGATGAACCTGAAGTCACTGTATCAGCCAACTCAATAAAACCAGATTCACCTGAGTTATAGAAAATCATATCTTCTGCAAGACGCGAAAGATGTAGCATGGAAATTGAAGCAATCGACATCAACTCCATTACATGATCACGGTCAGATACCGAATCCAAACTATTACGCGTGGCACGTTGGAAACCTAAATTATGAGCCAATTGCTCACGATCCATAGGATAAGCCGTACCCGCTAAAGCACCAGAACCTAGTGGACAAGTATCAAGACGTTTAATCGCATCATCTAAACGAGAATAATCACGCTCAAACATTTCGACATAAGCCAAACACCAGTGCGCAAAAGTCACAGGTTGAGCGCGTTGCAAGTGCGTATAACCAGGAAGTACCGTGGCTTGATGTTCACGAGCCACCGAGACCATTTGTGATTGCAGGCGGTCGAGCGCCATTAATAGTTGATGACCTTGCTGGCGACACCACAGTTTTAAATCGGTGGCCACTTGGTCGTTACGCGAACGGCCAGTATGAAGCTTTTTACCTAAATCACCGACACGGCTGATCAGTTGCGTTTCTACCCAGCTATGAATATCTTCGGCATCAGACTTTAAAATCTGCTCAGGATCTTCCATTACCGCAAGTTTGAGCTCATTCAAAGCCAGTTCTAGTTTCTGCTGTTCTTGCTCAGTTAATACACCAACCGATAACAAAGATTTAGACCAAGCAATCGACCCCACAATGTCTTGCTCAGCCAATCGGTAGTCAAAGCGCAATGAATCATTGAACTGCTTAAACCGAGTGTCTGCTGCTTGGGTAAATCTTCCGCCCCATAATGCCATTGTGAATCTCCTGCTAATCCATTGTATTTATCGATTTTCGAACACTAGGTTACTCGTTACTAGAGCGCTTCGCTTCTCGATTATCCATGATTTATTATTATATTTAATTTTACTCTTAATCTCTAAATGCTCGTCACTAGGCGTTTCTTTTCCGAGTCACGAGCATTCGAGTTACGATATTCGTATTTATTTCTTCTTCGCTTCATTCAGCGCACGAATGCGGCTTGATAAAGAGTATAAACGAATGAATCCACCAGCGTGACTTTGGTCGTAAACCTCATCATCACCAAAGGTAGCAAATTCTTCTGAATATAAGCTGTTATCAGAACGCTTCTGAGTCACCGTTGCTTGGCCTTTATAAAGCTTGATCACGACTTCACCATTAACATCTTGCGCTAACTCTTCAGTTGCAGCCAATAATGATTTACACAACGGAGTAAACCAACGACCATCGTACACAAGGTGTGACGCTTTTACTGCAAGCTCTTCACGAAATTCAAAAGACGCTTTATCAAGTACTAGTTGCTCAACGGCACGAAGCGCTTCCATCATAATAGTACCTCCTGGTGTTTCATAACAACCACGAGACTTCATGCCTACTAAACGGTTCTCAACGATATCAATACGACCAACGCCGTGCTTCACGCCTTTTTCATTTAGCGCAACCAAAGCTTGATAAGGAGACAGAGCTTGGCCGTCGACTTCAACGACTGCGCCTTTTTCAACTTTTAGCGTTACGTATTCAGCTTGGTCTGGTGCTTGTTCAGGATCCACTGTCCATGCCCAGCAATCATCATTTGGTGCATTCCAAGTATCTTCTAACACGCCACCTTCAGTTGAGATGTGCCATGCGTTGGCATCACGTGAGTAGATCTTAGTTAGAGAAGCAGTACAAGGAATATTACGTTCAGCGAGATAGTCTAAACATTCTTCACGGCTGACGAGATCCCACTCACGCCAAGGCGCAATCACATGTAGGTCAGGAGCAAGAGCCGCAAACGCACCTTCAAAACGAACCTGGTCATTACCTTTACCAGTACAACCGTGACATAGCGCATCTGCGCCAACTTTACGTGCCACTTCTACTTGCGCTTTCGCAATGATTGGACGCGCCATTGAAGTACCTAGTAAGTATTTACCTTCATAGTAAGCACCGGTTTTTAGCGTTGGGTAGATGTAATCGGCAACCATCTCTTCTTTAAGGTCTGCGATATAACATTCAGATGCCCCTGATGCGATGGCTTTTTCTTCAATACCCACTAATTCTTCATCACCTTGACCGACATCGGCCACAAAGGCAACAACTTCACAATCGTAATTTTCTTTTAACCATGGAATGATCACTGAAGTATCTAATCCACCCGAATATGCGACAACTACTTTGTTAATACTTGCTTTATCGACGCTTAATTTAGCCATATTACTTCTCCAAAATTTATTTTATAGCCTTCCTTGGAATCATGTTTGGGTGAATTCCGTGGATAATTTATTGTTACTTCTCCCCCCTCATTGAGGCAAGAAACGTGTTCCTATACTTTGACCAGCAAAAAGTTGAGTTAACTTTTCAGGCTTTTTCCAACCGGCCACTTCAATCGCTCGACCAAGTTGATTGGCCGCTTCTAAAGCCGCTTGTACTTTTACTATCATGCCATCAGTGATCACTTGTTGTTCAATCAGTTGATCAACTTGTGATTGGTCTAATTGTGAAATAAGTTGCTTATCCGCATCGAGTACGCCTGCAACATCGGAAAGTAGTGCTAACTCGGCGCCAAGTGAAGTAGCAACCGCAACTGCAGCCTGATCAGCATTGACATTCATCAACTGTCCTTCAGCCGTAATACCAATTGAGCTGATAATAGGTAACACATTGGTTGCTAATATTGATTTCAACACTGTGCCATCACCAGCGGACGCTTCACCGACCGCCCCGAGTTCATCGGATAACTGAGTTACTTGACATAAGCCACCATCCGCAAGACTCAGGCCAACGGATTTCAAACCAAGCTTCATCGCTTGCCCTTGCAATAGTTTATTCGCCGTTCCCGCTAGCGCCCCTGCGATATAATCAATTTGGTCAAAAGGCGTGACGCGTAAGCCACCTTTTTTCACCGTTTCAAATTGCAGTTTTGCCATCAACTCATCCACCAAATAGCCACCACCATGTACGATGACGATTTGACGTTGTGCATCTTTTTGATATTGCTGAATTGCACCAAATAATTTAGCCAAAGTATCCAAATCGGATAATACTGCACCACCTAATTTGATCACTAAAGGAGCCATGGTCATTATCCTTACACTAAAGCCGTCATTTCAGGGAAGCCGAAACGAATATTCAAACATTGCATCGCTTGGCTTGATGCGCCTTTCAATAGGTTATCAATCGCAGAAACCACAATAAGATGCTGACCTTGACGCTTCCATCCAATATCGCAAAACGGCGTGTTTTCGACATTTTGCAAACGAGGTATATCAGAAAGTAAACGAACCGCAGGCTTACCTTGATAAGCGCCATTAAAGGCTTGTTCAATTTGCTCGTCAGTCACATCATCAGAGGCTAACTTCATAGTAATAGTAGCTAAAATACCTCGCTTAAAATTGCCAAGATGCGGGGTAAAGATAACATCACAACCTAAATGCGAGGCAATTTCAGGTTGGTGACGATGTGTGAATACCCCATAAGGTTGCAAGCTCACTTCACAAAAACTGTTGGTCATTGAAGCTTTTCGACCTGCTCCTGTCACGCCACTCGTAGCATTGATTACTGGCCATTGGTTTAAATCGAGAAGTTGTGATTCGATAAGTGGTTTCATCGCCAGTTGAGATGCAGTTGGATAGCAACCAGGAACAGCGATTAATTGTGCTTGTTCAACTTGAGATGCATTCCATTCTACTAAGCCGTAAGCCGCCTGATCTAACCACTGAGATTCTGTATGCTCAAAGCCATAATATTGAGGATAGAAACCCTCCGCTTTAACTCGGTAAGCACCGGATAAATCGAAAACAACACAATCATTAGCAAGAAAAGTCGGCGCGAGATCGTGGCTAACTTCGTGAGCGGTGGCAAGAAAGACCACATCACACTGTTGCGCGACTTCTTGAGGTGAGGTTAGCGGTTGCACAGCAAGATCAATCTGCCCATGTAATTTGCCATGTAATTGAGAAATAGGTTTGCCAGCATCGACACTATTTTCTGATACATATAAACCAGATAAAGTCAGTTCAGGGTGCTTGTCGACCATCAAGGCCAACTCTGCACCAGTGTAACCACTTGCTCCAATAATGACTGTTTTTAGCATACTCACCTATCCGTTTGTTTTGTGTTGCTTGCTTTGCGCGATATTTATATTTGTTTAAGTGGAATTCGTTAAGTCACTGAACTATTTCATGCTGAAAATAAATCTTTACCAAGCGTAAAAATATGACTATCCACTCTAAAAAAACCTTATTATTTGATTTTTTATTCACAAATAATGCTTTAATATGTGTTTTATCGTTTTATAAGCTTCTTGTCAATAGCCCGGTTATCAACCACAATGGCTTTTATCATTAGCATACAGGCAAAGCCATCACACGAAATGGAGTTTTTATGGGCACACCTCAATTTTTAGATGTTTATCGCGGATTGATCTCGACCTCTTCAATTAGTGCTACCGACCCTACTTGGGATGAAGGGAATTCCGAAGTGATCGCCAAGCTCGCGCAATGGTTAAAAGATCTCGACTTTGCTGTTGAGGTAATTGAAGTTGCGCCGGGCAAACACAACATGATCGCTAAAAAAGGCCAAGGTGAAGGTGGGCTATTGCTGTCTGGTCACTCTGATACCGTGCCTTTTGATGAAGGTCGTTGGAACTTTGACCCACACGCCTTAACCGAACATAACAATCGATTCTACGGATTAGGCACTGCGGACATGAAAGGTTTTTTCGCCTTTATTATTGAAGCGGTCAAAAAAATCGATTGGTCAAACCAAACAAAACCCCTTTATATTCTGGCAACCTGCGATGAAGAAACGAGCATGCTGGGGGCCCGCCACTTTACAGAATCATGCTTAAATGGCGACGCGCCGTATAAGCCGGACTATTGCATCATTGGTGAGCCAACAAGTCTCAAGCCTATTCGTGCACATAAAGGCCATGTCGCCAATGCAATTCGAGTTACCGGACACTCTGGTCACTCATCCAACCCGGCACTCGGCGTGAATGCGATTGAAATTATGCATGAGGTACTGTTCGCATTAATGCAGCTACGTAACCAGCTAATTCAAGAATATCATCACCCAGGCTTTGAAATTCCAACTCCAACGTTAAACCTCGGCCATATACATGGTGGCGACAGTGCAAACCGAATTTGTGGTTGTTGTGAATTACATTATGATGTTCGCCCACTACCGGGGATCAGCTTAGACGGCTTAAATAACATGTTGCAAGCGGCGCTTAAAGAAGTACAAGCCAAATGGCCAGAACGTATTGAGATAAAACCGCTACACGAGCCCATTGCAGGCTATGAATGCCAACATGATCACCCTTTCATCAAAACGATGGAAGCGTTGGCTCAAATTCCATCAGAAACGGTTAACTACTGTACTGAAGCACCTTTCTTACAAGAAGTTTGCCCAACATTGGTTATGGGGCCGGGGTCAATTGACCAAGCCCACCAGCCGGATGAATTTTTAGCCTTTGAGTTTATCGATCCTACAATCAATATTTTATCTAAGTCGATACGTCATTATTGTTTTAAATAGAGAAGTATTTTAAATAAACAGATGTTTTGCATAAGCAATTACTTTGGGAAAAGAAAAAAGCACCTAGAGTAAATTGGATACAATCTGACAAGTTGAAATAATGAATCATGCCGCATTCAAATCATTAGGATGCGGCCGAAACAATCGAATATGGTATAAGTAACAAAGGCTTCACACTGCAACTAAACCAGCTTTACCCATTCATTGATAACTGATTTAGGTCAATGATATTTGTATTATTGTTTCATGAAGGCGGCAAATATTTGACTCAGTGCAAATATTTTCGATAGATTGTAGTGATTATACTAATCGCAACGAGCCACTAATCTCCATAGTTTGTTGAAAACCTCACTAACAGTATGATGAATTTTGTTTCTATAACAAAGACTAACAACAACTTCATGCTTTGTTACCAAGTTTTTCCTATACAAACTTAGACGACAAGCTCATATTGTGATGAATATAAAAAATTAAATGGATGTAATTAAATTACAAGGTGAAACGACGATGAATGAAAAATATGCCGCTTTAACGGGCAATGTTCGCATGCTCGGAGACTTACTCGGCGCAACCATTCAAGAAGCTCATGGTGATGCCATTCTTGATAAAGTTGAAACCATTCGTAAGCTTTCCAAATCAGCACGTGCTGGTAGTCAGGAAGACCGCGAAAGCTTAATCGAAGAAATAAAAAACCTACCTAACGAACAGCTCACACCTGTTGCACATGCTTTCAGCCAATTTCTTAACTTAACTAATATTGCAGAGCAATTTCATACTATTTCTCGACACTGTGAAGAACAAGTATGTGAACCTGATGCAATCAACACTTTATTTAGTAAGTTAGCGTCTAATGACATCAGCAAAAAAGACGCCGCGCAAGCAATCAAAGAACTGAATATCGAATTGGTGCTAACCGCCCACCCGACAGAAATTGCTCGTCGCACAATGATCAATAAATTGGTCAAAATTAATAAGTGCTTATCGCAATTAGAACATGGTGATCTTTCTACTCGTGAACGTCTGAAAGCCGAGCGTCGCTTAGAAGGTTTGATTGCGCAATCTTGGCATTCTGATGTTATTCGTCAACAACGACCAACACCTCTCGATGAAGCCAAATGGGGCTTTGCCGTTGTTGAAAACTCATTATGGCAAGCTGTACCTGAGTTCTTACGTGAATTCAATGACCGTGTGAAAAACTTCACCGGAGAATCACTTCCTATTGATGCTAGACCTGTACATTTTTCATCTTGGATGGGCGGGGATCGTGATGGTAACCCAAATGTTACTCACCCAATTACTGCTGAAGTATTGCTATTATCTCGCTGGAAAGCAGCTGATTTATATCTAACCGATATTCAAGAGTTGATTACCGAGCTGTCAATGACAGCTTGTAATGATACGGTGCGTGAATTATCTGGCGAAGAGCATGAACCATACCGTGCCATTCTGAAACGCTTACGTACTCTATTAAATAATACTTGCACCGTACTAGATGCACGCATCAATGGTACTGAAGTCCCTAACCTGCCAATTCTAGAACGTGTTGAGCAACTTTGGGACCCACTACTCGCGTGTTACCAGTCTCTATACGAATGTGGCATGAGTATCATAGCAGAAGGCTCACTACTCGATTCTTTACGTCGTGTGAAAGCATTTGGTATTCACCTAGTCCGTTTAGATATTCGTCAAGAAAGTACTCGTCACTCAGATGTGATCACTGAAATGACCCGCTTCCTAGAAATTGGTGAATACGACCAATGGAACGAAGATGAAAAAGTTCAGTTTTTAATTAAAGAACTTAGCTCAAAACGCCCACTATTGCCGCGTAATTGGGAACCGTCACCTGAAGTACAAGAAGTGCTCGATACTTGCCGTGTCATGGCAGAGCACCCTCGTGAAGCATTTGGCGCTTATGTTATTTCCATGGCACGTACTGCTTCAGACGTACTTGCGGTACACCTCATCTTGCAAGAAGCGGGCTGTAAATTCCGCATGGATGTTTGTCCATTATTCGAAACCTTAGATGACTTGAACAATTCTGAAACGGTAATGAAGCAATTGTTCTCACTAGACTGGTACCGTAACTTTATCAACAACCACCAAATGGTGATGATTGGTTACTCTGACTCAGCCAAAGATGCCGGTGTAATGGCAGCAGGTTGGGCACAGTACGATGCGATGGATAAACTGGTTAAAGTTTCAGATGCAGAAGGCATCGACTTAACACTATTCCACGGCCGTGGCGGTACGGTAGGTCGTGGTGGTGCACCAGCGCATGCCGCACTCCTTTCCCAACCCCCTCGAAGCTTAAAAGGTGGCTTACGCGTAACCGAACAAGGTGAGATGATCCGCTTTAAACTAGGTTTGCCTGATGTTGCGGTAAATAGCTTCAGCCTTTACGCGAGCGCAATCCTAGAAGCCAATCTATTACCGCCACCAGAACCAAAACCAGAATGGCGTGAAATGATGCATACGCTTTCTAATGTGTCTTGTGAAGCTTATCGCTCAGTCGTTCGTGGCGAACCGGATTTTGTTCCTTATTTCCGTGCCGCAACACCTGAACTAGAGCTAGGTAAATTGCCTTTAGGTTCACGTCCATCTAAACGTAACCCACATGGCGGTGTTGAAAGCTTACGTGCTATTCCATGGATTTTCTCATGGAGCCAAAACCGCTTAGTATTACCAGCATGGCTAGGTGCTGGTGAAGCGATTCAACATGCGATTGAGCAAGGCCACCAACCAATGCTTGAAGACATGTGTCGTGAATGGCCATTCTTCTCAACACGACTTGGTATGCTAGAAATGGTGTACTCGAAGTGTAATATTGATATTTCACGTTACTACGATCATCGCCTAACCGATGAGTCTCTATGGCCTCTTGGTGAGCGTTTGCGTGAACAGTTGCAAAAAGATATTGTGACAGTTCTAAACGTTGAAAATAACGAGAACTTGATGCAAAGCGACCCTTGGGGCTTAGAGTCAATCCGTCTACGTAACATCTACATTGAGCCATTGAACATGCTACAAGCCGAGTTGTTATACCGTACTCGTAAAACTGAAAACCCATCTTCAGAACTTGAAGAAGCGTTAATGTTGACGATTGCTGGTATCGCAGCAGGTATGCGTAACACAGGTTAATACGCTTAATTAGTTACCGAATATGATTTAAATATAAGAAGCTGTACTTACTTTGTTAAGTGCAGCTTCTTTTTTGTTTTGAACTGGCTTACAGAAGATTAATTTTTTCACCAGTACATAAATGAATAAAATTACGCTATCTTGGTTACCTACTTAGTAAACTTAGAAACTGCCATGTCACTGCCCTACGTTATTTTAACTATCTTAAGTCGAGAGCCAGCGACCGGTTACGACATCAGCAAAGCGTTTTCTCATAAGGTTGGACACTTTTGGAAAGCTAGCCACCAGCAAGTGTATCGTGAACTAGCCAAAATGACTCAGCTAGAATGGGTAACATCAGAACTTCACCCTCAAGCCGGCAAGCCTGATAAGAAAATCTATACCATCTTGCCATTAGGGCGGTCAAAATTAACCGCTTGGTTTAATCAACCTACCCCGTATACTGCTACTCGTGATGAATTCTCAGCTAAATTAATGGCTTGCAGTGTTGAATCAATAGACCGTTTTATACAACAATTAGACGTATTACTCCCTGAAGCACAAAGCTTGTTGCTGCATTATCAGCAACTCGAAAACCAGTTCTACCACAACCCTAAATCTCTTGAGCCGCATGCCAAGTTGGAACACTTAATTTTAAGGCGTAATATTTTAGAGCGACAAACTTGGATTGAATGGGCAAACGAAATAAAGCAACAACTCCAAACCTTTCCTGAGTCTGAAACAACAGATAGCAAAAAGCTCACTGAATGACAGCAAGCCTTTGTCATTTCTATCTTAAATAGCTTCTATGCAGTAAAGCAGATCTGGGTAATTAGCGCGGACGTACACCGAGTGTGTGGCAAAGTGCATAGGTCATTTCAGAACGGTTTAGGGTATAGAAGTGGAAATCTTTCACTCCTTCACGGCTCAGCGTTCTTACCATATCAATCGCCTGACTGGCACCAACCATTTGTCGAGTCACAGGATCATCATCTAACCCTTCATATTGCTTCGCCATCCAGCTTGGAATACGCACATTGGTCATATCCGCAAAACGCTTCGCTTGCTTGTAATTCGAAACCGGCAGAATGCCTGGAATAATTTCCACATCAATGCCTGCCGTTACGCAACGGTCACGAAAACGTAGGTAGCTTTCTACATCAAAGAAAAACTGAGTGATCGCTCGGTTTGCCCCAGCATCAACTTTACGTTTTAAGTTGATTAAATCCGCTTGAGCATTTTTCGCTTCTGGGTGAATTTCTGGGTAAGCCGCCACTGAAATATCAAAATCGGCCACGCCTTTCAGTAATTCCACTAAATCAGACGCGTACATATCAGGTTTACCACCATTTGGCGGTAAGTCGCCACGCAGAGCAACAATATCGCGAATACCGTTATTCCAGTAATCTTGCGCTATCTCTTTCAGCTCATCACGAGAAGCATCAATACAAGTTAAATGCGGCGCGGCAATCAAACCTGTTTGGTCTTTAATTTCTTTAATGATCGAGTGAGTACGGTCGCGCTCACCAGAATTTGCCCCGTAAGTCACTGAGACAAATTTAGGTTGTAGGGTTTTTAAGCGGTGAATTGAATTCCACAGCGTTTCTTCCATTTTCTCACTGCTTGGTGGGAAAAATTCAAAAGAAACATTAATCTTGCCTTCTAAATCAGCAATATTATGGTTTAGCGCATCAATATGGCCTGCGTGTGAATAACTCATGTTTTACTCCCTGTGGACAACCCACTTAACTCACCTAAAAAGTACGAATCTGAAAAGCATCCTTATCTCTATCGCACTGAATACCAATCCCAACAATCTTTGAAGTCATTTAGACGTCTATATGTCTACAGAATGAAGTGAATAGGATCTAAAGTCAATCCTCTTATCATGAATTTTATTCATGATAAGACTGAATAACTCTCAAATATAAAAAATGCCACCTCATCACTGAAGTAGCATTAATAAATTATTGATTTAATAGTGATATACTTAAATAACTTCAAGAAGTGGGTGACTGTGTCATAAAGCAAAGTTCACATAATCACAATTAACTAAATCAAATTAGATAAACGATTGAGATCCGATTGCAATGCACCTGCGGTCACTTCTCTTCCAGCACCAGGACCTTTAATCACTAGCGGGTTATCTTTGTACCACTTACTCTCAATCGCAAAAACGTTATCGCAAGGTAATAAATTGGCTAACGCATGATCGGGAGATAATGCTTCGACGCCAACCGTTGCTTTACCCTCTCGAGATAAGCGAGCAATATAACGCAACACTTTACCTTGCTTCTGAGCTTTTGCTAAACGCTCTGATAACAGCTCATTCAACACTTCCCCTTTATCGAAAAAGTCATCAGTTGAAAGATCTTTTAACTCATCAGGAACCAGTGATTCTACTTTTACACTTTCAGGTTCAATCTCTACCCCTGATTCACGCGCCACTATCACTAGCTTACGCATCACATCCGACCCATCGAGGTCTGAACGAGGATCGGGTTCTGTTAAGCCCTGTTGCCACGCTAAATCAACTAAATCAGTGAAAGGTACTGAACCATCAAACTGTTGGAATAACCAAGATAAAGTACCTGAGAAGATGCCCGATACCGCGGTAATTTGATCACCACTATTACGTAAATCTCGAATTGCATAGTTAACTGGCAACCCTGCACCTACCGTCGCGTTATACAACCAATGGCGACCAGTTTTATCAAAGGCATTAACTACACGCTGGTAGTCTTGCGTTGAAGCCGAACCAGCGACTTTATTAGCACAAATCAGATGCATACCATGTTCGGCAATGGCTTCGTATTGACTTGCTAGTTCAGCACTAGCAGTCACATCCATCACTACAACTTCGTGGTAATCGGTTTGATGCGCTAAAGTATGTAACCAAGCTTGACCGTCATTAGCCACCGACTCATCCTCAAAGCGAGTTAATGCTTGAGCAGGGTCGATACCATTTAAATCGAGCCAATAGGTTTGACTATCAACTACCGCAACTAAATCAAAACTCATGCCGCGACGCTTTTCGAGATCGGCTTTTTGCTCAGCAAATAATTCCAACCAACTTGAGCCAATATTACCTTTACCACATAAAGCAATTGCAACTCGTTTCTGTGCTTGGAATAGTTGAGAGTGAACCGCAACGACCAATTCAGCAACATTGGTTTTACGTAAAATAGCTACTAGGCTTAAACCAGAATCGGCTTCTGAAATAAATTCTACTGGCGCATTTTTTAGTTGTTGGTAAAAACCATAACAATGATTTGGGTTGATCGTTACCCCAGCGCCAACGGCTGCGACCATCGAATAACCTTCGAGCAATTTAATTTCTGCACCGATTGCGGTGTCTTGCAAATACGTCATCGCACCAGCAGCAATTTCAGCAGTATACGCTAAAGACACTAAGCCTTGATCCGGTTGAGATTGCATCGCTAATGGCTGCAATTGTGATCGTGTTAACGAACGTATTAAGTCTGATTCTAAACGAGTAAAGTCATGTCCTGCACCAAAGTGAATTTGAATCAGTAGCACTTCATCAAGCGAAGTAATGATTTTCGCCCCACGACCTGATGCCAATACTCGCTCAATACGGGTAGAACCTGATTCTGGCTGGTAGCTGCAACGTAGGCTTAAATCCATGGCGCTTTGAGCAACTGGCTGCAAGGTACGACTGTGTAATACTGGCGCGGCTAAACGGGCTAACTCGCTGGCTTCATCTAAACGCAGTAAAGGTAGCAAACAAGCATCCGTGACCTTACGAGGATCGGCGCTATATACACCCGCCACATCACTCCAAATGGTGACTCGAGATGCTTCAGCTAATGCGCCAATCACGGTAGCAGAGTAGTCGGAACCATTACGGCCAAGCAGTACGGTTTCACCTGCATCATTACGCGCCATGAAACCTGTGATCACTACACGTAATTTTCCGTGTTGAGCTAATTTTTCTTTTAGAAGAGGTAACGAGCGGCCACGATCCACTTCGGGTTGTGCGCCACGCTCAGCTCGTAAAAAATCACGCGAATCAAGCTGCACCGCTTCCATATCAAGATAAGACAACAACGCGGCTAATAAGCGAGATGACCAGACTTCACCATGGCCTAGAATGCTAGCTCGCATCACTTCCGTCACTGGGCCATTAATCTCACCCAACGTCATAAACTCTTGATTAACTAAGTCAAGTAGCGGTTTTGCTTTTTCTTCTGGTAATAATTCTTCGATTAAACCGAGTTGAAATTGTCGTAATTCCTGCAGCACTTCATGGGCGATTCGACCATCTTTTTCTAACGCAGTAATCCACTCAATTAATCGATTGGTAGTACTCCCAGCAGCCGACACCACAACTAAATCGGCTGGAGATGAATATTCTTGTAAGATGTTGGCGACTCGTTTGTAGCACTCTGGGTTGGCCAGACTACTACCACCAAATTTGTGTAACTGACGAGCAGATGTCATTTACGCTACCTCTTGTGCTTTTTTAAAAGCTTGCTCTAAATCAGCGATTAAATCCTGACTATCTTCTAATCCAACAGAAACACGCAACAACAACGGTGAGATCCCCGCTTCTGCTTGTGCTTCATCTGACATCGCTCGATGAGTCATCGATGATGGGTGACACATCAAGCTCTCTACTCCGCCTAACGATTCCGCCAGAGAGAATAGCTCTAATTGACCGACAAAGGTCTTTAATTGTTCCATGCTGCCATTGATTTCAAAACTCAGCATAGAGCCAAAACCACTCTGTTGTGCTTTGGCAATATCATGCCCCGGATGCTCTGGTAGGCTCGGATGATAAATAGTGCCAACTAATGGCTGTTCTTGTAAGTACGCCAATAAGTCTTGCGCGCTTTCTTCATGTACTCGCATACGTGCTGCCAATGTTCTTAAGCCGCGTAATGTCATGTAACTATCAAACGGTGTGCCAGTTGCACCAATGCAGTTACCCCACCATGAAAGCGTTTCTACATGCTCAGGGGCTTTCGAAATAATCACGCCACCAATGACATCAGAATGTCCATTGATGTACTTCGTCGTAGAGTGAATAACAAAATCTGCGCCCAAGGTTAATGGTTTTTGATATACCGGTGTCAGAAAGGTGTTATCAACCGCCACTAACGCACCTACTTGCTTAGCTTTTGCACAGGCTTTAGCAATATCGACCACACGCACTAATGGGTTTGATGGTGTTTCTAATAAAATGAGTTTTGGCTTTTTCTCGATAGCGGCATCAAATTCTGTCTGATTTGATTGGTCAACAAACTGAACTTTAAAATCGCCTTTTTGTGCTCGAGTATTAAATAAGCGGTAGGTGCCGCCGTAGCAGTCATGTGGTGCAATAATCAGATCATCAGGGCCAATAAAGGCTGAAACCCATAAATTTAGTGCAGACGTACCACAGTTAGTGATGACTGCACCAGCACCTTCTTCAAGTTCAGATAATGTTTGTTCAAGCAAACCACGGTTAGGGTTACCAGAGCGAGTGTAGTCATACTTAGGCACTTCACCAAAAGCTGGAAAGCCATAGTTGGTCGATAGATAAATCGGTGGAACCACCGCATGATATTGGCTATCCGATTCAATACCGGTACGAACGGCGACAGTTGCTGGCTTTCTTGAACTCATTGGCGTATTCCTTTCCTTTTGCAATCGCAATCAATATAAACCACTATACTAAAATCTTTCCAAAGCGCTATTTGCACAAACGCAATTAAAAAATTAAAACTATGTACTGCTTTGAAGTAATAAGGATCATATACCCAAGTATAAAAATCCACCTACAATGGCATGGCTAAAAATAAGATATATACCCAAGTCACTTAGGTATACTAGTACTTTATCCCTAGGTAATTAGGACGTCAAGACCTCTAGCCATCTAAATGTCTTTACTTTCGGCGGTAAATGCCCCTAAAATTAGCACTTAGCCACTAAAATTACAGATATTAAACAACGAAGGTGCGTGATGGCAGATTGGAACGGTGAGTACATTAGCCCATATGCAGAGCATGGAAAGAAAAGCGAACAAGTTAAAAAGATCACGGTTTCTATCCCATTAAAAGTTCTTAAAGTATTAACCGATGAACGCACTCGCCGCCAAGTCAACAACTTGCGCCATGCGACCAACAGTGAACTATTGTGTGAGGCATTCTTGCATGCTTATACAGGGCAACCTTTACCAACTGATGAAGATTTACGTAAAGATCGCCCAGATGACATCCCAACAGAAGTAAAACGTTTAATGACCGAAATGGGCATTGAATTCGAAGCGTTTGATGATTAATACGTTACTCGGATTGTCGTAACTCGTTTATCGAAAAAGAAAAACAAAGCCCGCTCAAATGATTTGAGCGGGCTTTGTTGTATTCGAGCTACGAGAAGCGAAGCGCCCTAGCATTCGAGTTTATCTTTTTACTTATACTGCTCTGGCAACTCAATACGAGCAACGCCCGACTCCACTGCTGCGCGAGCGACTGCACCCGCAACTTTAGAAAGCAAACGCGGGTCCATTGGTTTTGGAATGATGTAGTCTGGGCCAAATGATAGTGAATCAACACCAGCAGCTTTCAGGACTTCTACTGGCACTTCTTGTTTTGCTAATTGACGAATCGCTTCCACTGCTGCTAATTTCATTTCGGTATTAATTTCACTAGCACGCACATCTAATGCACCGCGGAAAATGAATGGGAAACAAATAACGTTGTTTACTTGATTCGGATAGTCACTACGACCAGTACCCATAATTAAATCATTACGCACTTTTTCTGCCAGTTCAGGTTTGATTTCTGGATCTGGGTTTGAGCAAGCAAATACCACAGGTTTATCAGCCATTAATGCTAGAGCTTCAGGTGGTAGAAGGTTTGGACCAGAAACGCCTAAGAATAAATCCGCCCCTGCAATCACATCTTCCAAAGTACGCATGTCTGTATTGTTGGCAAACAATTGCTTATATTCATTCAAATCATCACGACGAGTATGAATCACGCCTTTACGATCTAGCATGTAGATTTTTTCACGTAATGCGCCACATTTGATCAATAGTTCCATACAGGCAACCGCTGCTGCCCCTGCGCCTAAACAAACAATTTTACACTCAGATAATTTTTTTCCTTGTAGCTCAATGGCATTCAGCATACCAGCAGCCGTAACAATGGCTGTACCGTGTTGGTCATCGTGGAAAACCGGCACATCACAGCGCTCAATTAACTGACGCTCAATCTCAAAACAGTCTGGGGCTTTAATATCCTCTAAGTTAATGCCACCAAAAGTATCCGCGATGTTTGCAACGGTATCGACAAACTCATCGATAGTGCGGTGTTTCACTTGAATATCAATCGAGTCTAAGTCAGCAAAACGCTTAAATAAAAGCGCTTTACCTTCCATCACAGGTTTTGATGCCAATGGGCCTAAATTACCTAAACCTAGAATAGCCGTACCATTTGAAATAACCGCAACCGTATTACCTTTGGCAGTATATTTATAAGCATTATCAGGATTTAAGGCGATTTCACGTACCGGTTCAGCAACACCAGGGCTATAAGCCAAAGCTAGATCTTCCGCCGTATCGGCAGGTTTAGTTAAAGCAATAGCAATTTTACCAGCGGTAGGTTTAGCGTGGTAATCCAGTGCTTTTTGACGAAAATCATTTTGTTGCTGATCATCAGACATAGCGAATGTTTCCTAATTATTAGATTTAGTAGGGGGGAAGGTAATTTTAAAGGATCAAAAGTTAACTTGGTAGTCAATATCGTTAATTTCAAGTAATAACGTTTTTCAGGTAACAAAAAAGGGACGCCGAAGCATCCCTTTAAAATTCTGTCTTTCACTAAAATAGTTTAGTGGTAGATTATTTTTTGCTGCTAAGTGCACCAAAACGCTTGTTGAAGCGATCAACACGGCCGCCTGTATCAACGATACGTTGCTTACCAGTGTAGAACGGGTGACATTTGTCACATACGTCTAGGTGGATAGATTCTTTTGCTAGCGTAGAGTTGAACTCAAAAGAGTTACCGCAAGAACAAGTTGCGTTTACAGCTTTGTATTCTGGGTGGATACCAGTTTTCATAGGACAAACCTTTTATTGGTCCGTATCGCTATCCGATTCTTACTTCAAATTTCTCTTGCGAGTATCGAAGCAGTCAGACACCATACGTTGTTACTAAAAAATGATGTAAAAATATACATCGTTAGAGGCGCAGTATAATAGTGAATCCAGCCCCATCGATCAACACATTTGCTCCCTTTTTCTACAATATTTCAGTTTTATATCGATAACGACTGTTTTATCATAGTCTTTCGTTTGTCTTCCCCCTACTGTCTCAAGGACAATTTTCTTACTTATGCAGCCAAATATTGCTCAAGTTGCCCTACCTGTTCCTTTAGATAAGTGCTTTGACTACCTTATTCCTAATTATTTATTTCCCGTGATTGGTGGCCGCGTTTCTGTGCCTTTCGGCCGCCAAACCTTAATTGGTATTGTAGTGGGGATTGTTGATCATTCTGATTTTCCGGTTGAGCAATTAAAACCGATTAAAGCTTGCCTAGATGCCAAACCTGTCTGGCCGAAATCACTCTATCAATTACTGCATTGGTGTAGTCAGTTTTATCAATATCCACTTGGCGACACCCTAGCGATGGCTTTGCCGTCATTACTTAAAAAAGGTAAGCCAGCGGATTTTACTAGCCTCAAAGAGTGGCATATTACCGAAGCAGGCAAAAACCAATTAGCCACTGGGTTTGGTCGCGCGCACCTACAAGCCAAAGTCGTGCGCCTGCTAGATCACGGGCCACTGCCCCATCAAGCAATGATCGATGAGGAGATTAGCAGCACCACGCTAAAAACGCTGCAAGATAAAGGCTGGATTGAAGCAAAACATACTCAGCCTGCTCAACCAAAATGGCCGACACAATTAGAAAACGAGCAACACAAACCGCACTTAAATGAAGAACAAGCCATTGCGGTTGCCAGTATTAATAATCATCCGGGATTTGGCTGTTTTTTGATTGATGGGGTAACCGGCTCAGGCAAAACCGAAGTCTATTTAAGCATTATCAAACCTGTGCTTGAACAAGGAAAACAAGCTTTAGTGTTAGTGCCGGAGATAGGCTTAACGCCACAAACCATTAACCGTTTCAAACGCCGCTTTAATGTGCCGGTTGAAGTGATGCACTCGGGCTTAAATGATACTGAACGCTTAAATGCATGGCTTTCAGCGCGCGACAAACAAGCGGGCATTATTATCGGCACACGCTCGGCATTATTTACCCCATTTGCCAATCTAGGGATTATTATTGTCGATGAAGAGCATGATGCCTCTTATAAGCAACAAGATACCCTACGCTACCACGCTCGTGATGTAGCAGTCATGCGAGGCCACAAAGAAAACTTCCCAGTCGTGCTCGGCTCAGCCACACCAGCATTAGAAACCTTACATAATGCCAAAACGGGTAAATATCATTACTTGTCGTTAAGCAAGCGCGCCGGTAATGCACAACCAGCCAAACATCATGTGTTAGATATTAAAGGTTTGTATTTAGAAGGCGGCCTATCGGCACCATTAATCGCTCAAATGCGACGCCATCTTAATGCTGGCAATCAGGTGATGTTGTTTTTAAACCGCCGCGGTTTTTCCCCAGCATTAATGTGCCATGAATGTGGTTGGCTAGCCGAATGTAAACGTTGCGATGCTTACTATACCTTCCATCAAGGTAGCCAAGAAATTCGCTGTCATCATTGTGGATCACAACGCCCAGTGATTCATCAATGCCAAGGTTGTGGCTCCACTCAACTGGTTTCGGTTGGCGTAGGGACTGAGCAACTCGAAAAGCAATTGGAATTATTGTTCCCTGAATTTAAAACCATCCGAATTGACCGTGATAGTACTCGCCGTAAAGGTAGTCTAGAACATGCGTTAGAATCCATTCGTAAGGGGGAATATCAAATCCTCATTGGCACGCAAATGCTAGCTAAAGGTCATCATTTCCCCGATGTGACCCTAGTAGGGTTGTTGGATGTCGATGGTTCGCTTTATAGTAGTGATTTCCGAGCATCAGAGCGCCTTGCTCAGTTATTTATTCAAGTTGCAGGACGCTCAGGTCGTGCCAGTAAACCCGGTGAAGTCTTATTACAAACTCACCACCCTGAACACGCTTTATTGCAATCACTGCTACATAAAGACTACCAACACTTTGCTCAAACTGCGCTGGAAGAACGCAAAATGGCGCAACTGCCACCTTATAGTTTTTTGACTCTATTTCGCGCAGAAAGCAACAACAACGATGATGTTGAAGCCTTTTTACGTCAAGTGCGCCATACTATTGAAGCCAACCCGCTTTATGATGAACAATGTATGGTACTAGGCCCAATGCCTGCCCCACTCGCCAAACGTGCTGGTAAGTATCGCTGGCAACTGATGCTACAGGTGACGACTCGCAGTCAGATGCAACGTCTTATTGGTTCATCTAAACCTGCGATCCAATTATTGCCACTCGCCAAAAAAGTGCGCTGGAATATGGATATTGAGCCACAAGATTTAAGTTAAGCGTGCAAACACAGAAAAGTAAAACCATTCTCTGTGATGCATATCACCAACATAATGTAAGATTTTTCATACACGATCTATTAACCAACTAATTTAGAACATAAAATATTCATATCCAGTAACTTGGGTATAAATAACATTAAGAAGTCGTTATTGTTGAGGAATAAACCCTAATTAGGATAATTCCTCACATTTTGCTTATATGCTCATTATTTTTGATATAAGCGTTTTTGGCTTACCCATTTGGGTATAAAAAGTGAAAGAGAGGAAAACTTATGGCGACAATGAAGGAGGTTGCCCAACTAGCCGGAGTATCAACAGCAACGGTCTCCCGTGCGCTAATGAACCCTGAGAAAGTCTCCAATGCAACACGAAAGCGTGTCGAAGATGCGGTATTAGAATCAGGTTATTCGCCAAATTCTTTAGCACGAAACCTACGACGTAATGAATCTAAAACCATTATTGTAATTGTGCCGGATATTTGTGATCCCTACTTCACTGAAATCATTCGTGGCATAGAAGATACCGCAGCAGAGCATAATTACTTAGTCCTACTCGGTGACAGTGGCCAGCAACTCAAACGTGAAAGCAGTTTTGTAAATCTAGTATTCACCAAGCAAGCAGATGGCATGTTATTGCTCGGCACGGATGTTCCTTTTGATGTCAGTAAACCTGAGCAAAAAAATCTCCCTCCTTTAGTGATGGCTTGCGAATATGCCCCAGAATTAGAATTACCAACCGTACATATCGACAACTTAACGGCCGCGTTCGATGTAGTGAATTATCTAACCCAAATGGGTCATAAAAAAATCGCTGAAATGTCTGGCCCTGATGAAGCTTCACTTTGTCAATTCCGCCATCAAGGTTTTCAACAGGCTTTACGTCGTGCTGGAATCGAGATGAACCCTAACTACCAAGTTAATGGCGACTTTACGTTAGAATCAGGTGTCATTGCAGCCAATAAATTACTTTCTTTACCTGAGCCACCGACTGCAATTTTTTGTCACAATGACAGCATGGCTATCGGCGCTATTCAACAAGCGAAAAAACAAGGTTTCCGAGTACCACAAGACCTTTCGATTGTTGGCTTTGACGATATCCAATTCTCTCAATACTGCGATCCGCCGCTCACCACTATTGCTCAACCTCGTTATGAGATCGGCAAACAATCGATGTTAATGTTGTTAGAGATATTAAAAGGCAGAGAAGTTCGTGCAGGATCGAGATTACTTGAAGCTAACCTTGTCATCCGAAATAGTGCCGCACCACCGAGAAATTAATCAAAATTTACACTTTAAAAGGGACTAACATGTTTCTAGTGCAATAAAATAGAGACTTGTTATTCCCTTTCTATTATTAGCAATAGTATTGGTTAAAAAACTGCATTAACATATAGCTCCTTTTTTATTCTATTGAGTTATTGAAAATACCGTGGCTAACCGAGATTACGTAAGAAAGAATCCAACCCCAAGTAAGAAAAACAATAGAAACCAAAGAAGATCGACTCAAAAAAAGAAGCCGGCACCTCGTGCTATTCCGTGGAAAGCTGCGATTATTGCCGTGCTTTTGCTCACTGGATTAATCTATTTATTATCAATACTGAGCAATGATCCAGAGCCAGCCGCTCCGGCAACCAATAACGTACCTGTCAATGTTTCGTCCAAGCCGAAAAATACCGAAGTGCTCCCACCGCCACCACAAGAAAAATGGGAATACATGGAAACATTACCTAAGCGTGAAATTGAAGTTCAAGCTAAGGAAGTGGAAGTACCTAAGATTCCATACATCATGCAATGTGGTGCTTACAAAACGTCATCTCAGGCTGAGCAACGCAAAGCCAATATCGCGTTCCAAGGTTTAAGCAGTAAAGTAGTAAAACTAAAAGGCAGTAGTTGGTACCGCATTATTCTTGGCCCATATACCTTTAAACGTGATGCAGTAAAAGAGCAGCACGTACTGCAACGCGCTAAAATTGAGCCTTGTATTATCATGAAGGATACGTTGCAGTAAAAACGTATCTCGTCACTCGGGCGCTTCGCTTATCGTTTCTTGGAAAGACAGTCCCTAGTTTTGAGTTCCTAGTTGCTAGAAAAAGCAAAATCGAGTCTCGTAGGTCGATCGCTACGCTGCTCGTATCTCGACAAAAGAAATAACCAGCAACATCAATCTAGATTTTATATAAACCGTCATCCCTGAGGAGCCGCAAGGCGACATCAGGGATCGACTTAAAGCGCGCTATAGATAGATCCCGGATAACTCGTCCCTCGTTTCCGAGATAACAATTTTTCTAGCCCCCTCTCCTCGACATTTTATTCCCCTTTCTCTTGAATTCTTTTTGTCCTAACCTCATATCTATTATACCCAAGTGACTTCAAGATGCAGAATTCAGAGCTATCATCCAAATCTTTAGGCAAGGAAGATTGGCGAAGGAATGTAAGTACCTTTCAAACCAATCTGACGCGGTATAAAGGTTTGGATGAAGCTCCCGAAGGGCAAGTTAAAACAAGCTTTATGCTGCGTTAAATTGAATAGAGATAGGGTCAACTATGATCATATTCAATTTGTCTTGCCTAAAGCTTGTTTTATTCTTGCTGAAACTCGCATCTTGAAGTTACTTGGGTATAAATCCGCAGAATAACTAAGAGGTTTCTCGTGACTACTATTGTATCTGTACGCCGCAACAATAAAGTCGTCATCGCTGGTGATGGCCAAGTTTCATTAGGCAACACTGTCATGAAAGGCAACGCTAAAAAAGTTCGCCGTTTATACAATGATAAAGTGTTAGCAGGATTTGCTGGCGGTACCGCTGACGCATTCACGCTTTTTGAACGTTTTGAACGTAAGCTAGAAATGCACCAAGGTCACCTAACCAAAGCGGCAGTAGAGCTTGCTAAAGATTGGCGTAGTGATCGTGCGCTACGTAAGCTAGAAGCATTATTGGCGGTTGCTGATGAAACGGCATCTCTGATCATCACTGGTAATGGCGATGTCGTTCAGCCTGAAAATGATTTAATCGCGATTGGTTCTGGCGGTAATTTTGCTCAAGCAGCGGCAACTGCTCTACTTGAAAATACCGACCTTGAAGCACGTGACATCGCTGAAAAAGCATTAACCATTGCTGGCGATATTTGTGTGTTTACCAACCATCACCACACCATCGAAGAATTATAAATCTCACCTGGCCTTTGTATTTCGCGCTCGAGCTCAAGGCCATAAAAGATTTACCACCCATGACTGACACTCATGGCTCACTTATAGGGTAAAAGGATAACGTTATGTCTGAGATGACACCTCGTGAAATTGTTCATGAACTCAATCAACACATTATTGGTCAAGATAAAGCGAAGCGTGCGGTAGCGATTGCACTACGTAACCGCTGGCGTCGTATGCAACTGGATGAAAACCTACGCGCTGAAGTGACACCAAAAAACATTTTAATGATCGGCCCTACCGGTGTCGGTAAAACAGAAATTGCTCGCCGCTTAGCAAAATTAGCTCATGCGCCATTCATTAAAGTAGAAGCAACCAAATTTACCGAAGTGGGCTATGTCGGTAAAGAAGTCGAATCCATCATTCGCGATCTTACGGATGTATCAATCAAACTGACTCACCAACGTGAAATGGAAAAAGTACAATTCCGCGCTGAAGAACAAGCGGAAGAACGCATTCTTGATGCTTTACTACCACCACCTCGAGAAGGTTGGGGACAAGATGAGAAGTCACAAGAAAGCACCTCTAATACTCGACAAGTATTCCGTAAAAAACTCCGTGAAGGCAAGTTAGACGATAAAGAAATTGATGTGGATGTGGCGGCACCTCAAATGGGTGTAGAAATCATGGCGCCTCCTGGCATGGAAGAGATGACCAATCAACTTCAAGGCATGTTTCAAAATCTTGCCGGCGATACCAAGAAAAGCCGCAAAATGAAGATTAAAGATGCCTTCAAAGCATTAACGGAAGAAGAAGCGGCTAAACTCGTCAATCAAGAAGATCTCAAAGAACAAGCGATTTTCAACGTTGAAAACAACGGTATCGTATTCATTGATGAGATCGATAAGATTTGTAAACGCGCCGATCAAAGTGGCGGTGGTGATGTATCTCGTGAAGGGGTACAGCGTGACCTACTACCATTAGTCGAAGGCAGCACGGTTTCAACTAAACACGGTATGGTTCGTACTGATCATATTTTGTTTGTAGCATCAGGTGCTTTCCAAGTGGCTCGCCCTTCAGATTTAATCCCTGAATTACAAGGTCGCCTACCAATTCGCGTTGAGTTAGAAGCACTAAGCAGCCATGACTTTAAACGTATTTTGACCGAACCGAACGCATCATTAACTGAGCAATACTGCGCATTAATGGCAACAGAAAATGTTGAAATTGAATTTACCGAAGACGGCATTACTCAAATTGCTGAAGCAGCATGGCAAGTCAACGAAACGACTGAAAACATTGGTGCCCGTCGTTTGCATACAGTGATGGAGCGTTTAATGGATGATATTTCATTTGATGCTACCGACAATCCAGGCATAAAGATCTCGATTGATGGTGATTACGTTAAGCAACGCCTAGGTGAATTTGTTGCAGATGAAGATTTAAGTCGCTTTATCCTGTAAACTAGTCTTAAAAGTATACTCAAAAGCTCGCACCATTGCGGGCTTTTGTTATTTCTTAGCGAACACTTGATACTTATCACTCACCTTAACTGTAAAAGACTATGAAATCATCCTTTGCTATTTGGCTTGATGCCGCTAGACCCAAAACTTTACTGCTTGCTATCGCTGCGATTGCAACAGGAAGTAGCCTTGCTTATGCTGACCACCATTTTTCTCTTGCGATTTCTCTTTTAGCATTACTCACGGCAACCCTACTGCAAATTTTATCTAACCTTGCTAATGACTACGGTGATACCGCCCAAGGCACTGATAATGAAAACCGTATTGGTCCAATTCGCGGTATGCAACAAGGAATGATCACCCAAGCAGGAATGAAAAAAGCCATCGCGCTTAATATTGTTTTTATTATTGTTAGCGGCTTGGCCTTGGTGTTTTATGCCCTACAAAGTCCAACCAGTATTATGGCTTTCATCTTTTTAGGCTTACTGTCGATTATTAGCTCCATCGCCTACACCATGGGCAGCAAGCCTTATGGCTACATCGGTCTTGGTGATATTTCGGTATTTATCTTCTTTGGTTTATTAGCCATTTTAGGTACCTACTTCTTGCATACTGGTACGGTTAAACCTGCCTTGCTATTGCCTGCGATTGGCTCAGGTTTGTTTTCGATGGGCGTATTGAATATCAACAATATGCGTGATGTGGAAAATGACACGATAAGCAACAAACGCACTCTAGTGGTTCGTATCGGCACTGAAAAAGCCAAGTGTTATCATCTAGGCTTATTAGCTTTCGGTTGGCTAACCATGGCGATTTACCTCGTCATGCACACTCAACCGATCTGGCTCAATGTTTTTATGCTGTTACCACTATTGCTAATAGTCAAACATGGGAAAACCATCTGGAATATCCAACAAGCTAAGCAATTTGTGCCTATGCTACCGGATATGGTGAAATGCGCTTTTATCACCAATATCGTATTTTCAATCGTTATGGTTGTAGGACAATGATGACATCATTTATACGATTATCCTGATAAAATCAAAGTCTTTTCAGGAAATTGTTCTTTGTCATTGCAAAGCAATAATGAGCCTATATACTCGTTAATCATGAACTCTTAACCATCCTCCGCAAGCAAAGAGAAACCACTATGGAATATAATACCTCTGCACTGTGTGACATTTACCAAGACCAAGTTGATGTTGTTGAACCTATGTTCAGTAATTTTGGTGGCTTAACCTCATTCGCAGGCCAATTGACCACAGTGAAATGCTTTGAAGATAACGGCATTATTCGCTCTATTTTACAAGAGGATGGAACTGGTCGAGTGCTATTAATTGATGGTGGCGGCTCACTGCGTCGCGCACTGATTGATGCAGAGATTGCCGCGTTAGCAGAAGAAAATGACTGGGAAGGCCTAGTGATTTACGGCTGCGTTCGTGAAATTGATGATTTAGAAGAAATGGAAATTGGCATTCAAGCTATTGCAGCAATTCCAGTAGGAGCGACTCAAAACAACATCGGTGAAGTTGATGTACCGGTAAACTTTGGTGGCGTTACCTTCTTACCAGAAGATCACCTTTATGCAGACAATACTGGCGTGATCATTTCTCAAGAACCGCTAGATATTGATTTAGAATTAGATGAAGAACTGGACGATATTGAGCCTTTAAACGATTAATCTCATTTCAGATACTCACAAACAAAAAAACAGAGCTCAATCGGCTCTGTTTTTTTGTTTCTATACTGCTATCTAAAACGATAATACCAATTTCAATAAATAAGTGAGCTAAATTAGCGTAGAGAAAAAGCTTGATAACAAGGCATAAAATTTCTGTTCGTAGTGGTTCTACATACAAATTTTATAACGCAGTTAGAAAGTTTTTTAACAAGCTAAGATGATCCATTATTTGTTGGAGTTGGTATAACAGTATCAATTATTCAACGTCATCCATTTTACCAAGAAGATTACGGATTCTCTCTTGCCATGCTTGTTGCTCTTGGCGCATCGCTTGAGTTTGTTGTTCTAACTCTTCACGACCTTCGCGTAGTTGACCTGCTTCTGAAGCCAATTGCTCATTCTTTTCTTTAAGCTCTTCAACTTCCATTTGTAATAATGCAATAGTATCTACCGCGGTTTGAATTTTTGCTTCTAGCTGTTCTAATACTTCGAAAGACATCTCTGATACCTATTAAATGATCATGGTGAGCAATAAAGCTAACCCAAGGTCACGCCCTATCACGTTTGTTACCCTCATTCTACTCAGCTTCGTTGCAAGCGCCACCGTCTTATTTAACTATTTCTGTTCGGTTGCACAAAAAAACAGCAAAGCTAACTTAATTATGACATTAGCCCATATCTTCACTCCCTTTGATCGGCTCTATAACGATGGCTTGGTAAGGATTCAACCAAAAAAGCAAACGTTACCGTTCTGGCTGTGCTAAAATGCGCCGCATAATTTTTTTCCCTTTGTTTTATTTGGAGTCAGTATGAAACGCGATTTAGCATTGGCATTTTCTCGAGTTACAGAAGGTGCTGCGCTTGCCGGATATAAATGGTTAGGTCGAGGTGATAAAAACGCAGCCGATGGCTCTGCAGTCGCCGTAATGCGTACTCTACTGAATGACACAGAAATTAGCGGTGAAATTGTTATCGGTGAAGGCGAAATTGATGAAGCGCCTATGCTTTATATCGGTGAAAAAGTTGGCTTAGGTGGCGATGCGGTAGATATCGCGGTTGACCCAATTGAAGGCACCCGCATGACCGCAATGGGCCAGTCAAATGCGTTAGCGGTCCTAGCCGCTGGCGAAAAAGGTAGCTTCTTAAAAGCACCCGATATGTACATGGAAAAGCTTGTCGTTGGCCCTGGTGCGAAAGGGTGTCTTGACCTTTCTAAATCAGTAGAAGATAACATTCTCAATGTGGCAAAAGCACTCAACAAGCCACTCAATGAATTGACCGTTATCACTTTAGCCAAACCTCGTCATGATGAGATTATTGCTAAAATTCAACAAATGGGTGCACGCGTATTTGCCGTGCCAGATGGTGATGTTGCTGCGTCTATTTTAACTTGTATGCCAGATAGCGAAGTCGACATGATGTACTGCATCGGTGGTGCACCTGAAGGTGTAGTCTCTGCTGCAGTTATTCGTGCACTCGATGGTGACATGCAAGGTCGTCTATTACCTCGCCATGAAGTAAAAGGCGATACACCAGAAAACCGCACTCACGGTGAATTGGAATTACAACGCTGCGCAGAAATGGGTGTACAAGCCAACGTTATCTTAAAAATGGATGATATGGCGCGCAGTGATAACGTCGTCTTTGCGGCAACCGGAATTACCAAAGGTGACCTACTTGAAGGCATTACTCGTAATGGGAACATCGCGACGACAGAAACCTTAGTCATTCGTGGTAAGAGCCGTACCATTCGTCGCATCAAGTCGATTCACTACCTTGAGCGTAAAGATGACGAAGTAAGGCAGCACATCTTATAATCCAAATCTAACTGTTCATCTAGCTTACAAACGCAGCTTTCGAGTTGCGTTTTTTATTGCCTTCATCAATGACTTTTAGGATATGTTAAGCATTTGCTTTATTTAATTTTTGCGCCATCATATACCCAAAGTAATTGAAGTTGCAGTGAGACGACAAGTGAATGAGGCCCCATGAGCACAGCTCGTCTATGACTTTCTTTAATCAAGATATAGGGGTGAATGAATGCCGTCAACAAAGCTGCAACTTCAAGAATACGGCGTAATACACAGTCCCCAAAGGCAATCAATGAAAAGCAGCGATAAAATTCTCCACAAAATAAAGCGGGAAGGAAGAATTACCGCACGCCAATTGGCCGACGACCTGTCGATCACCAGTATGGGTGCGCGCCAACACTTACAAGCGTTAGAAAATGAAGGCTTATTGAACTACTCTGATATTAAAGTCAAAGTAGGACGTCCTGCCCGTCACTGGTCTTTAACTCAAAAAGGCCATGATCAATTTATCGATCGCCACCAAGATCTGAGTATCGATATCATCAACGCCATAGACCAAGTTTATGGTCAACAAGGGGTAGAAAAGGTCACCGCCCAACGAGAAGCAAAAATTCTCCAGCGCTATCAGAAAACTTTATCCCAATGCTCTAACACCGAACAAAAACTGCAAACTTTAGTTCAATTGCGAGAACAAGAAGGCTACATGGCTGAGCTTAAAACCACAGAGGCTGGATATCAACTAATTGAAAACCATTGCCCAATTTGTCATACCGCCAAGCAATGCCCAGCACTGTGTCAATCCGAGCTTAACATCTTCCAGACCTTATTAGAGAATGAGTATAAAGTTGTTCGTCAAGAGCATATTATTGCTGGATCGCACCGTTGCTGTTATCTAATTACCCCGCTCAAGGGTAGTTAGTAGCATCACCCTTAAACGCCTTAATTAGGAACATTATTTTCGTGACTTCATCACAGACTCCTTCGCTTGCTCGCCAATTATTTCAGCAAACCTGGCCGATGCTATTTGGCGTACTCTCGCTTATGAGCTTTCAATTGGTGGATAGTGCTTTTATTGGCCAGTTGGGAGTTTTACCGCTGGCAGTACAAGGCTTCACCCAACCAATTCAAATGGTCATTATTGGCTTACAAGTAGGTTTAGGAATCGCCACTACTGCTGTGATTTCAAAAGCACTCGGACAAAATAATTTTCGTTATGCTAAACAATTAGGTGGACTAGTCGTCACTATCGGTAGCATTGGTATTGCCTTATTTTCATTAATTATTTATGGGCTACGCAATCCAATCCTTGACTTATTAAGTGCGCCTGAAACCATTCAACCTATCGTGAATAGTTACTGGATTTATTGGCTTCTCAGCACGTGGTGTGGCGCTTTGCTGTATTTCTTTTATAGCTTATGTCGCGCTAACGGCAATACAATTTTGCCGGGAAGTATGATGATGGTGACCAGTCTACTTAATATAGTGCTTGACCCTCTATTCATCTTTACTTTCGGTCTTGGAATCAATGGTGCTGCGATTGCAACATTACTCTCCTTTTCAATTGGTTTGATCGTGGTAATGCCCAAAATATGGGCCAAAGATTGGATTAAATTTGACTGGAGCGACTTAAATATTCGTCGCAGTATTTTCTCACTCACTAACATTATGGGGCCGGCAATGGTGAGCCAACTATTACCACCGGTTTCCTCAATGCTTGCCACTAAGCTATTAGCTAGCTTTGGCACTACTGCGGTCGCAGCATGGGCAATCGGTTCACGTTATGAGTTTTTCGCCATCGTTGGCGTGTTAGCACTGACTATGTCGATGCCACCAATGGTTGGTAGGCTACTAGGTGCTAAACAATATAATGATATTAAAAAACTCACCACAATTGCGATTCGCTTTATCTTAATATTCCAATTAGCCATCGCCGTCATTACCTTTTTGGTAGCCAATGGTTTAGCGAATTTAATGACCAGCGATCAACAAGTAACCCATATTTTGTATTGGCATCTTACTATCGTGCCGTTAAGCCTTGGGTCATTAGGTGTTTGTATGTTGATGGTGTCGTTATCTAACGCGATTGGTCGTTCTTATTCCGCATTATTAATTTCAGCGCTGCGCTTATTTGTCTTCTTCCTTCCTTGCTTATGGTTAGGTGCCCAGCTCGCAGGCATTGAAGGCTTATTTATCGGTGCTTTGTTGGGGAACTTGTTGGCTGGATTGAATGCTTGGTTGATTTTCCGTAAAAGCTTTAAACAAATTACCCACAACTCAAGCGAATAAGCCAGATCTGTGGGTAATAATTGAGTGGCAAAGTATTTGAAATCTTAAACGTTAGACCCAAAGTAATTGGAGTTGCAGTGAGGCGGCAAATGATTGGGGTGAGTGAACGCGACCAACAAAGCTGCAACGTCAAGTAAGACGGGTATAGACTAGTGCTTTGTCGGCTCTGGCCCATAACGATTATCACCTTGGGTACCTTTTAGCAGGCCACATTCGACCAACATCCAAACACCACAAACAATCGCTATTATCGATACCAACGTTTGTATCATCGATGGCTCAACCGTTTCAGCACCACCAATCGGTGCCATTAAACGACCAGCAACCAAAGGTGCATGCATCAACAACCACCAGTTAGATTTATTGCGGTCATGCCAACGCTTTGCCGTTACCGCTAGATCTGGCACCAGTAAGGTAGCGCTCATAATAAAAATCGCTACGCCAGTAAAGCTACCAAATAGGTTTTGTGCTGAACTGCCAATAATTGCGAGCATCACAAGGTAGTAAAATAAATTCCACATCCAAAAACGCTGGCGTCCAATACGACCTTGGAAAGAAAAAAGCCAATGTTTAATTGCCATAACTAGAATAACCTTCGACATTAATTAAAAATTAGTCACTTTTTGAAAGCAACAACGATTCATATCGCGAATATTCACCGTTAAACTAGCCACAAAAGCCGCCTTAGCTTGCAATGCTTGCATCAAAGCTTCCGATAACGCTCGTTTTTGTTCATCACTGCGTCCATCCAACAATTCAACGGTAACATGAATAAAGCCGACACTATCCTCTAAATCTCCGATAAGCCAGTGATGCGTTCTTAAGGTTCTCGATTTTACATCCTTAACCTCAAATAAACCGCTTTGAATGGTCACTTGATGTAGATCTTCCAATAGCGCTTGAACATTAGCACGCTCTTCAATTGAATGAGAGTATTCCATCACAACATTTGGCATGTAAATTCCTTAATTAAAAACGTTAAAAATAGACGTAGAAGACGCCGCTTTATAAATGCTCTAGCTTAATGGCAAGTATCGATAAACTAAACTAGCATTATTGATCGTTTTGACATGATGAGAATCATGATCTCATCACATTATTCTGTTATATTCTTTGATAGCTCATTTAAGATCGTTCGGTCTTAATTTTAATTTAATCGAATTGGAGAATATCCTATGCGTCATCCTGTAGTTATGGGTAACTGGAAACTAAACGGCAGCAAAGAAATGGTTGTTGATTTGCTAACTGGTCTAAATGCTGAACTTGAAGGCGTAACAGGCGTCGACGTTGCAGTCGCGCCACCAGCACTATTCATCGATCTTGCTGAACGTACACTAACTGACGCGGGTAGCGCGATCATTCTTGGTGCTCAAAACACTGACCTAAACAACAGCGGTGCATTCACAGGTGATATGTCTCCTGCTATGTTGAAAGAATTCGGTGCCTCTCACATCATCATCGGTCACTCTGAGCGTCGTGAATACCATAACGAATCAGACGAGTTCGTTGCGAAGAAATTCGCTTTCCTAAAAGAGAACGATCTAACGCCTGTTCTCTGCATTGGTGAATCTGAAGCACAAAACGAAGCTGGCGAAACCGTTGCAGTATGTGCTCGTCAAATCGACGCAGTAATCAACCTTCTAGGTGTTGATGCTCTTGAAGGCGCAATCATCGCTTACGAACCAATCTGGGCAATCGGTACTGGTAAAGCTGCAACAGCTGATGATGCACAACGCATCCACGCTCAAATCCGTGCTCACATTGCTGAAAAATCAGAAGAAGTTGCGAAAAACGTGGTAATCCAATACGGCGGTTCTGTTAAACCAGAAAACGCAGCAGCTTACTTTGCCCAACCAGACATCGATGGTGCTCTAGTTGGTGGTGCTGCACTTGACGCGAAAAGCTTTGCCGCTATCGCTAAAGCAGCGGCTGAAGCAAAAGCGTAATTTATTCGTAGCTCGAAAGCTCGAAAGCTCGAAAGAATAAACATTAGACTGGCCATGTGTCAGTCTTTTTTTCGGGTCTAGGGTCTAGGGTCTAGGGTCTAGGGTCTAGGGTCTAGGGTCTAGGGTCTAGGGTCTTAAAAGCATAAAAAAACCGCTGACTTTCGCCAACGGTTTTACCAATCAAATCATTACCAACGAATTAGAATAACTCTTCAGCGACTTTATAAAGGTCAGTACGTACTGGACGCTTCATATTTTCAATCGCATCAATAATATCGTGGTGAACCAGCTCTTCTTTTTGGATACCAACACAACGACCACCGTGACCTTCAATCAATAAGTGTACCGCGTAGTTACCCATACGAGAAGCTAACACACGGTCAAATGCTGTCGGACGACCACCACGCTGAATATGACCAAGAACAGTTGCACGGGTTTCACGACCAGTTGCTGCTTGAATATCTTTTGCTAATTCATCTGGGTCCATTTGTAATTCAGTCAAAGCAATAATGGCATGCTTCTTACCTTTCGCAATTCCATCTTTGATATTTTGGATTAATGCTGGTTTATCTAAATTATTCTCAGGGGTGATGATGTACTCACAACCACCGGCAATTGCAGACATCAAAGTCAAATCACCACAGTGACGACCCATGATTTCAACAATCGAAATACGTTGGTGTGATGTAGAAGTATCACGTAGACGGTCAATCGCATCAATAACGGTATTTAATGCCGTTAAGTAACCAATCGTGTAGTCAGTACCTGCGATATCGTTATCGATTGTGCCTGGTAAACCGATACATGGGTAACCCATTTCAGTCAGTTTTTTCGCGCCCATGTAAGAACCATCACCACCGATAACCACTAGCGCATCAATGCCGTGTGCTTTTAAGTTTTCAATCGCTTTTTCACGAACTGCCAATTCTTTAAACTCAGGGAAGCGAGCAGAACCAAGAAAAGTGCCGCCACGGTTAATTACATCAGAAACGCTTGAGCGATCTAGTTTCTCAATACGGTCTTCAACCAAACCAAGATAACCATCGTAAATACCAAAGACTTCTAACCCTTCACCTAATGCGGTACGCACGACACCACGAATTGCTGCGTTCATGCCTGGTGCATCGCCACCACTTGTTAAAACACCGATCTTCTTAACCATGATCACCCTCTAAAAATATTAAAAAAAGAAACTCATTTGTTCAGCTACCGAAACTGGCTATCTATTTTTAGCCTAATACTTAATTGGCAACTCAACCCAATTCTTCGCTAGTCCGTTTACTGGCTTCTTTAACTACGAGCCTTTATCCCAGCGTGAAAATTACATAAATAACATTAAGCATAATATACAAGTTTGACGCTTAGTGATGTTGATTCATATCACTATCAACTGCGTTTTATCTGCCTATAAGATAGACATTAACCACTAAATTGTCTCAATAATAATGAGCCAAGTCACATAATTTTATGTTATTCACCGCATTTCGGCTAATTTAACGGCTGATATTTTACGTCAGGTACCACCGATATTGGATCTTGATGAATAAGCACATCTGAATGAGGAAACAATGTCTCTAATTTACCCTCTACTTCATCGGAGATGCGATGCGCTTCAACCAAAGGTAAATTATCATCAAGCTCAATATGCACTTGAATAAAGCGTACCGGACCTGACATGCGAGTACGTAGATCATGCGCGCCGAGTACCCCTTCTACTGACACACAAGCCAGATGAATCGCTTGGACTTCCTCTTCTGGTAACTGGCGATCTAGTAATGATTGCACCGCCTCTTGCGCCATTTGATAAGCGCTATACAGAATGTATAAACCAATCCCCACGGCAAATACTGCATCGGCTTGTTTTAAGCCATACCAACTTAATACCAGCGCAATCATGATCGCAATATTCATAAATAAGTCGGTTTGATAATGCAGAGAGTCAGCAGCAATAGCTTGGCTACCAGTTTTTCGCACGACATGCTTTTGAAACAGCACTAGCCCTGAAGTTAACAAAATAGCAAAACCACTGACCCACACACCAAGCTCTGGCGAGACCAATTCTTGCGGGCGGAAAAAACGGTCTACCCCATTCAGTAATAAGAAACACGCTGAACCTGAGATAAACATCGCTTGTGCCAATGCGGCTAAAGATTCTGCCTTACCATGACCAAATTGATGTTCGTCATCGGCTGGTTGAGTTGCATAGCGCACCACCAATAAATTAGTCAGTGAAGCTGCCATATCCAACAAGGAATCAACCAATGAAGCTAATAAACTTACTGAATTAGTTTGCCACCACGCCACTAATTTCACTAATAGTAAAATAGTCGCGATCACCATGGCGGCCCACGCGGCAGAGTTGACTAACTTAGAATACGTTTTATCCATGTTTATTTAACCAACCTATTTTTGAAGCATCTACTAAAGCGTCTCTAAACGAGCATATTCGGTCACTAGCCACTTAATACCTTCACCATTAAAGGCCACTTGTACTCGACTTTGTGCACCACTGCCTTCGAAGTTGATAATGGTACCTTCGCCAAATTTGGCGTGCTTAACTCGCTGACCTAATGAATAACCGGTGCTATTAAAATTTTCTTTGACTGCCGTTGCCCCAAATCGACCCGACGTAGCCGGACGACTCACCTGCGCTTTCATGCGAACTTCTTCCACACAGCTTTCTGGAATTTCACGAATAAAACGTGATGGCTTATGGTACTTATCTTGACCATACACACGTCGCATTTCAGCATAAGTAATATAAAGCTTTTGCATTGCGCGAGTCATACCAACATAACACAAGCGGCGTTCTTCTTCTAAACGCGCGGCATCTTCGGCCGACATTTGATTAGGGAACATCCCCTCTTCAACGCCCACCATAAACACTAATGGGAATTCCAAACCTTTAGCACTATGCAGTGTCATTAACTGTACTGCATCGGTAAATTCATCCGCTTGCCCTTCACCCGCTTCTAATGCAGCATGTGATAAGAAGGCCGACAACATACTCATATCATCAGCTTCTTCGGGCTTTTCAAACTGGCGTGCTGCGGTAACCAGTTCTTCTAAGTTCTCAATACGTGCCTTGGATTTTTCGCCCTTTTCCATTTCATACATGGCAAATAGACCGGAGGATTTAATTGCATGGTCAAATTGTTCATGTAGTGCTAAATCAAAGGTGTCATCTTCCATCGCATTGATTAACTCAATAAAACGGCTAAATGCACTCGCCGCACGGCCAGATAATACTTTCTCATCAATTAATTGAACGCCAGCATGCCATAAGGTAGTACCACGATCACGCGCCGTCATACGAATGGTCTCTAATGTTTTATCCCCGAGCCCACGAGTTGGCGTATTCACAATACGTTCAAATGCAGCATCATCATTACGATTGTTCATCAAGCGCAAATAACTCAAAGCATCTTTGATTTCTTGACGTTCGAAGAATCGCATACCGCCATAAATACGATACGGCAAACGCGCTTGAATTAACGCTTCTTCCAAGACACGAGACTGAGCATTGTTACGGTACAACATGGCACAATCGACTAGAGGGGTACCCTTTTCATGCCATTCTTTAATTTTATTGACCGCAAAGCGCGCTTCATCCAAATCGTTATAAGCCGAATACAGAGAGATTGGCTCACCGTCATGACCATCGGTCCATAAGTCTTTACCCATACGCTCAGTATTATTGCTGATCAGCTCATTGGCAGCATTCAGGATATTTTTGGTCGAGCGGTAATTTTGCTCCAAACGAATGGTATGCGCGCCGGGGAATTCACGCAGGAACTTTTGAATATTGTCGATTTGTGCGCCACGCCAGCCATAGATCGACTGATCATCATCACCGACAATCATCACATGCGAATCCGCTCCAGCCATCATGCGTAGCCAAGCGTATTGAATATTATTGGTATCTTGAAATTCGTCGACCAAAATATGCTTAAAGCGCGCTTGATAATGTTCACGCACATGCACTTTATCGCGCAGTAATTCATGGCAACGTAGTAGGATTTCAGCAAAATCGACTAAGCCTGCACGGTCACAAGCCTCTTGATACGCTTGATAAATTTGCAGATAGGTTTTAGCGACCGGATCATGATAAGTATCGATATGACTAGGGCGTAAACCCTCATCTTTCTTACCATTGATCCACCAGCTGGCTTGCTTGGCAGGAAATTGCTTTTCATCGAGATTTTGCGCTTTGATCAAACGGCGCAGTAGACGAACTTGGTCTTCCGAATCTAAGATTTGAAAATCTTCCGGTAGTTTCGCATCCATATAATGGGCACGAAGAATACGGTGACAAATACCGTGGAAAGTACCATTCCACATGCCCGATGATGTCCCCATCATCAGCTCTTCAATTCGGCCACGCATTTCTTTAGCGGCTTTATTGGTAAAGGTCACCGACATGATCGAAAACGGCGACGCTTGTTCTACCGATAATAACCAAGCAATTCGATGAACCAACACGCGAGTTTTACCACTACCTGCGCCCGCCAATACGAGTAAGTTTTCCAATGGAGCGGCTACCGCTTCACGTTGTCTGTCATTAAGACCGTCGAGTAATAAAGAAGGATCCATCGTTATCTACTGGTTATTTATACATAAAAGCGAGTATACACGAACTTTTACTAGGATTTTAGACCACAAGGTGAGGTTTCATTTTTTGTACCGACAACTACACTAAAAATGGCCTTTGTATAAAGGAAACCCTATGTAAATGGAACATAACCCTGTCATCGTTTTGCAGCTTAAACCTTCAATAATAAAGGTAGGGACAATTATAAAATATTTTAGAAAATTCAGCGTGTTAAGAAATTCACAGAATAACATTGAAATTTAAATGTGCATTATGGGTTCTTTATCAGTGATGTTTTATTAATCAAATAGACTAAATTCGAATGGAAGACTACATAACCTTACTCCAACCCAAAATGATACAACAAAATGCATGGTTAGCCTTTATTGGCATCGTGCTGCTGTCGTATTTGTTGGAAGACTTGGCAATTATCACCGCCGCGGTAATGGCAAGCCAAGGTTCGATGTCTTTTGAAGTGGCGTTATTAGCCATCTTAGTCGGTATCGCCAGTGGAGATGCGTTGTTGTACGCCTTTGGAGTATGGGCAAGACGTTGGCGCGCGCTGCGTTATCGCTTATTGAGCATGCCATTATTGCGTCAAGCTAGACGCCGCTTAAAACATCACGCCATTATCAACATTGTTATCATCCGTTTTATTCCCGGTCTACGTAGCGTCAGCTTTACTTTATGCGGCTACTTTCGCATTCCATTTCATCAATTCTTGATTGCGGTGTTATTGGCGACAGCCGCATGGACAGCCTTAGTCTTCGGCATCATTTACCAGATCGGTAGCACCGAGTATTTACAACAACATCCACAGAAATGGTTGCTTGGCCCAATCGCATTAATTTTATTGTGGGGAGTAAACCGTATTGCGGGCCGCTCATTTCATCACAATATCAAAAGCTCAAATCGCAACCGCAACCTAGCCGAACTCTCTCAATCCCATCGCATTTCAAAAGGGAAACTTTAATATGTACGCAACGCCTGAAGATCGCACTGAGACATTAACTAGGCAACCATCATCTGCGTTACCCAATCAAGGTATGCCGACAATGGATGATTCGGGTAAGGCTGTTTCTCGTTTTGAGTTTTGGCCAACTTGGTTCTTCTATACCCCAGTGGTTTTACAAAGCTTATGGTATGGCGTGAAATATCGTGATTTTCGCCTGCCTATGGTCGCCAACCCACACATCAAACTCAGCGGTATGGTCGGTGAATCGAAACAAGAAATATTAGAACTGGCGGGCGATTACGCCAAACAATGGATCCCGCCGTTTGTTACCTTAACCAAACAAACTGAATCAGAGCGATCTTCCTTATCAGCGCAATGGCTAGAAGCCAAACAAGCCATGATTAATGCCGGATTAAACTACCCAGTGGTTGCCAAGCCAGATCAAGGTTGCCGTGGGGTCGGCGTACAGTTGGTGGAATCCGATCAAGAGCTACAACAATACATCACCTCTTTCCCAGATCATGCTCGCTACATGCTGCAAAAAAAATCGCCTTATCAAGCCGAAGCTGGGCTATTTTATATCCGTTATCCTAACCAAGCAAAAGGCAAAGTATTCTCGATCACCCTTAAATATTCACCGGTAGTAATCGGCACAGGAAAGCACACTCTGCGTCAATTGATTGAACAAGACCCACGCGCCAGTCAGCTTGCGCATTTATACCTACCTCGCCATCAAGATCAGCTCGAACAGGTTTTGGATCATGGCAAACCTTTCCAACTCGCCTTTGCCGGTAGCCATAGTCGTGGCTGCATTTTCAAAAATGGTAACGCTTATATTACCGATGCCCTCGCCGAAAAATTAGACCAGATTTTTGATGACTACCCCGGCTATCACTTTGGGCGCTTGGATGTGAAATTCAAAGACATTGACTCGCTGATGCAAGGCAAGGATTTCGATATTTTAGAAATGAATGGTGCGAGCAGCGAGGCGGGACACATTTGGGATAGTAACACCCCACTCAAAGAGATTTTTTCTACCTTGCTTTATCAATATCGCTGCTTATATGAAATTGGCGCATTGCAAAAAAAAGCCGGCCATAAAGTCCCCACGTTTGGCGAATTGTTCCGCGCGTTAAAGCAAGAAAAACAATTAATTAAACACTACCCAGCTACTGATTAAAAAACGAATTAAGGGCTTTAAGCACACGCAGCTTAAACACTTTATAGAACGTAAGAAGGTAAGAAGGTAAGAAGGTAAGGAATGTCGACATCTATGGCAGCATCATCAGACAATCACAATGCTCACCATCCATTAGTGAGTGCCAATCTTGAAGGGATTGAGCAAGCTCTTCAGCTACTAGGGCAACTTGATAACGCTCAATACATCTATATTGCCATGCCTTATGTACAAAGCAGCATAGGGGGTCACTTGCGTCATATTAATGATATGTACTTTGCCCTGATGAACTACCCGCAAGGGGTTATCGATTACGATCAACGTCGCCGCGGTGCCTTAGTCGAAACACAGCGTGAAGTCGGTATTGATGAGCTACAGACCATAAAAAGTTGGTTACTCGCACTAAATAAACAAGACTTAACAACGCCGGTTACCATCAAAAGTGAAACCTCGATTTACCAACAAAAAATATGTCAGATGACTTCTAGTCTAGAGAGAGAATTGCTGTTTGTGTCGAGCCATACGACTCACCACTTTTCGGTGATGAGAGTCAACGCCGAAGCTTGCCAGATTCAAACCGACGACATTTTTTCTTATGCGCCTGCCACCGCGAGTTATTTGAGGGGGCTATGTTAATGAGGAGACTAAGCTAATGTGTACCTTAACGTGGCGAGTCACACCAAGTGGCTATCAAATACTGTTTAATCGTGATGAACAGAAAACCCGTTCGATTGCACTACCGCCTCAAGCTTTCAGCAAACAAGATAGCGTGGCTTTAATGCCCATCGACCCAGATGGACAAGGCACCTGGGTAGCCACTAATAATCACGGTTTGAGCCTATGTTTACTGAATTTTTATCAAGGACAAACCCCAAGCTCCGCCAAACAAAGCCGTGGACAACTGGTACGCCAATTGGCTTATTGTCAAAATTACGCACAAGTTGCTGAGCAATTAACGACCATCAATTGGAGCGACTACCCACCATTTAGCTTATTAATTTTTGATCCGGAAAAACTGACTCCAAATGACCAGATACCCACGATTATCTGGGATGGACTTGAAGTGTTTCCGCGCGAGCAATCGAGCCCGATCACGTCCTCTTCGCTTGAGTTTGAACAAGTGCAAGCCTCGCGATTGGCTTACTTCAACCATCAAGCTAAACATCGAATCAAGCATCAAACCAAACATCAGACGCAACCTAGCTTCAGTCAATTACGGGACTACCACATGAGCCATTCGCCACAAGCCGGCGCGCACTCGGTATGCATGCATCGTGATGACGCCCAAACCGTTAGCTTAACCATGATCAATGTCGACGCTAACCGCATCACAATGGATTACCAACCTGGTTCACCATGTCAGTCTCAAGCCATACATAGTCTGACAGAACCAAGAATCATAAAGACGGAGATACCAGCATGAAAGCCTATTGGAAAGCGCTAACATTTACTCTGTTACTTGTTTGCCAGACCTTGTTTAGTACTCAAGCAATCGCCGCAAGTGACCCTATTTATACTGGCTTTTTCAGCAATAAAGCGCTCGAAGGCTATGACACGGTGGCTTACTTTACCGAAGGCAAAGCGCTGGAAGGTTCAAGTAACTTTAAAGCCAAATACCAAGGCGCCGAATGGTGGTTTACCAGCAAAGAACATCTCGATATGTTTACCGATGATCCTGAAAAATACGCGCCTCAATACGGCGGTTACTGCGCTTGGGCAGTCGGTGAAAAAAATCAATTGGCACCGGGTAATCCACATCAATGGACTATCCATCAAGGAAAGCTATACATTAACTACGACCAAAGCGTTCAAGAGACTTGGCTTCCTAAAAAAGACAACTTTATCAAAGCCGCGAATCAAAACTGGCCGGCCATTTTAGATGAATCATAAAACGAGTCTGTAAAAAAATTGAAAGATTCAACGAGTAAGTTAGATAAATAATGAAATGAATCGATAGTTACCTAGGAGCTTGATATGCAAACTAGTCCTTTTCGCTTACCCAACGTGACGCCTTTTCGCCTACTAGAACGTGCCGCGGAAAGAGTCACCGGCCTGCACACCTTAGATACTTACTATCGAGAATTGCCAAGAGATCTCGACACTAAAAGCTTTTTACGTCACACCTTAGAAAAGCTAGGACTACAATATCAAGTCGCCTCTGGTCACCTTAGTAATATTCCGGCAACGGGGCCTTTAGTGATCGTCGCCAATCATCCACTCGGCGCGGTGGAAGGCGTGATACTGGCAGAAATGTTGTTGCAAGTTCGCCCTGATGTCAAAATACTGGCCAATCAATTTTTAAAGAGATTACCGGAGCTTGCGCCACTCTTTATTAGTGTCGATGTATTTGAAGGAAAAAATGCCGTTAGTGCCAATATCAAAGCACTACGCGAAGGACTGAAACACCTGCATAATGATGGCGTATTATTGGTTTTTCCTGCCGGAGAAGTCTCAAGTATTGACGAGCAAGGGCAGCTCAATGACAAACCTTGGAGTCGTTCAATCGCCAAATTAATCAAACGTAGCAATGCCAACGCGCTTGCTATACATATCAACGGTCATAATAGTAAGCCTTTTTATTGGGCGGGTATGCTTCATCCCTACTTGCGAACTGCCCTGTTAGGCCGAGAAATGCTCAATAAAACCAATCAAATGATCGATATTTCAATTGGAGATCTGATTGATCGAAATGAGATTGAAAGCTTATCAAGTGAACAACATATCGTTGATTATTTAAGATTAAATACTTACTTACTCGCGCCTAGAGCTGAACATCAAGCGCCTAGTTTGCCCCACCAAACTGCTGTGATCGCACCGATCTTACAAGATCGATTGGTTTCGGATATTCACAAACTACCAACATCAGCCCACTTATTAAACTTTAAAAACTTTGATGTTTATTGCTGCGACAGCTCTGACATACCGAATGTGTTACAGGAAATAGGTCGAATTCGCGAGGTCAATTTTCGCCTCGTTAACGAAGGTACAGGAAAAAAATGTGACCTTGATGAATTTGATCACGACTATCAACACCTCTTCATTTGGGATAACAAAGCCCAAAGATTAGTCGGTGCCTATCGACTCGGTTTAACCGATCGCATACTGAAAAATAAAGGCGTCAAAGGTTTATACTCTCGCACCCTATTCCAATTTGATGAAACCTTGATCAATCAATTTGGTCATGCGATTGAAATGGGCCGCTCAGTGATCGACTTACCTTACCAACGTAGTCTGACTGCATTACTGTTATTGTGGAAAGGCATTGCCACTTACACCTACCGAAACCCACAATATACCCACTTATTCGGCCCGGTCAGCATTAGTAGTGAATACAGCCCCACAGCACGTGAATTAATGGTATCTACCCTTGAAATGCATCATTTCGATAAAGATAACGCTACGTTAGTCAAAGCCAGTAACCCACTGAAAAAAAGTAAAAACAACTTCTGGCGGGCTGATATGTTATCGTCATTGGCCGATATTCAACTGCTCTCTAAAGTGCTCACCCGTTTAGGACAAAAAAGTATTCCTGTATTGCTAAAACAATACCTCAACCTAAATGGTAAGTTGATATGCTTTAATGTTGATAAAGACTTTAATGATGCACTTGATGGATTAATTGTGGTGGATCTACGTAAAGTGCCGCAACGTACTTTGGCAAAATATATGGGAAAAGAGGAAAGTTTGGGGTATTTGAAAAAACATAAGGCGTAACTCGAGCACTCCGTTTCTCGTAGCTCGTGTCTCGAAAAAGAAAAAAAGCCGATAACAATGACAGTTATCGGCTTAGTTAAATCACTACAGCATCATCGAGTTACGAGCAGCGTAGCGCCCTAGAAGCAAAGCGCTCGAGCAACGTTCCCCCTACATCCCAAACACCCAAGCGGCCAGCGTGTAGCTTAATGCGGTAATAATAAAAATACCCATTATATTCAATGCAAAGCCTGCGCGGATCATTTCTTTGATTTTAAGTTGACCGGAAGCAAATACGATGCTGTTTGGTGGTGTGGCCACTGGCATCATAAAGGCGCAACTTGCCGCCAGTGCTGCTGGAATCGCTAACATCATTGGGCCTTCCCCCATCGCAACCGCAATTGGTCCTAGTAACGGCAAGAAGCCTGCTGCGGTTGCAGTATTACTGGTCACTTCGGTTAAAAAGATAATTGCAGCGGTAACGATTAACATCACAACAATAATCGGCATGCCATTCGTTGCACCTAAACTATCACCAATAAAATCAGCTAAACCAGAAGATTTAATTTGCGCGGCTAAACTTAGGCCCCCACCAAATAATAATAATACGCCCCAAGGTAATTTCTTGGTACTTTCCCAATCAAGAACAAACTCTTGTTTTTTCGTATTTACTGGAATAACAAACAATAATAAAGCAGCAAAAATCGCAATACTGGTATCGTTGATCGGAAGCCCAGTCCATTTTGCTAATAGAGGACGGGTAATCCAACTAACGGCTGCACCCACAAAAATCACTGCAACCCATTTTTCACCCTTGCTTAATTTACCCAATAACTGCAATTGGTTTTTCAATAAACTGCGAGCATCACCTGCATCTTCATTTGGCAACTTATAAGACACCTTAGTCAGCCACAACCAAGCCAATGTCAGCATGACAATTGTAAGAGGTAATCCCACCATCATCCAACGACCAAAACCTAACTCAATTTGGTAAGAGCTAGATAAATAAGCGGCAAGCAGAGCATTTGGTGGTGTACCAATTAACGTTGCAAGCCCACCAATACTGGCGGAATAGGCAATACCCAATAATAAAGCACTGGCAAACTGTGGATTTTTATCGCCTTTCTCACCGCATACCATCGTAATAATTGACATACCAATTGGCAGCATCATCACCGCAGTTGCCGTATTACTCATCCACATAGAAAGAAACGCTGTGACTAACATTAATCCACCGACTTGATGTGCGGGTTTGTTCCCTACCGCTAACATCGCAATCAGTGCAACGCGCCGATGCAGATTCCACTTCTCCATCGCAAGCGACAACATAAAGCCACCAAGAAATAGGAAAATTAATGGGTTAGCATAGGCTGCAGTTGCGGTTTTAATATCCGCTGTACCGAGTAATGGAGAAAGAATGATTGGCAAAAATGACGTAACAGGAATAGGAGCAGCTTCGGTTACCCACCAAATAGCCATAAAGGTCGCTAAACCAATCATGCGCCAAGCAGGCTCTGTTAAACCTTCAAAAGGTGCAGGAAAGATAAGCGTTAAAATAAGAACTAAAGGACCAAGAATTAAACCTACATAACGCGAGCCGCCAGAGATTGATTCTTCTTGTGTTAATACTGACATAACTTCGTCACCTTATAATACATATCGTGTAGTGAATAAGTGTTAGTTTTAAATCATATTTTAATTGAGCAGAACTAAAAAGAAATCAGATCGTGATCAAGGTGTAACTTATTGTTTAATAAATGTGATCACTTTAACCTTTCTTTTGTTATGGTTAATTTAAATACAAAAAAGAGCCCAAGCATTCAAACTTGGGCTCAGATTCATTTATTGTCACTTATCTATTTTTATTGAAGATAAGCGTTCAGCATCCAACTTTCTTTTTCTTGCTGACTGATATAGTCACTCATCAGTGAAACCGTACCTTCATCATCAACATCGGCTGCAACTTTCACAATTTGACGTTGCTTAGTCAGTAGCACTCGGTAAGCCGATAAAATATTACCCACCGCTTCAGTACCATTCGACACATTCAAGGTTTCTTCCAGATCCGACATCTCTAAATAACGAGAGAAAGCATGAACTGGTGTACCACCTAGAGTCAAAATACGCTCAGCAATTTCATCTACTTTCAGAACCAGGTCGTTATAAATCTCTTCAAATTTTGCATGTAATTCAAAGAAATCGCGACCTTTAATGTTCCAATGATAACCACGTACATTGGTATAGAGAATTTGGTAATCTGCCAATAGTTGGTTGAGGTCATCTACTAATGTTGCTGTTTGTTGTTTATTCAAACCAATCATATTCTTTTCCATTATCGCCTCTCTTATCTTGAGTAGTGATTAACATTAACTTTGCTATGGATACAGAATATCCCTTCTAGTTAATAAGGGCTAATGGATTGAATATATCGATTTGATAGGTATAAGCTATTAACCATTTAGAAATGATTAAGCTACCTATTCACTATCTAATAACCCATCGATGGGTTTGCTATGAATTCTTGAGCTCTTAAACATGGCTTTATTACCGGTTTCTTCTTCCGCCCAAAAATTAATATTAAATTGAGCATCATCGCTGAGTTCAACACGATGCCAATATTGAGGTGGACTCGTGGCAAACGAACCGGCATTAATCACCACGACTTGCTCTGGTTCCGTGGCTTCTTCATTTGCAAATCCATAAAAAGTAACCGTTCCTTGCATGACACAGATCTGCCCAAACACACCTTCTGCGGTATTGTGATGAGTCAGCAACGCTTTAGGCACATTATCTTTAGTAAAAAAGTGAGTAGAACGTCGGATTTTCCAATGTTTTGGAATGACTAGATGGCTCATATATTCCCCTTAGGTATCTATTACTATCATGGTAGGTATCACTTTAATCCTAGGCGTCTTGCTAGTCGATGCAAATTACCACTGTCAATTTTCAACTCACGAGCAGTAGCAGACCAGTTCTGCTGATTATTATTTAGTGCATCCATGATCACTTGCGCTTGAAATATCTCAGTAGCTGCTTTTAGACCCAAGGAGTAATCGTTAGCTATATCAGAATTAACGGTATCCGCTAGCTGATTTTGATTCTCACTACCTTGCAGTGAGGTGGATTCTGCTTGTATCAATTCAAAATGATGGGGCTGTAAACTAATCGGGCTAGACTGATTATTTTCTGTTTTTGTTACTTTTTCGGTTTTTGCTACCTTTTCTGTTTTTGATAACACCGCCGCACGGTGGATAGCGTGCTCAAGCTGACGAATATTACCCGGCCAACTATATTGCCCCAATAACTGCAAAGCGGCAGAGGAGATACTCAAATGATTCAAATTCAATTTGTGTTTGCACTTTTCAATAAAAAAACCACTCAATAAGGTAATATCCCCAGTTCGATCTCTGAGCGCTGGAACATGAATAGGAAAGACACTCAAGCGGTGATATAAATCCGCCCGAAACTTTCCGTTCACTACATCTTGATGCAAGTCTCGATTGGTTGCGGCCACAATCCGGGTATTCACTTTAAGCACACTGTCATCACCAACTCGCTGCAAATCGCCATATTGCAATACTCGCAATAATTTAGATTGCAGTCCTAAAGGCAATTCACCCACTTCATCTAAAAATAGCGTGCCATTATCAGCTAATTCAAACTTACCTTTACGGTGACTGATCGCGCCAGTAAAAGCGCCTTTTACATGGCCAAATAATTCACTTTCCGCCACCGACTCAGGTAAAGCCGCACAGTTTAAATACACCAAATTTTGCTTGGCACGATTCGATTGATTATGAATGGCGGTCGCGACAAGTTCTTTACCAACCCCCGTTTCACCCATAATCAAAACTGAAAGATCGGTATTCGCCACTGCTTGGATCTGCATTCTTAAATCCATCATCGCGCCTGACTGGCCAACCATCTCCTCAGTTAAATTCATTTCTTTGGTGATATGAGAGTCCGCATCACTAGTATTCACCACCTGTGATTCCAATTGCTTCACTAATAAGGAGGTATGTAAGCTCGCGGCTGCCAATGCACTAATGGTCCGTAAGTCACCATCAGTGAAAGTGTCAAACTGATGAGCATCAAAGCCATCTATCGTCAGCGCCCCAATCAAATGGCCATGTGCAATTAACGGTAATCCGACACAAGCATGGACGTGTAACTTATCCCCTTTATTTGGGATCAGCCCATCATAGGGGTCAGCAATATCACTATCAGCTGGAAAGCGAACCACATCCCCCGCTCGTGCAATCGCTTCTAAACGGGGATGTTCATCAAGATTAAATCGTCGTCCCATCACCTCATCATACAAGCCATCAATCGCTAATGGCACGAACTGTTGGTTTCGATAAGCAAGCAATGCCGCTGCATCACAATTTAAAGTATTCCTTAATACTTCGAGAAGACGCTCAAAACGGTCTTGATTGGATATTCCTAACGTCAAATCAAGCGCGAGTTGCGTTATTTGTGAATGAAACTTCTGCATTTCCCTACTCTCTTTAATTTTCTTACTTGCTTTAAGTGCCATGTCAATATGACACATCAAATGTCTTTTTGACACCAAACAAACACTGTCATTATGACAACAAAAACAACACTAAAAGCATAAGATACTGAAAAACAATGAATTTAAAAGTTGGCACGCATGCTGCAATAGTATGGATAAGAAATTTATTCATTTACTTTTTATCCAAATTTAGAATTCATACTTAGGAGTCGTTTTATGTCTATTCATGTTAAAAATAATATCCACTGGGTTGGCCAACGTGATTGGGAAGTGCAAAATTTCCATGGTACAGAATATAAAATCACACGTGGCACCAGCTATAACAGCTACCTAATTAAAGAAGAAAAAACCGTTTTAATCGATACCGTCGATCATCGTTTTAGCCAGCAGTTTGTCCAAAACTTAGAAATGGAAATTGATCTTAACCAGATTGACTACATCGTTATCAACCATGCTGAAGAAGATCACGCTGGGGCTTTAGGCGCGCTATTAGCCAAAATCCCTAACACGCCAATTTATTGTACTGAGAATGCCGTTGATTCGATCACCGGTCACCACCACCAGCCTGATTGGAACTTTAATGTGGTGAAAACCGGCGACAGCATTGACTTAGGTAATGGCAAAGCACTTGTATTTGTCGAGTCCCCAATGCTGCATTGGCCAGATAGCATGATGACTTATATAACTGGAGATGCCGTGCTATTTAGTAACGATGCATTTGGTCAGCACTACTGTGATGAACACCTATTTAATGATGAAGTCGATCAGGTTGAGCTTTATGAGCAATGCTTACGTTATTACGCCAACATTCTGACACCATTTAGCCCATTAGTGACCTCTAAAATCCAAGAGGTGCTTAGTCTAGAGCTACCTGTTGATATGATCGCAACCGCTCACGGTATTGTATGGCGCGACAACCCAACTCAAATTATTCACCAATACCTAGAATGGGCGGATAATTACCAGGAAGATCGTATCACTTTATTTTATGACTCAATGTCGAACAACACACGAATGATGGCAGATGCTATTGCTCAAGGTATTAATGATGTTGATCCCAATGTGGCAGTAAAAGTGTTTAACGTCTCTTTGCACGATAAAAATGAAATTCTCTCTAATGTATTCCGTTCAAAAGGCATCTTGGCGGGCTCATCAACCATGAACAATGTCATGATGCCTAAAGTGGCTGGCATGCTAGAAGAAATCACCGGTTTACGCTTCAAAAATAAAAAAGCGGCAGCCTTTGGTAGTTATGGTTGGAACGGTGGTGCGGTTGACCGTATTCACACACGCTTAATGGATTGCGGCTTTGAAACAGCAATTAGCAAGAAAACCAAATGGCGTCCAGATGGTAAAGCGATGCAAGAGTGCCGCGACTATGGCCGTCAAATCGCAAAAGAGTGGGCACTGCATGACCTTTCTAATGTGGCTTATTCTGCACCTAAAAACGTCACTAACATCATGACAAATCAAGCCGTTGCACCATCAGCAAATGCAACAGAGTCAGCAGCGGAATCCACTCCTGAGTCAGTAATGGCAGAGCCAGAAAATGCTGCCAATTCGTCAGCCGATGAGCAGCAAGCCATGTTATGTACCGTTTGCCAATGGGTCTATGAGCCTGAACTTGGTGAACCCAACCAAGGTGTTGAACCTGGAACCGCTTGGGGGCAAGTACCTGAAGATTTCTTATGTCCTGAATGTGGTATTGGTAAAGAAGTGTTTGAACCTTGCACAAGCACATTAAGCAACAATATCGACAAAGATAACCAATCTCAGGTGGCGTAATGAGTAATCCAATTATGATCATAGGCAGTGGTTTCGCTGCCTATCAATTAGTGAAGGCATTACGCCGTTCAGATAAACAAACCCCAATCACAGTGATTACCGCTGATGATGGCCATGACTATAATAAGCCCGATCTTAGCCATGTGTTTACCAACAAACACAATGCCGATGCGCTTATCCGCCAAGCTGCAAATAGCTTCGCTCAAGATAATGAGATTACTATCTACACCCAAACCAAAGTGGAAACGATTGATCGCCATGCACAAAACGTGACAACAACCAAAGGGGATGTGCTTAGCTATTCCAAACTAGTCTTGGCGACCGGCGCTTCAACCTTTATTCCAGCGATGAATGGCTCAGCGGTTAAAGAGGTGATAACACTCAATAGCCGTATCGAGTATCAAGCCGCACAGCATAAACTTTACCAAGCAGAACATGTACTCATTATTGGCGCGGGCTTAATTGGCACTGAACTGGCAATGGATCTTTCAACATCAGGTAAAACCGTGTCGGTTGTTGATCCTTGCGACAGCGTCATGCAAACCATGTTACCAGATGCTATTTCTGCGCCTTTACAGAAAAAGTTAACCGCAGGTGGCGTGAAGTTACATTTAAATAATACCGTGCAAGCGCTCGAACAAACGGACTTTGGCGTAGAGGTGATTCTCAATTCTGGTGAACAATTTCTTGTCGATAGCGTTATTTCAGCTTCAGGACTCAAACCCAATATCCAACTAGCACAACAGACTGGTTTAACGGTAGATAAAGGCATCGTAGTCAATCGTCAATTACAAACATCCGATTCTAATATCTACGCACTTGGTGATTGTGCTCAAATTGAGAACAAAGTTCGCTCCTACCTACAGCCAACCTTATTAAGCGCCAACGTATTAGCTAAAGTCTTATCAAAAACAGCAGGCCCAGCAGCAACGTTAAAATTGCCGGCCATGTTGGTAAAAGTAAAAACGCCTAATTTGCCCATTCAATTAGCCGGGCAAACTGGTCAATCCGTACCAAAGTGGTCAATTGAATTAGATCAGCAAGGCATCACCGCCCGTGCATTTGATGACAATGATGAACTCGTGGGCTTTGTCACCACACAAAACCACATGAGTAATGCTTTGAAAATGCTCAAAACATTACCAGCATTAGTGTAGATAGAGCGAGGGAGGAGATATGAAAGTGCTAAATCATTATATCAATGAACTGCAAACATCATGGGCTAAATGGTCAGTAAACATGGTGAGCCGCCGAACACGGCATAAGCCAAGAGAGTGCGAACTCGAATCCTCCCCACTCCACCATGAGCTTGCTTGTGAGTATTATCAGATAACAAACAAGTAAGTATTTTTTGACTATACTGAAACAACATAAGTGGCCGATTTAAGGTTTCTTATGTTGTTTAATATGCATTGTGGTATTTAAAAAGTATAGTTTACACCCACTGCCCAGCAACAAAACCAGAGGCCCATGCCCATTGGAAATTATAGCCACCTAACCAACCACTTACGTCCATTACTTCACCGATAAAGTACAAACCTTGTACGCTATTACATTGCATGGTTTTTGATGACAAGTGTTTAGTGTCCACACCGCCTAGTGTCACTTCTGCGGTACGATAACCTTCAGTGCCGTTAGGGATAACGTACCAGTTTTGTAGTTGCTGATCGATAGCTTGCAGTTGATTTGGGTTAAATTGCTTAAGAGGCTTGTCTTGTAGCATTTTACGCTCAATTAACACTTCAACGAGACGCTTCGGCAGTACTTTGGCTAAGGTATTTTTCAAGCTTTGATTGGGATGTTTTTCTCTCGATTGGGTTAATAATTCTAAAGCATCCACTTCTGGGATTAGGTTGATGGTGACAGTTTGGCCCGGCTGCCAATAAGATGAAATTTGCAATACCGATGGGCCAGATAGACCACGGTGAGTAAACAGCAACGCTTCTTTAAAAACAGTGCCGTCTTGCGCGATAATTTCTGCCGGAATCGCGATACCGGAAAGCTCGGCAAAATCTTCTTTGTCTTCTTTGTGTAGCGTAAATGGCACTAGACCGGCAGTGGTGTTGATTACAGACAAACCGAATTGCTCTGCGACTTTATAGCCAAATGGCGTTGCGCCGAGTTTTGGCATAGAAAGCCCACCGGTTGCCACCACTAAAGATTCACAAGTGATTTCATCGTTGTTGGCTTTAAAACGAAAGCCGCTATCGGTTTTTTCAATATCGTGAATATCACAACGATAGCGCTGCGAAACATTTGGATAGTCACACTCCTTGAGGAGCATATCAACGATTTGCTTAGCAGAATCAACACAGAATAATTGACCGTGTTCGCGCTCTTCAAACTCAATACCGTATTTCGACACTAAGCTGATAAAATCCCAATTGGTGTATTGCGATAGTGCAGATTTCACAAAGTGCGGATTTTGGCAGAGATAGTTATTGGCACTGACATCGTAATTAGTGAAGTTACAACGACCGCCGCCAGAGATCAGGATTTTACGCCCTGGCTTTTTCGCATGATCGATCACTAAAGTTGTGCGACCTCGTTTTCCGGCCTCCGCTGCGCACATTAAGCCCGCGGCACCAGCACCGATAATCACCACATCATAATGAGTACTCATAACTACTTCTCTTGCTCTGCTTGCCTATATATCCAAATGACTTGGGTATATAGGCAAAATAAAAGGACGCGCGATTTTAACGCACATCCTTTCAATGTCACATCATTTGTTCAGCAGAAATATCAACCAATACTGTGAAGCTAAACTACAAATGCCATCAACAAAGTAAATCCAGCTAATCCGGAAGTTAATACGAACAGTTCACGAACTTTACTGCATTTATTAATAAAGACTTCTTCGTGATGATGAAGATACTCTTTACCTTTCAGATAGTGATAGAGACGAACTTGTTTAGTCATATTGCCATGAGTGCTAAAAAAGCCTCGACCATCGACTTGCTGGTAAAGAAGGGGATGCGCTTCTCTCATAATAAAAATAAGTGAGCGGAGTGCGGTGATATAACGCACTAAATTAATAAGGGTAACAATGGATAACGAGGTTAATAGTATATCTGCACTGATCATCTTTCCCTCCAAACATCATAAATGACAGGAGGAAAAGACAATCTCAACAACCGTTATATTGCCTTTGCTTTTCTCGATCGATTAAACGGTCGTAGAACCTGCCATCACAGATGATGAACCTTGTTTTGCTAACTCAGCTAGGTCTTTATCAATGAAGAACAAGGCCTTGCCATCTTCACCAACTAACTCTAACTTATCTAAAATCCCTTTAAACAATTTCTCTTCTTCGTGTTGCTCTGCCACGTACCACTGCAAAAAGTTAAAGGTTGAGTAGTCTTGACTGGTAAAAGCTAAGTGAGCCAATTTATTGATGCATTGAGTGATCATTTGCTCATGTTCATAAGTTTCACGGAACACATCACCTAGGCTATCAAAATTATGCTTTGGCGCATCAATCGCACCTAGAATTGGTAAGCCACCGGTTTCACTCACGTAAGTAAATAAACGCTGCATGTGTTCCATCTCTTCAGTTGCATGAGTACGTAGAAACTCTGCTGCACCTTCGAAGCCTTTATCTTCACACCAAGCACTCATCTGTAAGTATAGATTAGATGAGAAAAATTCTAGGTTAATTTGCTCATTCAACTGTTCAACCATTGCTTTAGACAGCATTTGTGACTCCTTCAATATTTTGATACGCACCTCTGAAAATTATAACACGCCACCTAAACAAAAGGCTCGACCACATCAATTTTATATCTAAACTCATTGCTTATTGCATTAATGGAAAATCATTTGCCACCTTAAAATAGTAAAAAATAGTGAGAGATCACCAACACTTTTTACGCTATGTTAATGATAGTCTCAATATAGACCCAGTGCTTAAAATCTTAATCTATACCCAAGTAACTAAGCACTGAAATTATGATAATTGGAGAGTACATTATGACGTACAAACATATCCTTGTAGCGGTAGACCTATCTGATGACAGCGTTATTCTCGTCAATAAAGCCGCTGCCTTAGCCAAAGTCTGTGATGCTAAATTGTCGCTGATTCATATTGATGTCAATTTCACTGACATATATACCGGCTTCATGGAAATCAACTTTGCTGAAACGCAAAATGCCATGCTTGAGGCTGCACAGAAAAAAATTAAAACCTTAGTGGAGAGCATTGATTTCCCCATTACTGAAACCATTGTCTCTAGCGGTGATTTATGTAATGAAATTTCCCATGCGATTGAGCAACAACATGTCGATTTAGTGTTGTGTGGTCACCATAAAGATTTTTGGAGCAAGCTACTTTCAACTTCTCGCCAACTGATTAACGATACTTCTGTCGATATGCTAATCGTACCTTTAGAAGACTAATATGTTTTCAATTTAAATTAATGTAAACTACAAAATTACTTTTTAGTTTACATTTAATTTAAATTGGTGAGTTATGTTTTACCTTTCTGCGGTCACTCTTTTGTGGGCGTTTTCATTTAGCTTGATCGGTGTCTATCTTGCTGGTCAAGTTGATGCTTGGTTTTCTGTTTGGATGCGTATTGCCCTAGCTGGCCTCGTCTTTCTTCCTTTCCTTAAATTTAAAAACATTCCGGCTAACTTAATCGGTAAATTAATGGCAATTGGCGGCATTCAACTAGGCTTAATGTACTGCTTTTATTATCAATCGTTTCTGTTGCTTTCCGTGCCTGAAGTATTGTTATTCACCGTCTTCACGCCTATCTATGTGACGCTGATTTATGATCTATTGAAAGGTCGTTTCTCACCTTGGTATTTGTTAACTGCGGTGATTGCCGTTGCCGGTGCCGCCATCATTAAATTTGCCGGCATCAATGAAAACTTTCTCACTGGTTTCTTAGTGGTACAAGGTGCCAACCTTTGCTTTGCCCTTGGTCAAGTCGGCTATAAGCATGTGATGGAGCAAAACAACGTCGAGATCTCACAACGTACAGTGTTTGGGTACTTCTATATTGGTGCGTTTGTCATCGCTTCTATCGCTTTTGCTTTGATGGGCAATCCAGAAAAGCTTCCGACGACCAATCTGCAATGGGGAATTTTAACCTACCTAGGTTTGATTGCATCTGGACTAGGCTATTTCTTATGGAATAAAGGCGCTTGTCTAGTGAACGCTGGCGCATTGGCGGTAATGAATAATGCACTGGTGCCGGCAGGATTAATCGTCAATATTGTGATTTGGAATCGCGATGTGGATTTAACCCGTTTATTACTAGGCGGTTCAGTCATTATGTTGTCGCTATGGGTTAATGAAATCTGGGTAAAACGCAAAGCATTAGTGTGTAACGCGTAAACGAGAAACGAGAAACGAGAAACGAGAAACGAGAATATTCTCCCAATAAAAAACGGACGTTCAAATTAATGAGCGCCCGTTTTTCGTTCTAGATTATTAATCTATACCCAATTAAGGCAGTTTAATCTTACCCGGTAGCGCCTGACGAGCAGCGGAACCCACTACCCAATCCAGTAACACACCTTTCCCTTCACGAGTTGGATCAATCAAGCCGATATCGTTGATATTCACCCCATCGCTCGATTTCATTTTCACCGGTTGTTGCTTATCACCAATCCAGTGAGCTCGTTCACCAAGCTCGGTATGACCAAAGCCATGTTCAAAGCCGAGTACGCCACGATGAATACCATCCACCAGCATTGCCGTTGCTTTGATTGAGTGAGTTGGGGTTTCAACCGTAAACTGATCGCCCGTTTGCACGCCGTATTGCTTGGCATCTTCTGGGTGAATATAAACTGGATTATTGCCTTTAATCGAATTCAAACGTGGTGAAAGGTTAGATACTGCACTATGAATATTCGACTTAAAATTGGTTAAGGTAAAGGGCCACTCTGATTTAGCATACACCTCATCCATTGGCGTACCATCTGCCAGCTTTTGTGGATACCAAGTTGGGCAACCAGAATACAACTCACCTGTCATGGTATTACGCGAAGTACCGAGTTTTTCATTCCAAATCGCCACCGGTTTTTGCCATTGATATTTCATGACATCACCTTTGTAGGCTTCAGTGGCATTTTCAAAACGTCCACCGCGAGCATAAATAAAGGCCACTTTGGCAAATTCATCTTTGCTTAACACGCGTTGCATATCGGGCAGCAAACGCTCTAGTCCTGAGAAGTAAATATCTTCACTGCTGGCATTCGGTGTTCCACCGGCAACATAAGCAAGGTTAGCCGCTGAACGTAGGTAGAAATCAGCCGCATTATGAATGCCGTGCCAATTACCTTGCGCATCTTTAATCGCGTTATCACCAAAGCCACCTAGCTTCATGCTTTTCGCCATATCAATTAAGAAGGTTTCTAAACAAATTTCGCGACCATCGGCCGTCTTTTCTGTACGAGATTCGACAATCGGCCAACGAGCCGTTACTGCTTTGGTTGGAACATCATGCCAAGGACCAGCCATACCCCAACTTTCATACGTCACGGTATCTGGCACAATATAGTCAGAAATTGCCGTGGTTTCATTGATAAATGCATCCACCGAAACAATCAAAGGCAACTCTTTCGGATCGCACAATTTGTCACGTAACAACGTGGTTAACCCCGGTACACCATATAAAGGATTCGCCATGTGGTTGATCCAAGCTTTTAAGCGATAAGGATAACCATCAATTGCCGCCGATAAATGCTCAGTTAGTAATGGCGCAGAAATTGGATACCAAGGTGCACGGGTTGGATACGGCGATTCACCGGCTTCAATACGACGTTTATATTCCGTGGTTTTTTGATATGGGAATTTAGAACGAGAAAGAAATACTCCCTTCGGCGCAACCATGCCATCAAATTGAGTGAAATCGTAACGTGGACCAGCAGACGAAGTAGGGTAACCCCCCGCTTTAGCCATCATGCCACCTTTTTTGTTGATGTTCCCTAACATAGCGTTAAGCATCACAATACTAAAAGCATTGTAGAAACCATTGCTGTGCATGTTACCACCATGAGTATCAACCACAGATTTACTGCCATGTTGATGTAATTTAGCTGCTAACTGCGTAATTTCATTAGCAGGAATACCACAAAGATCAGCAAATTCATCAATAGAGTATTCAAATGCCGCTTGCTTGAGTTGTTGCATCGATGAACGAACTGCAATCTCACCATTTGGCGTGCTTATCTTTTGATCGACATACAACTGTGCAGGTTTGTCTTGAGTATGCAGAGCTAACTTACCAGAGGCCTGATCAACAATCACATACGCATCGCCATCTGACAATTTGTCACCACTGTAAGCAAGACCAAGATCAGAGGCACGTAAGAACCCCCCTTCTCGCTCATGGCCTTGCTCAACAATCACTAAATGCGTTGCATTACACCAATGGGCATTACCAGCTTTTTTCATTGCAGAAGCACCAGGCTGGACAAGGAAGTTTTTATCGTATTTGTCGTTGCTGATCATCCATTGAATGATGGCTAATACTAAGGCTGAATCCGTACCCGATTTAATGGCCAACCAATGGTTATTATTCCCCGTGGCAAGGCTAGTCGACATTTGCAACGTTGGCGTAACCACCGTGTATTCAAAATTACCGCGAGTACGCGCATTGGCTAATTGACGTGCTTGACGCTTAAATGGATTACCGGCTTGCGCTGGCGCAGTACCAATAAATAATGCAAATTCTGCATGTTCAAAATCTGGCTTCATATGAGAGAAACCATCCAGATCATTCATAAATGCGCCAGATCCAGCACGGAACGCGTAACCACAATACGAACCGTGATGACCAAAGTTACGAGTACCAAAACTATTAAAAGCAAAACGCTTAATGATGTCATCACGACCTTCATTACTCGCATTGGTCATTAATAGTTGATTGGCTAGCGGGCCGTATTCAGGGTTATTCGGATCAACTGGCGTTTTAATATCACGAATCGCTTTTAAGCCATCAACATGCCCTTCACCAAACAAATCACCACCTTCAACCACTTCTTTTAATAATTGCTCATAGCTGATCGGCTCCCACTTACCTTCACCACGTTTACCGACACGCTTTAATGGTTGAGTAATACGATATGGACTGGTGCGAATATCCATCATAGCATTGCCACGTGCACAAGCAGTCGAACGACCTTCAATGCCCGCTTCACCAGTTAATGATAAATAAGCGTCTTTAACCGGGGTTTCAAATGAGATTTTTTGCTCACTGGAAAGTGGGTGATAAGGGTTACCTGAGATGCGCAGAATCTCATCGGTTTCATTATCCACACGTACACGAACGCCACACAACGTCCAACAGCCAAAACACATAGATGGCGCAACACGTTGTTTGGAGTTAGCAATTAAATTACCGTTCTTCACCTGATATTCAGGGTCAAGTGAGTTACCAAAATGAATATGTTTGGTTTTCTCTCCAGCAGTTCCTTCTATCATTCCTTTAGAAGCATGCATTGCAGTGGAAGCATACCCCGCAGCAAATGCAGCACCACCTCCAACAGCAAGACCAGATTTTATAAACTTACGACGTTTGTTATCCATGATGACCTCTTACTCTTGAGTTGATAAAGGAGTGTTTGATGAAACTGATTTTTCAGATTTAGATTGCACTACTTCGGTTAATATCACCGCCAGCAATAGCCATAAACCTGCCATACCAACTACCCCCAGCATACCTGGTGCGCCTAATGGCAAATCATAAGGGTATGGGCCTTGGTCGTATTTCGGCAGCGTTTGCACTTCAATCATAGTCATCCAGCGAATCGCCCAACACGTGGCAATAGTAAGCGCGCTACAAGCCAGTAATGAAAGTCGCTTAAATTGCTGACCACGCATTACAACCATTGCCATCATTAAGCAAGCGACAAACGCGGCCATCATTAACACTAGGTTGCTAAACCAACTGCCGTATTGCAGTAGATTCATATAGGCACCATTCGATACCCAGATAGGTAATAGAATTAACGACAACACTGAGCAAATCTCCACGCAACGTTTCAGCAGACTCATATCCGTTGAAGTTAGTTGAATGGCCTTATCTTGGCTCGGTATTAAGTTCAAAATAAACAACGTAAAACCAATCGCACCAAAGAAAGCCGTCACAAACCATAAGATAGGCGATGCAGGTTGATGCCACATTGGACGAGCGGCAACCACGTAGATTTCCATTCCGGTGTACAGAGCAATCGACAAGCCAGAGAAAACGGTTACCCCAGCAACCGCAGTAATTAATTTAGCGGACGCTTGCCACTGACCGAGGGTGAGTAAGCCAACAAGACGAAGGTATTTATTATCGCTATTGGCTAGCTTGCTAATCTCAGGGCGTAAATATAACCACGCCGCTAATACCGCTAACATTGAAAATATTGGCAATAAAATTGCGCCACGCGACATCCAAGACCAAGAAGTTAAATGAGGGAAAAAATGCCAAGCACGACCCGGTTGGTGTAAGTCAGCGGTTAAGGCTAACGGACCAACAATCGCGCAAATACCTAAACATAACGCCAATGCTGCACGTAATGTATGACTCGTCTTATCTCGTAGGAATAGGCTAGCAAAAAACAAAATCGCCGCCGCATAAGCCGAGCCAATATAAAAAAAGTATTGCACTGCCCACGGAAGCCAAGCCACCGTCTGAGACGGAATTAAAACTTCAGTAATATTCATTAGTGCTCTCCTTGAGGATCGTAAATTGCCGCTTTACCTTCAATATGTGAGGTAAACTCATCTTGCAAGCCGATATAGAAAACATGCGGTTGCGTACCAGCTTCCGGTTTTAGCACTTTGATTTCATTTTTAAATTCACGCATCAGTTGACTAATTTGGCTATTGGCATCATTTAAATCACCAATCACACGCGCGCCGCCGACGCAGGTTTCTACGCAAGCTGGAAGCAAACCGTCTTCTAGGCGATGAGCACAGAAAGTGCATTTATCAGCAGTGAGCGTTTCTTCATTGATAAAGCGTGCATCGTAAGGACAAGCTTGCACGCAATAAGCACAAGCCACGCAGCGTTTGTTATCGACCATCACAATGCCATCTTCACGCTGGAAGGTCGCTTGTACAGGGCAAACCGCCACACAAGGCGGGTTTTCACAATGGTTACAAAGGCGTGGTAAAGTGAATACCTTGCTTTCTTTTTTGGCTGTTGAACCGTCATCTAAAGTGACTTCATACTGTTTAACAGTAGTGCGGAACTGACCAATCGGTGCTTGATTTTCAATGCTGCAACCCACAGTACAGGCTTGGCAACCAACACATTTACGTAGGTCGACGATCATTGCATAACGTTTGCCCTTCATGCCTTGACGGCCCGGCTCTTGGTTATTACGAATAATAGGGGCGGCGGTCGCCACCGGAATAATGGCAGCCCCGGCAGAAACTGCGCCGAGACCACGGAGAAAGCGTCGTTTTGTTTGATCCATGAGATTGACCTTGCTGGTGATAACTCTTAAGGGGTATTCTCACCAAGGGATACTTTTTGCTCTATTGTGGTTTTCCACATAACCCAATCTGACTTGATCTAAAACAAGTTTTGCGTGAACTATTTCGAATAAGGAAAGCATGTGAACCGCTTTATCAAACCACTCACTCAAGCTATATGGTCACTTCACCTGTTATTTATTATTTTCGGAGTAAGCGACTTTTCTTTAGCTCATGCAGAAAATTTACAGACTCAATCTCAACCTAAAGTTCAACCACTTCCGATTCAAGTTGCCGTACTGGCGACTCGCGGTAATCCTCAAGCAATACAACGTTGGCAACCGACTATTGATTGGCTCAACCAGCAATTACCTCAATACCAATTTTCTCTAAGATCAAGAAATCTGGAGCAAATGGAAGACGTAATTAAAACCAACAGCGCAGAATTTGTGATCACCAATCCTGGCCAGTCAGTAAAATTGGGGTGGCAGTATCCGTTATCTTGGATCGCGACGTTAAAAAGCCCGTGGCCCAATGGCACCAATCAAGCGCTCGGCAGCACCTTAGTTGTCAGAAATGACAGCTCGTTTATCGACCTAGAAGATTTGCAAAATAGTCACGTAGTTGCCGTGTCACCGGATGCATTTGGTGGGTTTCTAACTTTAAGTCAGTATTTAAAATCCAAACAAAAAGACCCGAGTTTATTTTTCAAAAAAATCGATTATCTCGGTTTTCCTATTGATGCCATGCTGTACCACCTACGCGATCATCAGTTCGATGTGGCAATTACTCCCGTCTGTTTACTAGAGAATATGGACCAAGAAGGCCTGATCGATAAATCGCAATTTCGAGTAATCAACAATAGCGCCCCGCAAAACTTTCCTTGCGCAGTCTCTACCCCGCTGTATCCCAACTGGTCATTTGCCAAAACCAGCAAAGCCAATGAAATCGTCGCCACTGCCGTTACTCAAGCGTTATTAAATCTACCCAAAGATAGCCCTGCTGCGATTGCCGCTAAATCACAAGGTTGGTCATCACCAATCAGTTCATTAAGCGTAGTGAAAATGTATCGTGATTTGAACATTCACCCTCAACAAACCCCTTGGTGGCAACAGGCATTAATGTGGCTTAAACAGCATCAACAATGGGCGTGGGGGGCGGCGGTATTATTTATCGCACTGAACATTTATCACTTTTGGTTGGAATTTCGTTTTAACCGCAACCAAAAACTCCTCAATCAAGCACAATTCGAATTAAAACAAAAAAGCCAAATGCTAGAACATGCACAGCGAGTAGCGATTGTCGGCGGGCTTGGTACTAATCTGGCCCATGAAATCAATCAGCCCCTTTCAGCGATTCGCAATTACAGTCAAGGGGCAAAACTGCGGATTGAAAAAGGCGCGGATGCCACCAGCCTAACGCCCATTATGGATAAAATTGAGCAACAAGTAGTACGCGTCGATGCGATTGTGCAGCGCTTACGAACGCTAATCACCAAGCGTACAGTGGCTAAGAAAAACCTAAACATCGACGCATTAATCGATGATACGTTAGCCCTACTCAGCCACGACTTAACGGATAAAAAAATACAAATCAAAGTCATCTCCAATGGCACCCCGCGAGAGATTTATGCTGATGCAGTAGGTTTGCAACAAGTGTTAGTCAATATCATCAATAACGCTGCCGATTCTTGCCTCAGCTACCCTCAAGAGGCGATTAATCGCATTGAAGTGGTCATTAATTATGCCGAACAACAACTGGATATTTATCTACGTGATAACGGCGCAGGCTTAACTCTGCCTATTCGCGAATTACAAAGCGCCTTTGTCAGCACAAAAGAAAAAGGACTAGGCTTGGGGCTATCAATTTGCCACGATATTATTGAACATCATCATGGCCATTTTTCTTTGTCTCCTCTTGAGCCACACGGGTGTGAAGCGCATATTCAACTCCCCTATCGTTAATGTTCTGGCAACCTACTAACCATCAACCAAACAGTTAAAGGATCACTATGACTCAATTACCGATTTACCTCGTTGATGACGATGAATCCGTGCTCGATTCTCTTGCCTTCTTACTGCAAGAGTTTGACTACCAAGTGCAATGTTTTTCCAATGGTGAAAGCTTTCTCCAGCAAGCGAAACTCGATCAAGCAGGTTGTGTGGTACTCGATAGTCGCATGCCAAATATGCGAGGCCAGCAAGTCCACCAACTGTTGCAACAACAACATAGTCCATTAGGCGTGATTTATTTAACCGGCCACGGCGATGTGCCCATGGCGGTCGAAGCATTAAAGCAAGGCGCGGTGGATTTTCTACAAAAGCCAATAGATGGCAAAGTACTAGTAGAGGCAATCAATAAGGCGTGTGATTATTCAGAGCAAGCCACTCAAGCAATGACGATACAAAAGGCTTTTGAATCGTTAACTGAGCGAGAGCAGGCGATTTTAGGATTGGTGGTGCAAGGAATGAAGAATCAACAAATCGCCGATAAGTTATGTATCGCAGTACGAACGGTCGAAGTCCACCGCTCGAATTTAATGAAGAAGTTTTCCGCCAAAAGCATTGCTGAGTTGGTGATGCAGTATGCTCAACTGAAATGAACCCACTTATACAATATTGGATAGTTTTGATTATATTGAGTGGGTTAATTGGGTATTGATGTTCGATATGCAGTGGGTTTGACAGAAATATTTTCAAATTGCTGATATAAACCGCTGTAATAAAAAATGTCTTGAAAACTTAAATGTTTGTATTGTTATGTGCCCGAATTCATTGTGTACTCTAGGTGTCCCGTATGCTCGTCCAGTTGCTCACTGACGACTATAAAACCTTGAGACAAATAGAACTGATAACTAGCCTGGTTTTCTTTGTATACGGAAAGGCTCAAGATCGCCCTTTGAGCTTTGGCATGACTTAATAATTGCTTACCGATGCCTTTACCCTGAAATTCAGGAAATACGAATATAGCTGCCAAAGTATTTTCATACAGGGCATAGAAACCAACTGTTTTCGACTCGATTTCATAAACGAAAACTTCTGAAACTGGAATATAAATATTACGCATGCTCTCTACTTGAGATCTCCAGAAGTTCGCTGGGACGAAATCATGCGCTTTGACAGAGGCTTCAAGCCAGATTTCAAGAACCGAATCTAAGTCATGTGAATTGTACTTTCTTATCATTTCCGAACTCTAGATTTCCAAATTTATCGAGGCAACATAACAACGCCCCAAACAGCGGCGTAAATTAGTTGGCTAAAATTGTGAGCGAAGCAAACGCAGCCAACTAGTTTACGTCCGACGGCTTTGGTTTGTTAGCTTTTACTTTACTGTTACCTTCAACGTACTCACCGTAATTTTTTACCATTAAATCAATAACTTCGTCTATTTTAAAAAGGTTTAGGTATGGAACAACCAGTAGTCTTTTAGATTTAGCAAGCACCCCATATTTAGACCTATCCTTTAGCTTCAAGCCCTTGACATAAATCTCAATAAAAAAACCTTCAAACATGAAGCATATAGAGGCATTTTCAAGCTTTCTATTTTCATAAACTCGGCAAAAAGGCGACACAACAATTTGCTTTATACTATCTGGAGAGAACCTTTTACTGTCACTCAAATCTACAACGCGACTTATCTTAATTGAAAATTTACCATCAGGTATTTTAGTGTTGTTTAAAATCGAATTTCTTAAGTATTCATTGTCGTCATCAATGATTACTACATTTTTATATGCCGAATGGCCTGAATTGGCAGCTCTCCAGTAAATCGATAAAAAGTACATTATCAGCTTTTGCTGATCTAACTCTTTAAATGTCAGTCCTAAATCCGTTTTAGATAATTGGCAGTTTTTACCTCTGAGTACACCAAGAGAATATTGTTCATACTCTATATTTAATAACCTTTCACAATCTAAGCATAATTGATACCCGGCCCAGCTATCACAGCTGTAGCCAATAGCTTCATCACCGGAGGTAAGAGATATACCTTTTCCTGAATTGGTTCTAGATATTTTCTTAAAAATTGAATCACCAACAGCGTGAGACATTTGTAAGTCTTTTTGCTGGTTACAAAGTTTACATTTTCCAACTACTGGCACGTTGTCTCCTGTGAAAGCTAACAATTTAATAGGCGGAAAAATCCGTATAGTCTTTCCGTCTATCTTCTCAGTCACTTTTTTGAACAACAAGCTAAATAATTAAATTTATTCATAAAGTATGAATTCACCTCATATTTATTCAGCATAAAAAACACTTTAAATATTCAGCGCGAGGTAAGTAGATTCCTGCTCTCGCTTAGGCTCGGCTGGAATGACGATTTCAAAAAACACTCACCGCGGACTAATTTATTTAGATAAAAATGAAAGTAGCTGCGGCAAAGATCAGCTCTTCCCCTTGATAGGTGAAGCCACTTGTCAGCAGGAGTTAATATAAGGGGAAGCGGGGATGGGGTTGGTTATACAAAACTACTTTGGGATACAAATAAATTTCTCACATCAACCTTCCCCCGCCCTCCCTTGGCTGTAAAGCTTGATGCCAAGTATTTTTCGTTGGTAAGGGAGGGAGTTATTTGGGATCGCTTGTTGTTTCAATGCATAAATTTGAAGATGTACCTAGCCTTGAATTTACACATACAAACCAAAGCTTTTCTTAATGCAATGATTTCAGGCCGACCACTTTGCCGGTGATATTTTTTGGAAACGGGATTGGCTCGACTGTGTTAAAGCTAGATAAACGCTTTTCGATACGCGCTTCTTGTTTGGCAATCTTGGCTTCTTGCTTATTCAATTTAAGCTCTTGTTTTAAAACTTTCTTATGCTTCTTCGCTAACTTACGCTGCTTTTTCAGCAGTTTTTTCATTTGTTTTTGTTGTTTCTTCTGTGCTTTTAAGCCTTTCTTCAAGGTTTGTAACTGTTGCTTGATTTCATTTGGGGCAAGCAAAGGTTGAGCCTCAAGTTCAGGCATGGTTGGCTCAATGCTCGGTTTAGCAATTACTTTTGATGGCACCACCAAGTTGACGCCATTATTCAGCGGCTGGATGGTCGCTTGCTGGTTATATTCGCGTTGTGCTTTCATCGATTTGGCTTTGGCGATCACCTCAGGCACATTGCTCGCCTGAATGGGCAATAATGCTTGAGTCACATTTTTATCGAGTTGATTAGATTGAGAAAGTTTGGCCAGAGAGACAGGTTTGCATAGCGCACCTTTTTGATTCGACGTGCGTGCACAAGAGCCACAATAAAATTGCGAGTCCAACACTAACTTGTCGATTTTTCCGGCTTTAATATCGCGGCGAGAAAATTTACATAAAGACTTTGCCATAACTACACACCCTAATGAAATGACCAATCGAAATTACGATAAGACAAATAACAACGATTCTCATTTCTTTATAGAGTTAAATATCATTCAATACAAGTGAAAATTACTCGCATTTGAAAGCAGTTATGACAAAGGTTTGATTTTAAGATTAATTCTTATGGATATATTTTTGTTCAACATCCACTAATGCAACGGGGTTGAGGAAAGAGCGACCAATCAAAATCGCATTGATCATGTGGTCACGATCCACCAAGTTAAATGGCGTAGTGTAGGTCTTATCGCCCAGCTTAATAGTTAATTCAACAATTGGACGACGTGAGGTTTCTGGACTTGAAGATTGTTTAATATGCACCCAGCGCTTAACTGGCAAGGTAATTTCTTTGCTCACATCATCTTTGGCTTTAATTTTAAATGACACCATATCTTTGCCGTCTTTTTCAAAATCATGAATATCGATGGCGTTGATCGAAGATGTGGTCGCGCCGGTATCTATTTTGGCGATAGTACGCTGATCGGTATCTAAAACCGTGATCCACTCTTTTTCGCCGACCACGATTTTATCTTGTAGTAATTGTGCGACCTCTTGTTGTGGTTCGGCAACTACCACAAACGAAGCTAAAGGAGTGAATAACGAAGCGGTCAATAAAACTTGAGAGAATTTCATAATCACCTTTTTATCTCTGAATATAAATACCCAATAATTGGGGAACAACTCTTATTCCGACTCTATGCTCGCACATTAATTCATTAGGGCGTGTTAATTTTGTGTCACCATACTGTTGAGAACATATACATCAAAGCGATTTTTCTTGGTTTCAATCGCCATACTAGGTTTGTGTTGATCGAGCCACGGCGCGTAGTCTGGGCGCTTGACTACCACTCGCTTGGTGGCAAGTTGCAGTGCAGGTTCTAATAAGCCATCGGCATCATTATCGGCCCCTACTAGCGATTGAAATACTCGCATTTCTTTTTTAACTAATGCGCTTTTCTTTTTGTTTTCAGGATGAGGGTACATAGGATCGAGATAGACGACATCCGGCTGAACGAAATCACTTTGCGCCATTAATTTCTGTAGGGCATCGTGACTCGAAGCATGCAATAGGCTCATGCGTTCACTGACCCACTCGCCAATTTCAACATCTTGCTTGGCGCGGGTTAAACCATCATCCAATAAAGCCGCAACCACAGGGTTACGCTCTACCATTTGAACCTTGCACCCTAACGATGCTAATACAAATGCATCGCGCCCTAATCCGGCAGTGGCATCCAGTACACTCGGTGTGACACCTTTGTTTAAACCTGCTGCTTTAGCGATCGCTTGGCCTTTACCCCCACCAAATTTACGACGGTGAGCGACTGCGCCTCCGGCTAAATCAACATAAATAGCGCCTAGCTTAGGTTCATCTAATTTACGTAACTCCAAACGTTGCTCGGTCAGTACCAAAGCAAACACGCTATCGGGCTGATGGGTAAGTTGCCAACGCGCAGCAATCTCATCTAATTGAGCTTGCTGAGAAGGATTATCACAACATAGGTTCAATTGCACACAAACTCCAAAAATAATACAGATTCAAATAATGACGCGGCATTATCCGTTATCCGGAACATAAGATGAAGCAGGTTGAGAAATAAAACTTTCGACTAGATACTCTAGTGGTTGAGGAGGACTAATTAAGTAGCCTTGAGCATAGTCGACGCCTAGGCCAACTAGGCACGATAATATTTCTTCATTTTCCACAAACTCAGCCACAGTTTGCTTACCAAGCTGCTTAACAAGATTATGAATTGATTGCACTAAAATATAGTCAACTTCATTTTGATGCATATCTCGCACAAAGCAACCATCAATTTTCACGATATCTAACGGTAAGGTTTTTAAATAAGCAAAAGAAGACAAGCCGGAACCGAAATCATCTAACGCAATCTTACAACCTAACCGCTTTAAGCGAGTAAACAACTGGGAGGCTTGTTGCATATTCCCTACCGCAGCCGTTTCAGTGATTTCAATACAGATTTTTTCTGTTGGTACACTGGTGTTTTGCAACAGATCAATCAGAAAATCAATAAAGTCTTTATCGCCCATAGACTGACCTGAAAGATTTATTGAGCAACGCCCTAGCTTATCAATCACATCCAGTCGCGCTTCAAACCAGGCTAAAGTTTGCTTAAATACTTCCCGGTCAACCAAATGAGCCAAGTTATAGCGCTCAATCGCTGGAATAAAGATCCCCGGTGACATCAGCTCATTCTTATCATCACGCAAGCGCACCAATATTTCAAAGTGCAATTTGTCACTCGGTGCTGGCGCAATATCTAAAATCGGTTGAGCATACAGTTCTAATCGATCATTGGCTAATGCGTCATATACCTGGCAAACACAGGCCATTTCCAACTCACGATGACGGAAGTATTCATCATCACAATTATAAAAATGCGCTCGATTACGCCCTTCTTCTTTGGCTAAATGACAAGCGGTATCCGCCTGGGCATTAATTTTTTGCACCGATTCTGCAGTGCTATCAATTTTACGGATCCCGATCGAGCAATTTAAGTTAAAGTGAATACCTCGCCACATAAACTGACTTTGATTAAAACCATTGAGAATCGACTGAGCAAATTGATTCACTTCGTCCTCATCACAATCACACAATAAAATAGCAAACTCATCACCATCGGTTCTTGCCAGTGTCGCTTTTTCTGGAATTAACTGCTCTAACAGCTCTGCACTATAGACAATCGCCGCATCGCCAGCTTCATGGCCGACGGTATCATTAATTAATTTAAACTGGTCAAGATCGAGAAAAAATAAAGCATGTTCACGTGCATTGTCTTTCACTTCCTTTAAAGCCATGACTAATTGTTGCTCAAAATGATATCGGTTATACAAGCCGGTTAAACCATCGTGATGAACTTGGTATTTTAATTGCTCAGCTAACAGGTAGGTTTCGGTAATATCTTCACCGACAATGAGTAGTTGACGAGTTTCTGGGATTTGCCGAATATTTTCTCTTATCCAGACTAACTGACCCGTATTATCAATATATTGGATTTCACGACGCGCGACTAAAGCATGTTTTTTTTGTGGTTGACGTAGCTTTTCTAGCACATTGATGTCAGTGGTTTTGGCATAAAAACTTTGTAGTTTTCGACCTAAAATTGGCAGGTTATCGTAACCTAATATTTCCGAGGTAAACTTGTTAGCAGCTTGAATACAATCCTGTTCATCAATAGTCAGCATCATCACTGGCTGTAATTGATAATAATTTCTAAACTTAGCCTCACTTTCAATTAAGCGTTTTTCTGCCAATTTGCGGTCGGTAATATCCTTGCCTTCAAATAAATATTGTTCATCATGCCCATCCGTTATTGGCAACTTTTTAATGCTTAAATCTAAAGTAATCGGTCCAATATTGGTTCTCATTAATTCAACTTCAAGACGAACGACACCTTCTTGCTGTGCTTTGAGAAACGCCTGCTGAACGTTTTCACCACTCGATGCCTTCCAGCCTCCATAGGTCCAAACTGGGTAACCATAATCAAAGTTCGGGTCATACACCCATTCTTTCAAAGTTTGATTACTAGAGATCAATAGCCCTTTTTTATCAACAATACCAATGGCTTGTCGGCTTAAATCATAAACCGTTTCTAATAAATACTGACTTTTCTGTGATTGATTTTCAGTAATACGAACACGCTTAAAATGACGAATAATTAAAAATAAAACGACGGTTAATACAATCAAATAGGCGAGAAAATGCAACATATCATTAGAGTGAGGAATAGCTGAAGAACTAGACTGAGCTTGGCGGATCATCGCTGAGTTTGTTTCTGACATTGTAGACTCTATTCTTGATGTGGTTTCGTTGCCAGTTGCCCAAACAAGACTACTCGCAAAGGAAAGAGCGAAAGTAATAACATACCGAAGATTTACATTCATTCTGTACCCAAATAAAAATGAGCAATCACTCACTTTAGCAATAAAGATTTATGTTATTAACCTTACCAACTATTTTATTGTTTTGTTTGTTATATTCGTAAAACAAAGAAAAAAATTAAATTAATACTGTGAGTTAAGGAATCCACATGCCCGATCCGAATGTCCGATTAGATGAACTTGATAAAGCGATTCTGAAGATTTTAATGGCCGATGCACGAACACCTTATGCCGAGATGGCAAAACGCTTTGATGTGAGTCCGGCGACAGTCCATGTTCGAGTGGAAAAGATGCGATCCGCTAAAGTGATTGAAGGCACTGAAGTGGTCGTTAATGCTAAAAAACTAGGTTATGACGTATGTTGTTTTATTGGTATTAATTTAAATGCGGCGCGAGATTACCACTCTGCCATTGAAAAGCTCAATGCGTTAGATGAAGTGGTCGAAGCCTACTACACCACCGGTGCCTACAATATTTTCGTTAAATTGATGTGTAAAAATATCGAAGAGCTGCAATATGTATTGATTGATAAGCTACAAGCGATTGATGAAGTACAGTCCACCGAAACCTTGATTTCATTACAAAACCCGATTAATCGTAACGTTAATCCATAAACGACAAAGCTGCCCGATAAAAACACAAAAACCAGAAACGCCACGTGCGCTTCTGGTTTTTTATACCACCTAGTCAACCTTAATCCACCACCTAGAAACTAGGAACTCGGAATTAGGGACATAAACGTTTCTCGTCTCTCGAATGCTCGTAACTCGAGAAGGTCGATTCAGCTATCATTACAAAGTCGAGACTCTAGCATTCGAGCTACGAGTTTCGACTTTATCCTTATAACATCTCGGCTGCCTTGGGCACATTCCGCCTCGTGAACAAATCACCCTCGCTTGATTTTCGATCCCACGTTCGATCCAATTTATATTTAAGATCCGCGCTACGGTACATAGTTGTTGTTTAATTTGATAAGGGATTTCACATTGACCACCTTTACGCACACATTCTTTTTGCAAAGCAGTGGCAATGGTGATCGCATCTTCCCCTTGTGCTTCTAAAGCTGGATTTAAATCAACCCCCGAACACAACACATGATAATTACCTGCCATGTCTTTGACTTTAACCGACTCACAACAATAAATATGTGGTATACCATCTTGATTCAGAACGGATATTTGCGCGACTGGTGTGTTACCAGGAATACCTATCATGCGGAAAACCGACCAATGTTGGCACGGATCTTCTACCATTCGCATATTGCCCCAAGGTAGAGGAATGCCATTACCACGATAGACCGCTTTCAATTTACCCGGATTATAAGCATCAAAATAATGCCAATGAGGGTACGGTGAAACCGCGGTCATACGACGCATCACCACCGACTCTGACACACCGATTAATTTACTTACACTAATCTCATAACCATGACGATCGAGCAACTGACGAAATGGTACTTTCGGACACAGCAACGCACCGGCAAAAAATGAACATTCAAAATCGCGCCACGCTTGCAGAATATGTTTGGAATCTAAACTATTCACATCCCGTGTTTGATCCGGCATTAAAGTGGATAAATTACGATTATCCGAAGCAATCACATGCTTTTCACCATCACTGTTGTGCAACACTTTATGGCCAATGTGTACTGCTAAATCGTATTTAAGTTTTTCTGGTGTAGCTTTTAATGCACGGTTGACTCGGATCACGCCCGGCACTTCAGCATAAGAACGCACAATATGTTTGGATTTTACCCCATGAACATCCTCCACATCTTGTGATGGCTCATCAAACCATTTAATTTTCACCCCGACCTCTTGGCAAATCTCCAATAAATCCTCGACCGACAGCGGCATGCGCTTTTGACCGACTTTTTCCGCTGCCTTTTCGAGATCAGGAAAGTGATTTTGATGATGTTCTTGGTGAGCACGAATTAAAAGGTGTGCAAATTGATGCCCAGTCGTACCGGTTTGCGACAACACTTCGGGGATGGCAATTTGTAAAATATCATTGGAAAACAAAAAGCTTGGTTCGAGCACCATGCCATTAATTCCACCACGACTACCCTTTTCTGGGGTGATTTCTTGTTCTTCACTGGCATCATCTAAAAACCAGTGCAGTGGCTTTTGAAATACCTGCGCGATCACATCTAACATGGCTTCGCTTGGTACTCGCTTACCTCGTTCAATCATCGAAAGGTACGACACCGAAGGCGCATCTTCAGGGTCAATTTTAATGCAACGCGATGACAAGTCTTCCAAAGTTAAACCATTACGTTTCCGTAGGTTACGAACTTTTGTGCCGAGAAAGTGTGACTGTCTATTTAACGAACTTGATGCCTTCATCCTTGACCTCTTATTTGTAAAATTTACATTGTGTAATTTTCTTTGTGAAATTTTATTCAGTTTATCGCTATTCTTTTAGTCACAGGATGAAAAAGCAGCATTTGATGTTCAACTTTAAGACAGCGGTCACTAATTGAGAGATCAGTGATTCAAAAAAAAATAGTCAAAAAGCCAATATCAAATCATCGCCACTGCTAAAAAATGAGTCGCAACATGAGGGAATGAATATGAACTTAGCACATACTATCGATGGTCCAATGACCAGTACACAAACAACATTAGCCACTCAACACCAATTCAATGCCGAGCTAGTTCAATTCGTCAATCAACAAGTGTTGCCATTAACGGGTCTCGATCAGCAGCAATTTTGGGCTAATTTCAGCCAACTGTTGAATGATCTTGCGCCGAAGAATCAAGAATTGCTAGAAACTCGTACTCGTCTACAAACTCAAATTGATGACTGGCACAAAAGCCACCCTCAATTTAATCAAGGCGAATATCAGGCATTTTTACAACAAATTGGCTACCTAGTTGAACAAGGCGACGACTTCCAAATCAGCACTCAAAATGTTGATCAAGAAATTGCCACACTAGCGGGGCCACAACTTGTCGTACCGATTAAAAATGCTCGCTTTGCACTAAATGCTGCCAATGCTCGCTGGGGTAGTCTTTACGATGCAGCGTACGGCAGCGACATCATTACTCAATCGGAAGGCTTAAAAGCGGGTAAGAAATACAACCCAGCTCGTGGCAAACATGTGATTGATTTCGCTAAAACCTTTTTAGATGACAACTTCCCACTAAAACAAGGCTCACATCACGATGTTCAAAGCTATTCAGTGTATTTCCATCACTTATTGGCGACGTTCCCTGATGGTAGTCAATCAGGTTTAGCGCAACCTTGTCAGTTTGTTGCTTCTAGTAACCCAGATGTAGAACCAACTTCTATCGTGTTGAAAAACCACGGTTTGCACATTGAGTTAATCATTAACCGTAAAGGTGCAATTGGTAAACATGACATTGCAGGTTTGGATGATATTCAAGTTGAATCGGCACTTTCGACCATTATGGATTTTGAAGACTCCGTTGCGGCCGTTGATAGCCAAGACAAACTTGAGGCCTATCAAAATTGGTTTGGCCTAATCACTGGCAACCTAACAGCCACGATCAGCAAAGGCAATCAAACTCAAATTCGCCGCCTGAACTGCGACCGTAACTACACCCATAAAAATGGTGATGACTACAACTTACATGGCCGTTCATTGCTACTGGTTCGTAACGTTGGTCACTTGATGACAAGTGATTTAGTACAAACCGCACAAGGTAAAAATATGCCAGAAGGCTTAATTGATGCTGTGATCACAGCACTTATTGCCGCGATTGAAATTAAGAATCCACAAGCATGTCGCGTGACCAATAGCCGTACTGGCAGTATTTATATCGTTAAACCGAAAATGCATGGCCCACAAGAAGTGGCATTCAGCAATGAACTATTCGAACGTGTAGAGAACATGCTCGATCTTGAGCCGAATACCATCAAAATGGGGATTATGGATGAAGAACGTCGCACAACCGTTAATTTAAAAGAATGTATCCGCGCCGCACAATCACGCGTGGTATTCATCAACACCGGATTTTTAGACCGCACTGGCGATGAAATTCACACCAGCATGCAAGCCGGTGCTTTTAAACCGAAAGCGGATATTAAGCAGCAAACCTGGATTGAAGCTTATGAAAACAACAATGTCGAAGTGGGTCTAGCATGTGGTTTTACTGGTAAAGCGCAGATTGGCAAAGGCATGTGGGCAATGCCAGAGGAAATGAAAGCCATGATGGCGGCTAAAGTCACTCATCCAAAATCGGGCGCTAATACCGCTTGGGTGCCCTCGCCGACCGCGGCCACATTACACGCTTTGCATTATCACCAAGTAGACGTATTTGCCGAGCAACAAATGATCGCTGAGCGCACACCGACTAATCAAGCGGATTTATTAACCCTTGAATTACTAGAAGAAACGCTTTCTCAACAACAAATTGAAGCGGAACTCGATAACAACATTCAAGGCATCTTAGGTTACGTAGTGCGCTGGGTTGAAATGGGAATTGGCTGCTCCAAAGTGCCTGATATTAATAACATCGAACTAATGGAAGACCGCGCCACCTTGCGTATCTCCAGCCAACACATTGCCAACTGGTTGTTGCACAAAGTTTGCCGCCCAGAGCAAGTGATGGACAGCATGAACAAAATGGCACAGGTAGTTGATGCACAAAACGAAGGCTCAGAAGGTTATCAACCTATGCTGCCAAATGTTGAGCAAAGCCTGGCATTTCAAGCCGCAAGAGAGTTGATTTTCCAAGGCCGTAATCAACCGAGTGGGTATACGGAACCGTTACTGCATCAGTACCGAGCTTGGGCAAAAGGTTAAAACGAATCTCGAATCTAGGGCACTACGCTGCTCGTTTCTCGAAGAACAGCACAGTGCATTAGAAAACGATAAAAACATACCAAATCCAATAACGAAAAACGCAGAGCGTCCGAGCGACGAAACACGAGAAGCGAAGCGCTCTAGCAACGAAAATATAGAAGGGAATCATTATGCCAAATACAACAACCCAACATAGCTACAAGCATCAACTTACTGAAGCGCAAAAAACCATTGAAAGCCAAAGTACTTGGAATGCTATCACGCCGGAGTATGTCGCTCGTATGCGCTTACAAAATCGCTTCCGCACTGGGCTTGATATTGCACGCTTTACAGCAAAAATCATGCGTGAAGATATGGAGGCTTACGATCAAAACGCTGCAAACTACACACAATCTCTAGGTTGCTGGCATGGATTTATCGGCCAACAAAAAATGATTTCAATTAAGAAGCATTTTGAAACGACCCGTGGTCGTTACTTGTACCTTTCTGGTTGGATGGTCGCGGCAATGCGTTCTGAATTTGGCCCATTGCCTGACCAATCCATGCACGAGAAAACCTCAGTGCCAATGCTGATTGAAGAGTTGTACACTTTCTTGAAACAAGCCGATGCGCGTGAACTCAATCATCTATTTAAAGATCTTGATGCGGCGCAAGCGTCAGGCGATCAAATTAAAGTACAAGCGGTACAAAAGCAGATCGATAATTTTGAAACTCATGTAGTACCTATCATTGCCGATATCGATGCAGGTTTTGGTAATGAAGAAGCGACCTACCTACTGGCGAAGAAGATGATTGAAGCCGGTGCATGCTGTATTCAAATCGAAAACCAGGTGTCAGATGCCAAACAATGTGGTCACCAAGACGGTAAAGTCACTGTGCCACATGAGGATTTTTTAGCGAAAATTAACGCAGTTCGCTACGCATTCTTAGAGCTTGGTGTGGAAGATGGCGTAATTGTCGCGCGTACAGATTCACTGGGTGCGGGGCTTACCCAAAAAATCCCAGTATCACAAAGCGAAGGTGATTTAGCCGACCAATACAATGCCTACATTGATGGGGTTGAGATTCAATCTCTAACAGAGTTGAACTCTGGTGATATGGTAATAAAACAAGGTGATGCGGTAATTAAGCCAACTCGACTACCAAATGGCTTGGTTCGCTTTAAACCAAATACAGGTGAAGATCGCGTAGTACTAGATTGCATTACTTCGCTACAAAACGGCGCCGATTTACTATGGATTGAGACCGAAAAACCACATATTGGTCAAATCGCCGGAATGGTAAATCGTATCCGTGAAGTGATTCCAAATGCGAAATTGGTGTACAACAACAGCCCATCGTTCAACTGGACGCTCAACTTCCGTCAGCAAGTATTCGATATGTGGGCAGAAGCAGGTCAAGATGTATCCGCTTACGACCGTGACCAGTTAATGAGTCAAGTGTATGACGGTTCAGAACTAGCACTAGAAGCGGATGCGAAAATCCAAAGCTTCCAACGTGATGCGGCGGCACAAGCGGGTATTTTCCACCACTTGATTACGCTACCGACTTACCACACCGCCGCACTTTCAACGGATAACTTGGCGAAAGACTACTTCGGTGAGCAAGGCATGTTGGCATACGTAGCCGGCGTTCAGCGTAAAGAACTGCGTCAAGGTTTAGCCTCGGTGAAACACCAAGATATGTCAGGTTCGAACATCGGCGATGATCACAAAGAGTACTTCTCGGGTGACCAAGCACTGAAAGCATCGGGCGAGAATAATACGATGAATCAGTTCTCGTAACGTCTCTCGAGTCTCGAGTGCTTCGCTGCTCGTAACTTGAAAAAGATTTAACTCGTTCCCTTAACCAAAAGGCTTCCTACTTCTCAATTGATGAGAGTATAGAAGCCTTTTTTTATCGTTATTCGAAGTTCGGAATCTCGGCCGCATTATTGCTCTTGGTTCGAAAAGCTAAAATCCAAAGCAACCTGAGTTGCTTCATTTTCTCATCATTCCCGCCGAGCCATAGCGAGAACAGGAATCTAATCACAACGCGCTGAATATAGATCCCTGATAACTCCTTCGTCGTTTCAGGGATGACAATTTTTATTATTATCTTCCACCGCCGTTCGAGCTACGATCAACGCAGTGCCCGAGCACCGAGTCACGCACCTAGAAACTAGAAACTAAACTCTTCACCAACCCCACCGCAATCGAAAACATAATCACCGCTATCACTGTATCTAAAATCTGCCAGGTTTTCGGGTTAGCAAAAAATGGGATCAGCTTTTTGGCAATATAGGCTACGCCATAAAACCAAATCGCAGAAGCAGTTAACGCACCAACCAAGAACCAACGTTTTTCTTCAAAGTTTAATGATGAAGTAATGCCACCTAACACCAAAATTGTGTCGATATAAACATGAGGATTCAAAAACGTCATTGCCAAGGTCATTAACGCCACCTTGATCCAATTACGACTGACTTCCGAGTTATCAATATCTAAATGACTTTGACCACGCCACGCTGATTTTGCCGATAAAAATCCATACCAACATAAAAAGGCGACACCACATAAGGTTAAGATTTCTGTCATCACAGGGGCTTGATGTAATAATGCGCCAACCCCAAGGACGCCAGTACTGATCAACAATACATCCCCTAAGAAACATAAGGTCGCCACCAGCATTACATAGTTATTTTTCAAACCGGATTTAAGCAAAAAGGCATTCTGACTACCAATCGCCACAATAAGACTACCTGATACAAACGCGCCCTTTAATGCCACACTCAACATGCTTTTTATCCTTGATTATTCTTGCTTACTCACACTTGATAGAGGCTAATATTGCACGACCAAACACATAAGTTAAAATTAAAATAATTAAAGCTTCATAAGAATTACTTAAGAAAGGTGTGGGCATGTTTGACTACAAATTATTAGAATCACTGGAAAGAATTGCAGCGTTGAAAAGTTTTGAAGCTGCGGCACAAGAACTCAATATTAGTCAATCGGCTATTTCACAACGAATTACTAACCTAGAGCAACGGGTCGGTGCCATTTTAGTGCAACGAGGTAAGAACTTAACCCTCACACCTACTGGGCAAAATTTGGTTAATCACGCCATGAAGGTTAAACAACTCGAATTCGAATTACACCACCTACTCGGTGAAGACGGCGTATCTCACCCACTCAAAATTGTCATCAATGCCGATAGCCTTGCCACTTGGTGGTTCAAAGCGACCCAAAATTTCCATCAACAACATAATGTAATGTTTGAACTCTTAATTGAAGATCAAAGCGAAGGATTAAAGCACCTCGAAGAAGGGTTAGCGATGGGCTGTTTATGCAGTTCGAATAAAACCTTATCTGGCATCCGTTGTGAGTACTTAGGCACGATGGAATATCGTTTCTATTGTTCTCCAGATTTTAATAAAAGATACTTCCAGACTTCGCAATCGGAACAAGATCTTGCGGACATATTACAGGTGGCTCCCGCGGTAATTTTCGGCGCAGACGATAAGCTGCAAAAACAGCAATTTCAAAAATGGAACTTACCTACCCAATTCCCCTACCATATTTGCCCATCAAGCGAAGGTCTAGCCGACATGCTCTTACATGGTCAAGGTTATGGTTTGTTACCCGTGATTCAAGCCCAACCTTTTGCTGAACAATTGGTTGATATATTCCCCGATCGTGAAGGGATTGAAGTCCCTCTATATTGGCATTATTGGCATCAAACAGGGTCAGTATTGAATAAGTTGTCAGATGTATTGGTGGGAGAAAAAACCAAGGAGATGATTAGGTAGGTGTCTCGTGTCTCGTGTCTCGTGTCTCGTGTCTCGTGTCTCGTGTCTCGTGTCTCGTGTCTCGTGTCTCGAATAAGCATGTCAGTTTCACACTAGAATAAAACAATAGAAGCGACTCCATTTAATGAAATCGCTTCTATCTTTTTCAAGTCACGAGCAGCGAAGCGCTCGATATTCGAGAACCGAAGTTAGCCTTCAATCCCCGCATGACGCAATAACGCATCAATTTTCGGCTCACGACCACGGAAGCGTTTGAATAGCTCCATCGGCTCTTCACTGCCACCCATTTCTAGGATGTTATTCAAGAAGCTTTGTCCGGTGTCTTTGTTAAAGATACCTTCTTCTTCAAAACGTGAATAAGCGTCACTTGAAAGCAGTTCGGCCCATAAGTAGCTGTAGTAACCTGCACTATAACCACCAGCAAAAATATGGCTGAAGGCATGTGAGAAACGGTTCCATTCTAGACTTGGTAATACCGCCACTTTGGATTTCACATCCGCCAGCGTTTCCAGCACTTTCGCGCCAATTTCTGGGTCGTATTGTGAATGGAGCGTGAAGTCGAATAGACCAAACTCTAACTGGCGTAAAATAAACATTGCCGATTGGAAGTTCTTCGCCGCGAGCATTTTATCCAGCATTTCTTTTGGTAACGCTTCACCGGTTTGGTAGTGACCAGAAATAAACGATAGTGCCTCTTCTTCCCAACACCAGTTTTCTAGGAACTGACTTGGTAGCTCAACCGCATCCCAAGGTACACCGTTAATGCCCGATACCGCTGCCACTTCAACTTGAGTCAGCATGTGGTGAATACCGTGACCAAATTCATGGAACAAGGTTACGACTTCATCATGCGTAAACAAGGCAGGTTTATCCCCCACTGGCTTGTTGAAGTTACAGGTTAAATAGGCCACTGGTGATTGAGTTGAGCCATCAGCCAGCGTGCGACGTACCCGACACTCATCCATCCAAGCGCCACCACGTTTGTGCTCGCGAGCGTATAAATCTAAGTAGAAGCTACCGCGCAATTGACCTTGGCTATCGGTGATTTCAAAGAAACGTACTGACTCATGCCACACATCAACGCCAGTTTTTTCAGTCACTGTCATGCCAAAGACTCGATTTAATACTTCAAATAAACCAGATACTACTTTTGATTCTGGGAAGTATGGGCGTAACTCTTCATCGGAAATTTGAAACAATTTTTGTTTTTGCTTTTCGCTGTAGTATGCAATGTCCCACAGGTTTAATTCGGTCACACCACATTCTTGCTCAGCAAATTGGCGTAGTGCTTCAACTTCACGTTCACCTTGTGGTTTGGCTTTAGTCGCCAAGTTATTAAGAAACTCTAAGACTTGCGCTGGCGTTTCTGCCATTTTGGTGGCGAGCGATTTTTCAGCATAAGAGCTAAAACCAAGCAAGCGTGCGATTTCATGACGAAGTTTTAATTCTTCCGCCATCACTTCGGTGTTGTCCCACTTACCCGCATTTGGACCACGGTCAGAAGCGCGAGTCACAAAGGCTTCGTACATTTCTTGGCGCAATACTTGGTTATCACAATACGTCATCACTGGAATGTAAGATGGCATTTCTAACGTTAATAACCAACCATCCAACTCTTTCGCTTCTGCATTCGCTTTTGCTGCCGCCATGGCAGATTCTGGCATACCGGCTAATTCTGCTTCATCGGTAATATGTTTAGTCCACCCCATAGTGGCATCAAGCACATTATTTGAGAACTTAGAACCAAGCTCAGATAAACGTTTGCTGATTTCACCATAACGCTTTTGTTGATCGGCAGGTAGACCAATCCCCGATAGTTCAAAATCTTTTAATGCATCGGTGATCGATTTTTGCTGAGCGATAGTGAGACTAGTAAATTCATCGCTGGCTTTAAGCGCTTTATACGCTTCATAAAGCCCTTTATGTTGACCAACCCAAGTACCGTACTCAGACAATAGTGGCAAACAGGCTTCATAAGCTTCACGTAACTCTTCGCTATTTTGAACTGAGTTTAAGTGACTGACCGGTGACCAAAGACGACTTAAACGATCATCCGTTTCCGTTAGTGGTTCACAAAGGTTATCCCACGTTGGCTTTTCACCACCAGCAAGCACCTTTTCAACTTGGGCACGGCAATCGGCAATCGCTTGTTCTACAGCAGGCTGGACATGCTCTGGTTTAATTTGAGAAAACGGTGGTAAACCATCTTTAGATTCAACGAACGAGAGTAACGGATTAGACATGAATGCTTTCCTTAATTCGTGTATCCCCTTTGTACTTGAAGCTGCAGCTTTGTTGACGGCGTTCATTCGCCCCCCTATCTCTTTATTAAAGAAAGTCATAGACAAGCTATGCTTATGGGGCCTCATTCTCTTGTCGCCTCACTGCAACTCCAATTACTTTGGGGATAGTGATTCTTCTATATTTAGAAACTTTTCTTTAGGTATAAATGTAGGCTAACTCACTAGATTTCAATGGCGCTGAAAGTAAAAACTACTTTGGACTTTCTTTTATCAGGCAAGGCTCAATAATATTCGGTATCATAGACGGTAATATTGACCCAATTTCAAGAGATAAACCATGCTGAGTTATCGCCATAGTTTTCACGCTGGCAACCATGCCGATGTGGTAAAACACATAGTACAAAGCTTAATTTTGAATGCCTTAAAGCAAAAAGATAAGCCGTTCGTTTACCATGATACGCATGCTGGTGTAGGCCGCTACGACTTAACTCACGAATGGTCAGAAAAAACCGGTGAATACAAACAAGGCATCGCACGCATTTGGGGACAAAACCTTCCTGAAGAAGTGACGAGCTACTTAGAGTCAATCAAAGTACTCAATGATAGTGACGAACTGCGTTACTATCCGGGCTCTCCACGCGTAGCACGTGCTCACTTACGCAATCAAGACCGCATGGTGTTAACAGAACTTCACCCCAGTGATCATCCGCTTTTAGAGCAAGAATTTCATCGTGATCGCCAGGTTAAAATCCATCAAAAAGACGGTTTCGAACATTTAAAAGCCAGCTTGCCACCGAAAGAGCGTCGTGGTTTAGTGCTCATCGATCCGCCTTATGAATTGGCTCACGAATACCAAGATGTGGTGAGAGCCATTGCACAAAGCCATAAGCGCTGGGCGACCGGTATTTATGCCATTTGGTATCCTGTGGTTTATCGTCATACAATTGATGACATGATTGCCAATCTTAAAAAACTCGATATTCGTAACATTTTGCAAATTGAATTAGGCGTCTCTGCCGATAGTCTTGAGCGCGGTATGACGGCATCGGGCATGATAGTGATTAATCCACCGTGGAAATTAGAAAGCCAAATGACCGAAATTTTGCCTATGCTACAACAAGCAATCGCGCCAAGCACAGGCCATCATAAAGTTGAGTGGATTGTTCCAGAATAATCAGCAATAAATTGAACTAGGGTTGCATAATTCATCTGCTACCCTCATTACATAAAGACAGACATAACAGGTTACGGAGAACAGAATGACAACGCATTTTGATTACATTTGTATTGGTGGCGGTAGTGGCGGTATTGCATCAGCTAACCGTGCAGCCATGTACGGCGCAAAAGTGGCACTGATTGAAGCACAAGATCTGGGTGGCACTTGTGTCAACGTAGGCTGTGTACCTAAAAAAGTAATGTGGCACGGCGCGCAAGTAGCGGAAGCGATTAACCTGTATTCAAAAGATTACGGCTTTGATGTTGAGCTAAAAAGCTTTAACTGGGCCAAAATGGTAGAAAACCGTCAAGCCTATATTGGCCGTATTCACCAATCTTACGACCGCGTATTAGGTAATAACAAAATCAATGTTATCCGAGGCTTTGCTAAGTTTGTGGATGAGAAAACCGTTGAAGTTAACGGCGAGCAATACACGGCGGATCATATCCTGATCGCTGTCGGTGGTCGTCCAACCATTCCAAACATTCCTGGTGCTGAGTACGGTATTGATTCAAATGGCTTTTTCGAGCTAAACGAACAGCCCAAACGCGTTGCTGTGGTTGGTGCAGGTTACATCGCGGTAGAGATTGCTGGCGTACTGAGCGCTCTTGGCACTGAAACTCATTTATTTGTTCGTAAAGAATCACCGCTACGTAGCTTCGATCCTATGATTGTCGAGACTTTAGTTGAAGTAATGAACACCGAAGGCCCAACGCTACACACTAACTCTGTACCAAAAGAGGTAGTAAAAGAAGCTGACGGTAGCATTACTCTTCACCTAGAAAACGGTGAAAGCCAAAATGTTGATACTCTAATTTGGGCAATTGGTCGTCATCCAGCAACCGATGCCATTAACTTAGATGTGACTGGCGTAGCAACCAACGATCGCGGTTACATCAAAGTGGATGAATACCAAGAAACCAACGTCAAAGGTATCTACTGTGTGGGTGATATCATGGAAGGTGGTATTGAACTGACGCCTGTAGCCGTTAAAGCCGGTCGTCAATTATCAGAGCGTTTATTTAACGGTAAAACCGACGCTAAGATGGATTACAACCTAGTGCCAACCGTGGTATTTAGCCACCCGCCAATTGGTACTATTGGTTTAACTGAGCAAGACGCTAAAGCGCAATACGGTGAAGACAATGTCAAAGTCTATACCTCAGGCTTTACCGCTATGTACACCGCCGTCACTTCACACCGTCAACCATGTAAAATGAAGCTGGTGTGTGCTGGTGATGATGAAAAAGTGGTTGGTCTGCACGGTATTGGTTTTACCGTTGACGAAATGATCCAAGGCTTTGCGGTTGCCATGAAGATGGGTGCTACCAAAGCAGACTTTGATGCTGTTGTCGCCATTCACCCAACGGGTAGTGAAGAATTCGTTACCATGAGGGGTTAGTGTAGAAAAAGCATCTTACACGCGTAAATAATTCTGGAAAATAATCAACTACTGACTATGGTGTATGGTCAGTGGTTTATGCTTCAGCGGTGATAATCAAAAGGTGAACCATTAGATTCACCTTTTCACGTTTAGCTATATCGCCGCTAACTTATGATCTTAAGGATCGAGCTCGACATGCAAATGATTAGCATGAAACAAAATGTCGTAGTTGGCATCCATGGTGTTTCTCGCCAAGTTAGTTAGTGCCTGCTGAGCTTGTTGATAGGTGAAAGCATCTTGCGGCCAGTGGGCGGAGTTCCAAGATGGATTGAGATCCACCGCGTCCCCGGTTTGGTGGAAACTATTAATACTTGATGGACCTAATGAATCATTCCTTCTTGGATTACGCCAACCTGACGTGACACGCAGTGGATAACCCCAAGCTTGGCGAATTGTTTGAGCGATGTGTACAGACTCACCGATCACAGCATAAGTGGGGCCGTAATCAGAATAGGTAGAAAACTCATCAAATGTGAAGTTTGTAATGCCTGCTGGGAAATTCGCCGCTGTAATAATGCTGTCACGAGTGGGGGTATTACGTGCAAAGTCTGGACGAAAATCGAGTTTATCTACGTACTCTTGCCGAATTTGAGATTTCACTTCTTGTTCTATTTCGACAGAATCTGTCTCTTCACCACCTGATAGCGCTTTGATTTGGTATTTCAGCTTATGCGAAGCTGGGATCAATATGTTCTGGCACATTTAGGGTAACGATAAGCTGATTCTCACCACTCTGAGTAGTGAAGACACCATCATTTGGCAATACTTCAATAATAGAAAAATCGTCAATATCGAACGTATGCGCATTCCACCATCCTTGATTTGATAGCGTACGGCTACCATTAAAAATCAGACGAGAACCGACTTGGATAGATAGGTTCGCAGTCGTGGAGCCGTTACCATGATCGGAGTAGTAGTGAACATCCGCTTTGTAAGTACCGAAAATTGGGTCAAGAAATGTAAATGTCTCAGGCCCATAGCCATCGGTATCATCGATATCTAGCCTTGCGCCTGGGATACCGCTTAAATTGCCGTACCACGCTTTATTGCCATTGGGATCGGTAATGTGCATATCCACATCAGTATCGTTCGATGACCATGTTAATATGATGGTGATTGAGCGATTCTGCGTTGTACTTTGTGCGGCCGCGCGCGCAGTGGAGTCGATAGAGAACAATTGGACTTGCTGCCCTTCACGATTGATGATCTCAAGTGTGGGTATTGTGCCAGTATTGCCGAGTGCATCGGTCGCTCTCAGCTCAATACTGTTTGATCCAGGCAACAATGAGATAGTGTGATCGAACTCACCATTTGCCGTTACGGAGATAAAAGAATCAAGACCATTCAAGTTGAGCACTAACCGACCATTTTCAAATGTCCCATTGGTATCGGCTACTGTGCCGACGAGCTTAAACACATTATCGGAGACGACAAGTCCATCGGTGATCTCAGGTACCAACTCAATCAAAGGTGAAACCGATGAGTCACCCCTCACGAGTTGCTCTGAAAGTTCTACGCTGGCTGTCGCCATATCAAAACTGACGAATTTTTCATTGTAGCCCGGAATATAGAGTTTTACCTCGTTTTGACCGTTAGGGATATTTTGAATCACAAACGGTGAGAGTTGAGATTGTAGCGCCCCATTTAGATAAACCGATGCTCCTGAAGGTGTCGTATTCAACACTAGAGTGTGATCATCTTGCGGCTTTTTTACCGCCGCAATGAACCCACCATAAAACAGTTGGCTGATAGAAATTTTAAGCTGACTGCCTGTTAGCGAAGTGTGAGGGTAAACTTCCCAACCGTTATCCCCGAGCGCAAGTACCAGAGGTTCTACACCCAGATCGGTTACCTCTTCGCTGTTGTAAGGTATTGCCACGAGAGCTGCAGGTGAAAAAGATTGCCCTATTGGCTGCAAGGTGATCGGTGCGCCTACGGCTTGATAGCCTTGTGGAAGAATAGGCATATGCTCTTTATCTGAGATGATACCAACCTCTAGCTTAACATCGTCAGGAATCTGCACACTGCCTGCTTCAATCAGGAGGTTTGCTCCATATGCTGGGTCTTGTGGGTCATCGACAGAAAGGTTGACTGGCGTGCTATTGTCTGCGGAGTAGATAGCTGAGACTCCTGAATCAGGCTCATAAGTGATGTTAAAACTGGTTTCACCATTAATAGTTCCGTTGAGAAGTGACTGCACGGTTAAGGTTGTTTCTCCGAGTGGTAACAGTAACCCAGCTAACGTAAAGGTGCCGTCTGTGGCAACCGGGGCTGTGATGCTAGGAAATTGCTTGTATTGAACTGAAGTGCCTTCTTCTACGATCGAGACGGATCCTGTAATGTTGAACATTCGCTCCTTCACAACAGAACCATCTTCAATATCCAGCGTGATGGTGTTGTTGTGAAGACAACCACTTACCATCAGAGAAATAAAAATGGCCATAAATAGCCTGACATTCAGCCCCTTAAAAGTAGGTCGTTTTTTTCTCATCGTTGTTACTCCATTAACCTATATGAACCTTGTATTAATGCACAAAGAAAATGTCAAATAAACGCGCTGAGAGTAAATAACTTAAATTCAAATAGTTATCTTTATTTTTGTCTAATTTTTAATTCTTTTGCAGTTAAGTTTGCAAGAAGTAGAGTGAACAGTAGAGTTCCTTCCCTCAAACTACTCTTCAACTGGTTGTAGTGTTCGACCAAAGCTTTATTGTCATTGAGGGGGAGAGAATCACTAGTGTGTAGAAGGCACTCTAACTCAGAGTCCTTCGCGATTAATTGCACCGCTACACCATCATTTATCACTTCTAACAAGCATAGCTTTAAAGCTCGTAAGGTGCCTAATTTTTATATAAACCCGAGTTCAAGTAATTCTTTGATAGCTTGTCCATTTCATCAAGCGTTACTTCGACATAAATATCGAGATCTATTTTTGAACTGGATCCAACTATCGAAGGCACACCCATACGCTCAATCAGAGCGGGAGGTAAAGACTTTATAAGAAGTGATTGATGCAGATGAAACAGAGCTTCACAAATTCTCTGGAATTAATTCAGAGAAAAGAACTTCATGCCCACTTTAAGGTCTCTAGATAATAGTTATAAAGCAATAGTCGCGTTATTTATCAGCCGGAAAGCTAACACCCACTTGCTTTCTCACTTCTGTCGTCACCCTCGATACCCCTAATGCCCTAGCCTTAGCATTATCACACAACTTACCTTGCTTAATTTGCTCGGCAAAAAACTGAGCCTCATAAGTCATGGTATTTTCGACTTGAGGTACACTCAAAATTTTTGCCTCTTCACCACGTAACTTCAAGATAATATGGTCGCACTCAGAAATGTGCTCAATAATCATTGAACCAGCTTCGCCTTGGATCTCACTTGGGATATTCGAATCTGAAACTTTAGAGTGGGAAATCACCACATCATGTTCTTTGTAACTCAAAATCACTGTACCGTGAGCATCAACGCCAGAATCAAGTAAGTGAGCACTCGCTTTAATCGTTTCAGGTTCCCCAAATAGCGCTACAGCACTAGAGACACAGTAGAAACCGATATCCATAATTGAGCCGTTTGAGAAGGCGGGATTGAAAGTATTCGGGTTTTCACCATCTAAATAACGCTGATAACGAGATGAATACTGGCAGTAGTTGATAAACACTTTATGCACTTTACCGAGCTTCTCAAGATTCTGGGTAATGAGCTGGAAATTAGGTAGGTACTCCGTTTTAAATGCTTCAAACAGCACCACACCATTTTGTTCAGCTACTTGGTACATATGCTCAGCTTGAGTGATATTCGAGGCAATAGGCTTTTCACAAATCACATGTTTACCATTTTCTAACATCAACACGCTTTGTTCATAGTGTAGAGAGTTCGGGCTAGCAATGTAGACCGCATCAAACGCATCACTTTGCGCCATAGTCTGTAAATCGGTAAAACACTGTGCTTGAGCGTTAAACGGCGCAGCAAACTCTGCCGCTCGCGCTTCGCTGCGTGAATATACGGCGGTTAATTCAAATTCATTCACTTCTAATGCGGCTTGCACAAAGCGTTCAGTGATCCAGTTTGTCCCGATAATGGCTAGACGTAGCATAGTGTTCCTTTACTCCCAATCAACAAAAAACCGTAGAAGTTACTCCTCTACGGTTTTCATCATACGTAAATTTATCTCGCTGAGTAACTAAATTTCACAATACCCAAAGCGACAACGTCAGGTACGAGGGATATTTAACCTTTATATAACTTTGGATTAAACACGTCTCGCAACCAGTCACCAAGCAAGTTAATCACTAGCACTATGGTTACCAATACAATTCCAGGGAACGCCGTGATCCACCAAGAGCCTGAGAAAATGTAATTAAAACCAATACTAATCAATGAGCCCAATGATGGTTGGTCAACCGGCAAGCCTAAACCAAGGAAAGACAGTGCTGCTTCTGACATAATCGCATTGGCAATTTGCACCGTTGAGATAACCAAAATTGGTGATAAACAGTTCGGTAAAATATGACGGAACATGATGCGAGGTGAACGGAAACCCATTACACGTGCCGCTTCCACATACTCTTTCTTCTTCTCAGCCAATACGGATGCACGAACGGTACGCGCGTATTGTGGCCATTCCGCGACACCGATAATCACGATCAGCATTAACACGGCATACTGACCATAAAATTCCCCACCGAAGCTGGCTTTGAAAATCGCCGAAACAATAATCGCGACCATCATAGTCGAGAAAGATAATTGGATATCAGCAAAACGCATTAGGAAGCTATCCATTCGACCACCGAAGTAACCGGCAGATAAACCAATAATGATGCCCAAAAACAGTTGCACCGCTACCGCGCAGAAGCCAATCATTAATGACAAGCGCGAGCCATATAAAATGGTTGAGAAAATATCACGCCCTTGGTCATCAGTACCCAACCAAAATGCAGGATCCCCTTCTGCCATCCAAGACGGCGGCAGTTCTGAGTTCATAATATCAATCGAGGTTAAATCATACGGGTCGGTTGGCGCGATCCATGGCGATAAAATAGCAGCCACAAAAAATGCCATAAATACCGCAAAGCTGACCATCGCCACTTTGTCACGCAGGAAGTAATACAAGATGTCTGATTGTTTGAAGCGTTCCCAACGAGTAGGAACAACAGATGAAGTTTGCTGATTCATAATTATGCTCCTTTTCCTGTGATATTGACGGTTGGGTTAACCAAACCATAAAGTAAATCGACGATGGTATTGGTAACCACAAAGATCAAACCAACGAAGATAACGTAAGCGGTAATTAACGGTGTATCGACACGGTTAATCGCTTCAAGGAAAAGAAAGCCTGTACCCGGCCATTGGAATACGGTTTCAGTCAAAATGGTGTATGCCACCATTGTACCAATCTGCACACCACCAACCGTTAATACTGGTAGCATGGTATTTTTCAATGCATGTTGGTAATAAATTTTGTTCATCGCCAAGCCTTTCGCTCGACAAAATTTAATGTATTCAGAGCCTAGCACTTCCAACATTTCAGAACGGACTAAGCGAATAAATAACGGCAACATGATTGAAGCTAAAGAAATACAAGGCAAGACTAAATGCGCTAAACCATCAAGTGTAAACAGACCAGAATCCCAACCTAGAATATCGCTGGTATCTCCACGTCCATAAGATGGCAGCCAACCTAGCTCTATCGAGAACACATACATCAACATAATCGCGGTTAAGAAAACCGGAATTGAAATACCAACACTACTAAAGCCCATAATGATTTTGGTTAAAATACTTTTGGGATTGATAGCTGAATAAACGCCGAGTGGAATCGATAAAAAGATAATGATTAATGTCGCACCAAAAACCAGTTCTAATGTGGCAGGAAGTTTATCCAAAATCACTTCTGCCGCAGGTTTTTTAAAAAAATAAGATGTACCTAAATCGCCATGCAGTACATCCACCACAAAACGAGAATACTTTACTGTGAATGGGTCATTGAGTCCCAATTCATCACGCAATGCTTGTCGCTCAGCTTCTGAAACTGATTGCCCGACTAACTCACGTAACGGGTCGCCTAGGTTATCCTGTATGGAAAACGCTACTAGACTGATCACAAACATCACTATCAGTGCCTGAAATAGGCGCTTGACCAGAAACGTTAACATTCCTTGCCCCTTAAATAATCCATTAAGCGCTGGTTAGCTCCATATTTCTTAGAAGTAACCAGCTTATTTTTATAGGGCCGTATAACTCGATTCGAGAATATACGGCCTATTGTTCATTAATAAAAACGAATTAATCTCGTTAAATTAGCTTATTTTTCATCAACGACTAAATCACCAAAGTATGGGAAGTTCATCGCATTCACAATTGGTGTAATGTGAACATTAGACTTCGCACCCCACGCTAGGTTTTGCCAATGTAGTGGTACAAAAGCGGCGTCATCATAAAGAATACGTTCAACTTTTTGCAGTTCAGCACTACGCTTCGCTGGGTCAGTTTCAGTATTGGCTTCATTAATCAGCTTATCAACTTCTGGGTTTGAGTAGTGACCACAGTTATATTGACCTTTACCTGTTTTCTCATCACGAGTCATGGTTAAGAACTCGGTTAGGTTGGCAGAATCTTCTGTATCCGCATGCCAACCAATCATCAACATATCCGCTGCACACTTATCAAACTCAGGCCAGTATTGCGCTTTAGGCATGGTTTTCAAATCAACCTTGATACCAATTTTCGACAACATGGCTGCCGCTGCTTGAGCTATTTTTGCATCATTGACATATCGGTTATTTGGCGCAATCATGGTTAAGCTAAAGCCATCTTCGTAGCCCGCTTCTTTCATTAGCTCTTTCGCTTTTTTCAAATCATAACGAGGCTTTAGGTCCGCGTCATAACCAGCATAACCTTCTGGACTCTGCTGACCAGCAGCCGTTGCGAAACCTTTCATGATTCGCTTAGCAATCCCTTCATTATTAATGGCATAAACAATCGCCTGACGGACACGCTTATCTTTTAACGCTGGGTTGCTTTCTTGGTTCATTTGGAAAGAAATAATACGTGTGCCAGGAAGCGTCACCAAATCAATACCATCGGCACCTTTCACTCGGTCATGATCATTTGGCGCAACCGGAGCAATCATATCTACACCACCAGAAAGCAAAGCGGCAACACGTGTTGCATTTTCTTTGATTGGTTTAAGTGTCAGGTGATCAACATTACCTTTTGAGTCTTTATCCCAGTAATCAGCAAAACGTTCAAAATCGACTTTTACGCCTTGTTCACGATCAGTCACAATGAAAGGACCGGTACCAGAAATATGAGTTGATGCATAAGAGTTGCCATGCTTCACAATTGCAGATTTATCGTTGCCATTTTCATCTTTACCAGTATAAAACTTGCTATCCATAGGGAAGATGTAAGTAGCAGATTGAAGCACTAGAGGGAAAGCATCTTTAGTCACAAGATCGACGGTGTAATCATCAACTTTTACTGCTTTTTCAAACGGTTCAAAAATAGCTTTAAAATCTTGTGAGTGTTGTAAACGGTTAAAAGTCCACACTACATCATCGGCCGTCATTGTATTGCCTGAATGGAATTTCACACCTTTACGCAAATGAAAACGCATGGTTTTATCATCAATTCGCTCCCACTTTTCAGCCAAACGAGCTTCAAATTCAAACTTTTGGTTATAGCGAACGAGCGGGTCAAACACCATATGAGACAGCTGTAAAGTACCACCTGATAATTGCTCATGCGGATCCATTGATACTGGGTCAGCATCATAAGCCACGGTAATATCAGCAGCCATTGTATTAAAGCTCAAACCCGCAGCCATTAATGCTACGGCTAATTTGCTCTTCATCATTTTCATTTGCATAACTCCTTCATGCGGGAGGACATCCCTTGTTTTTATTTAGAGTGTGTTGTGTTTATACATCTGTGGTCCTCTCGCGGCCCATACGATACGCCGTTAAGCGATTTGCATATCTTCTCTAAGGCCAGTAAATTCCGGCATTAAAGAAATCAATTGTTTACTGTATTCGTGTTGCGGATCAGTAAACAGTTGCTCTGTTGGAGACACTTCCAATAATTGCCCCATTTTCATCACACCAATGCGATCGCACATTTGACGAATAACTGGCAAATCATGACTGATAAATAACATGGTTAAGTTCAGCTCATCTTGTAAGTCTTTTAATAGATTCAAGATCTGTGCCTGAACTGACACATCTAGTGCAGAGGTTGGTTCATCACAAATCAATAAACGTGGACGGGTCGCTAAAGCACGAGCAATCGAAATACGTTGACGCTGACCACCAGAGAATTCATGTGGGTATTTCACACCCGCCATACGCCCCAAGCCAACGTGATCTAACAGATCATGCACGATCTTGCGCGTTTCGTTTTCATCACGGGTTAATTTGTGGAAACGAATCGGCTCAGCAATGATGTCGAAGATTTTCATACGAGGGTTCATTGATGTATAAGGATTTTGGAACACCATCTGCATCTGACGACGGAAGGGTCGACGTTCACGCTCTGATTTAATGGCTGTTAAATCAATCCCTTCAAAAGTCACTTTGCCTTCATTTGGTGCGTATAGCCCGGCAATGACACGAGCAATCGTTGATTTACCCGAACCAGACTCCCCAACCAAACCAAAGGTTTCCCCTTCATGAACATCAAAACTGACATTATTAGAGGCTTGCACATATTCTCTACGTGATTCGAACAACGAGTCTTTGGTGGTAAAACGTAAGCTAACATTTTCAACACTCAGCAATGGCCCTCTGTAATCACGCTGATCTTGGCTTTGCCCTAACCAGTGACTTTTAATATCGAGTGGTTCAAGTTCATGTGCCTCTTCGATATAGCTCACTAATGGAAAACGATCGAATTTTTTATCCGAACGAGGAACGGCTGAAATTAAGCTGCGAGTGTAGGTGTGCTCAGGAGTGCCAAGTACCTTGGCAGTCGGACCAAACTCAACAAGGTCACCACGATACATTACGGCGACTTTATCGGTAACGTTAGAAACTACACCCATATCATGGGTCACCAACATACAACCGACATTATTCTTGATACATAAATCACGAATAAGGCTAAGAATTTGATCTTGAATCGATACATCAAGTGCGGTGGTTGGCTCATCAGCAATAATTAATTCAGGCTCACCAGCTAATGCGATGGCAATCACCACACGTTGACGCATGCCACCAGAAAATTGGTGAGGATATTGTTTTAGACGATTTTCAGGTTGAGGAATGCCTACTTGGTTCATTAAGTTTAATGCACGTTCGTAAGCTTCTTTTTCCGATACCTTCATATTGGCATGAATGGTTTCAGTAAGTTGATGTTCAACCGTAAATAATGGGTTCAATGATGTCATTGGATCTTGGAAAATAAACCCAATTTTGGAGCCACGTACTGAACGCATTTGTTCAGGCGTTAAACCTGAAATTTTCTCGCCATCCAAGAAAACATCGCCACCAGCGATACGGCCAGGAGGGCTTAACAGATCAATCACCGCATTACCAACGGTCGATTTGCCTGCACCAGACTCACCAACGACACCGACGATCTCACCGCGCTCAATGCTGAAAGAAAGGGATTTTACTGCGGCGTGAACACCGTGACGCGACGGATACTCGATCCGCAAATCTTTAACTTCTAAAAGTGGCATTACCAGACCTCTACTGCTTTGACAGCTTTCTGCCTTGTCTGTAAAAAAACGAATCCATTCGTTGTAATCCTCATCCCCAAAAGGAGGGAAGACAAATTGTGTTTTCCAATTTGGCAAACAATTAATGAAAATGCAATAAAACAGCATATTAAACGCTAAAAAAAGCCGTACAAAGCACATTTATTAACAAAATTTCAACAAAGGATAGATAATATTGCTGACAAAATAAACAATACAACAGATTTAGCTTAAAAAGCATGCAGTAGATCACAGCAGATTGTCATGCAACCAATGCATAAATAAGCAAATAATATTAAGAGAAGCTATAATTAAAACAAAAGAAATACATAAATATAAAGTTAAAGCTAATAATCAGTCAGCTTTAGAGGCTGCAATATTTTAATACCCAGAAGCCCTTTTTTAGATATGACTTCTTAAAAGTAGTCACTGAAGAGCCAAGAGCCTAATATCAAAACCACCTTTCGATCTGGCACGATTGAAACACAAAAAAACCGCATCATTTCTGATTCAGTTTTTTAATGTGGTCGGTGAAGAGCCAGATTCTAATATCAGACGAACCCCGCCCCGTCGGGCCTAGATACAAAAAACCGCATCATTTCTGATGCGGTTTTTTAATGTGGTCGGTGAAGAGGGATTCGAACCCCCGACCCTCTGGTCCCAAACCAGATGCGCTACCAAGCTGCGCTATTCACCGATATTTTTTATTTGCCTTTAGTTCAACCTACCAAGGGTCACCCTCTGGTCCCGCTATTCCTAAAAGCCGGAGATGCGCTACCAAGCTGCGCTATTCACCGATGTAAGTTCCTAATCCCTAGTCTTCTAGTTCCTAGAGGTGCCAGTTTTAATCTTCCTAGTAACTAGGGATATAAACTCGTACCTAAAATATGGGGTGGCTAACGAGGCTTGAACTCGCGACAACCGGAATCACAATCCGGGACTCTACCAACTGAGCTATAGCCACCAAAGTTAAAGCCTCACCTGAGTGAGGCTTTAAAATATGATCGGTGAAGAGCCAAAATTCTAACATCAGGCGAACCCACAATTTGTCAGGTTTCTTACACCGAAACTTTTGCCTATCACAAAAGTTTATTTAAAATGGTCGGTGAAGAGGGATTCGAACCCCCGACCCTCTGGTCCCAAACCAGATGCGCTACCAAGCTGCGCTATTCACCGATATTTTTTATTTGCCTTTAGTTCAACGTATGAGGGTCACCCTCTGATCCCGCTATTCCTAAAAGCCGGAGATGCGCTATTAAGTTGCGCTATTCACCGATATAAGTTTCTAGTCCCTAGTTTTCTAGTTCCTAGAGGTGCCAGCTTTAATCTTCCTAGTAACTAGGGATATAAACTCGTACCTAAAATATGGGGTGGCTAACGAGGCTTGAACTCGCGACAACCGGAATCACAATCCGGGACTCTACCAACTGAGCTATAGCCACCAATGTTTTTACCGATATTCCTGCTTTCCGAATGGCACGCCCGAAAGGATTCGAACCTTCGACCTTTGCCTCCGGAGGGCAACGCTCTATCCAGCTGAGCTACGGGCGCATGCCCTATCGGCGGAGTGGAATAATACGTATATCACACTAGGTCGTCTAGTGTTTTTTGAACTTTTTTTACTGTTTGGTGCGTTTTTCAACAATTAAGCAATAAATAAACCTATTTAGGATGTGACACACACCATGTCACTGCAATCTTATAGTTTATACCACGTTATTAAAAGGATACAATCACGACTTATTTACAATTTTATAACGATATACTGCTCCTTCGAAGAGCAATGAAGCTTTGTTTTTATCTAGGTCCTTTTTATCGGCCTAAGAATATAGTGAGTTTATGGATATGATTCGCCAAACCTTAATGATACTTACCGCGACACTTACCTTTTCTTCTTTCGCCTTTGCTTCTGGAATCAGTGACCGCGAACGAGCTGCGATTGCTGATCGCATTAAACCTGTTGGGGATGTCTACCTTGCTGGTAGTGAACCAGTTGACGCTGAAGCATCCGGCCCTCGTGATGGCGCAACAGTGTACGGTACTTTCTGTATTGCTTGCCACGGTACTGGCGTCAGTGGTGCACCAAAAAAAGGTGATGCAGGAGATTGGGGAGCGCGTATTGCTCAAGGTGAAGAAACACTGATTAAACATGCCACCGAAGGCTTTAATGCAATGCCACCGAAAGGGACTTGTATGGATTGTTCTGATGATGAAATCAAAGCTGCTATCGAACACATGATTGCTGGCTTATAAATACTGTGGCACATAAACAAAGCCTCATACTCCCTAATATGAGGCTTTGTTATTTATTTCATCTATAAAAATCTTAGTTACTTACTACTTTTTAAACATAGCTCGCAAATTCGCAATATGGGCTTGGCCTTTCTCCATACGTTCTTCCGCACTTTGTGGTTTTTTCTGTAATTCCCACTCAACATCATCAAAAGGTAATTCATCTAAGAAACGACTTTGCGTTGGTTTAATTAGCTCACCGTATTGGCGACGCTCACGACACATCGTAAAGGTCAGCTCTTTCTGCGCACGAGTAATACCGACATACATTAAGCGACGCTCTTCATCGACATTTTCTTCATCAATGCTGGTTTGATGAGGCAAGATGCCCTCTTCCGCTCCCATCAAATAGACATAAGGGAACTCTAAACCTTTAGAGGCATGCAATGTCATCAATTGGACCTGGTCGGCATCATCATCACCTTCCCCACGTTCCATCATGTCACGTAGAGTTAGGCGTTGAACCACTTCTTTTAGAGTCTTTACCTCTTGATCGTAGTTATCACCCTCTAAATCTGCAGTAATCCACGTATAAAGATCAGAGACATTCTTCATTCGCATTTCTGCTGCTTTAGGGCTCGATGAAGTCTCGTATAACCAATCTTCATAATTGATGTCTCGCACCAATGAACGTACTGCCTCAACTGTATTGCCTCTCTCCGCATTATCCGCAATTTCAACAACCCAAGCGGTAAAGCGTCGCAATGATTCTAAGCCTCTGCCAGATAAATGTTGCTCAAGTCCCAACTCAAAACTGGCCTCAAATAAACTTTTACCACGCATATTGGCATAGCTACCCAGTTTTTCGAGTGTCACCGGGCCAATTTCACGCTTAGGTGTATTCACAATTCTTAAGAAGGCATTGTCATCATCTGGATTAACCAAAACCCGTAAGTAAGCCATCATGTCTTTAATTTCAGCGCGAGCAAAAAATGAAGTACCACCGGATATTTTATATGGTACTCGGTTTTGCATGAGCGATTTTTCAATCAAGCGAGATTGGTGATTACCACGGTACAAAATCGCATAGTCTTTATATTGAGTGCGGTTTAAGAAGCGATGAGCAATGATTTCACCAGTGACTCGTTCGGCTTCATGCTCTTCATTCTTGGCGGTAAGCAACTTTAGTTTTTCACCGTCGGGAATTTCAGAGAAAAGCGTTTTTTCAAATACATGCGGATTATTAGCGATCAAAATATTGGCACAACGTAAAATTCGACTAGTTGAACGATAGTTTTGCTCCAGCTTAATTACTTTTAGTTGCGGGAAATCTTTATTAAGTAACACTAAATTTTGTGGACGAGCACCACGCCAAGAGTAGATGGATTGATCATCATCCCCCACCACAGTTAAGCGGGCTCTTTCACCGACAATTAAACGTACTAATTCATACTGACTGGTGTTGGTATCTTGATACTCATCCACCAGCAAGTAGCGGATTTTAGATTGCCAGCGCTCACGCACCTCACTATTAGTTTTCAGTAGCAATACCGGCATGGCAATCAGGTCATCAAAATCAAGTGCATTATAAGCTTTCATTTGATTCAAGTATTTTTCAAAACAAAAGGCAAATAATTGCTCTTGTTCTGAATCGGCTTGCGCTTTGACCTGAGCGGCAGTTAGCATGTCATTCTTCCAATTGGAAATGCTGCTTAATAACTGACGCAATAAATCTTTATCGCCATCGAGTTGCTCTTCGGTTAAGTCTTTCAACAAGGCTAGCTGGTCTTGATCATCAAATAATGAGAAGCCGGCTTTTAATCCTAATGATTTATATTCACGACGAATGATATTGAGTCCGAGCGTATGGAAGGTTGACACCATCAAGCCTCTAGCTTCTTTCTTGCCTAAGGTTTGGCCGACTCGCTCTTTCATTTCTCGCGCGGCTTTATTAGTAAAAGTGACCGCTGCAATATGCCTTGGTTGATAGCCACATTGCTGTACAAGGTAGGCTATTTTATTAGTGATCACGCGAGTTTTGCCCGATCCAGCACCAGCGAGCACCAAGCATGGGCCGGACACATATTTTACAGCGTCATCTTGTCGGGGGTTTAACTTCATACTGAGCTCAATATTTTTCTCTACATCTGCTACTCTAATTAAGGTGTAACAAATTAATACGAATATTTTATTTTTACTGACTAATCAATAAATCCTGAATATAATGAATGAACGTTCATTCATTATCTGGTCTTTTCTATGGTTAATTCTAAAGGCAATTCGCTGTTAGATAAACGACAACTCATATTGAATAGCGCTGAACATATGATTGCTAAAAATGGCTTTCAAGGGTTATCTATGAACAAACTGGCTCAAGAAGCCGGTGTTGCTGCTGGAACCATCTACCGTTATTTCCAAGATAAAAATGACTTGGTTGAAGCGGTACGCATGCATGTCCTTCAGCGTGTGGCTGATATGGTACAGCAAGGTGTTGAAGAACACATGCCTCTCAAAGAAAGATTCATGTTAATCTGGAGAAACGTTGCTCATGTTACTACGACTCAAAATGAAGTCGATATCATTCTCAACCGAATCCAATATGAGTCTTTGCCAACGAGGCCAAGTTGTGGTTCAGAAATAGAACGTAAGCTATTCTATAAAATTGAAACTATGTTTAATGAAGGGAAAGCTCTCGGTGTATTTAAACCATTAGATAATCATTTACTTGCTAGTTTAAGTTTAGATGTTTGTTTATCAATAGCCAGAAAACACGTACTTGGTTGTTATATTATCACTGATACCGCCCTTGATTCCGCTATTGAAGCGAGTTGGGATGCGGTTATTCAACATTAATTTTGGAGTTCTGACGAAATGAAAAAGTGGACTTTCGTTATGCTGATCATCGCAATACTACTGTTCGGTAGTGTGATTGGCTTTAATATGTTTAAGCAGAAAAAAATTGCCGAATACATGGCAAACATGCCAGAGCCGGAATTCCCGGTAACAGTAGTCAAAGTCAGCCCAGAAGATTGGACCCCAACCATAGATGCGATTGGTTTTGTCGAACCAAATCAAGGTGTCACCCTTACCGCTCAAGCTAGCGGTCAAATTGATAAGATTCATTTTGATTCTGGTATTGATGTTAAAAAGAATGATGTATTAGTTGAGGTTGATTCAAAAGTAGAAAAAGCACAACTAAAAAGCTCTCAATCAAAGCTACCCGCTGCACAAGCAAAATACGTACGCTATAAAGATCTGTATTCTAAAGGCTCAGTATCTAAAGAAGCGTTTGATAATGCTGAAGCAGATTACTTATCGCTATCAGCCGATATAGAAAGCTTAAAAGCATCAATTGACCGTCGTACCGTTACCGCACCTTTTGATGGCACAGTTGGCTTACGTAATGTATTTAATGGCCAGTTTTTAGAAACTGGTGCAGAAGTTGTGCGTTTAGAAGATATGAGCGTGATGCGTCTGCGTTTCACTGTGCCACAAACCGACATTAGTAAGATTTATGTTGGCCAACAAGTGAATATTAATGTTGATTCTTATGCTGATAAAATCTTTAAAGGTTCAATTAGTGCTATTGCCCCGGCAGTAAATGCACAAAGCGGTTTGATTCAAGTACAGGCTCAAATACCAAACAGTGATGGAAAGCTCCGCAGTGGTATGTTTGCGAGAGCCAGCATTGTACTACCAACCATTCATGATCAAATTATCGCACCTCAAACGGCGATCACCTATACCCTTTATGGTGACAGTATTTATGTGCTTGAAGAAAAAGACGGCGTACAACGTGTTATCCAAACAGTAGTAAAAGTCGGTGAACGTGCGGGCAGTGTTGCTCATATTTTAGATGGACTAGAACCTGGTCAAACTATTGTCACCTCGGGACAAGTTCGCTTGAGTAACAATTCAAAAGTTAAAGTTGTGGAGAGTGATGCAACCACTCCACCAGCCCAAACCCCAATGCTGTAACTGGAGGCACTATGCGCTTTACTGATGTTTTTATAAAACGTCCAGTTTTGGCGGTATCGATCAGTCTTTTGATTGCATTGCTTGGTTTTCAAGCCATCTTCAAAATGTCTGTTCGCGAATACCCCGAAATGACCAACACCGTTGTAACGGTAACAACCAGTTACTACGGTGCAGATGCTAACTTAATCCAAGGCTTTATTACTCAGCCTTTGGAGCAAGCGATCGCTCAAGCCGATAATATCGACTACATGACCTCCAGCTCAGTGTTAGGTTTATCGACCATTACGGTAACGATGAAACTTAATACCGATCCTAATGGCGCATTAGCCGATATCTTGGCACAAACTAACTCGGTTCGTTCACAGCTACCGAAAGAAGCGGAAGATCCAACTGTAACTATGTCGACAGGTTCAACAACCTCGGTACTTTATATTGGCTTTACTTCTGACGAGTTGGTCTCTAGCCAAATTACTGATTACCTAGAACGGGTAATTAACCCACAGTTGTTTACCGTTAATGGTGTATCTAAAGTTAACTTATACGGTGGTCAACAATATGCTCTACGCATTTGGTTAGACCCAGCCAAAATGGCAGCGTTTGATTTAACCGCGACTGAAGTCATGAGCATTTTAAATGCTAACAACTACCAATCAGCAACGGGCCAATCTACTGGTGAATTTGTTATTTATAATGGTAGTGCCAATACTCAAGTAAAAGATACGGCTGAACTTGAACGTTTAGTGGTTAAGTCTGATAAAGGAGAAGTAATTAGACTAAGTGATATTGCCAAGGTTTCATTAGCCAAAAGCCATGATACTTATCGTGCGACTTCAAATGGTAATGAAGCAGTAGTGGCGGCGATTGACGCTTCACCAACTGCCAACCCAATCAATATCGCACATGATGTTTTAGAACTATTGCCTGACTTGGAAAAAAACCTGCCTAGCAATATTGAAATGCGAATCCTTTATGATTCAACGGTTGCTATCAATGAATCAATCAATGAAGTTATTCATACTATATTGGAAGCCGCATTAATCGTATTGGTAGTGATCACTCTATTCTTAGGCTCACTTCGCGCGGTTATCATTCCAATCATCACCATTCCATTATCTTTGGTTGGTGTGGCAGTCGTTATGCAGACGATGGGATTCTCATGGAACTTGATGACCCTGCTGGCAATGGTACTTGCGATAGGACTGGTTGTTGATGATGCTATCGTAGTATTAGAAAACGTGGATCGGCATATAAAACTCGGTGAACCTCCATTTAGGGCAGCGATTATTGGTACCCGTGAGATAGCGGTTCCGGTTATCGCGATGACATTAACACTAGGTGCGGTATATGCTCCGATTGCTTTAATGGGTGGTATTACAGGTTCATTATTTAAGGAATTTGCTTTAACGCTTGCAGGTGCGGTATTTGTGTCGGGGATTATCGCCTTAACACTCTCACCAGTAATGTGTTCTAAGATGTTGAAAGCCCACTCAGAACCTAATCGATTTGAAATCTTAGTACACAGAGTATTGGATCGTATGACTAATCGCTATGAACGTATGTTGCGTGCAGTAATGCAACATCGTCCAGTACTGATCGCATTTGCGGTCATTGTTATGGCGAGCTTACCACTATTGTTTAAGTTTATTCCTAGTGAATTAGCACCATCGGAAGATAAAGGGGTGGTGGTATTGATGGGTACAGGTCCATCCAATGCTAACTTAGACTACCTACAAAACACCATGAATGAAGTGAACGATGTACTGGTTGATCAACCAGAAATTCAATATGCTCAAGCATTCACTGGTGTTCCGGCATCTAATCAAGCTTTTGGTATTGCGTCGATGAAACCGTGGAGCCAGCGTGAAGCCAGCCAATCGGAAGTCACTGAACGTGTGGGTAAGCTGATGAAAGATATCCCAGGCATGGCTGTGTCGGCTTTCCAGATGCCAGAGTTACCAGGTGCAGGTTCAGGCTTGCCAATGCAGTTTGTGATCACTACACCGAACAGCTTTGAAAGCTTATTCCAAATTGCCAGTGACATTTTGGTCGAAGTAGGGAAAAGCCCATTGTTTGTTTATTCAACATTGGATCTCAATTTTGATTCAGCAACCATGAAAATCAATATTGATAAGGATAAAGCCGGTGCTTACGGCGTGACTATGCAAGATATCGCAGTGACCATTGGTACTATGATGTCTGACGGTTATGTTAACCGTATCGATCTCAATGGCCGATCTTATGAGGTTATTCCTCAAGTAGAGCGCAAATTCCGCCTTAATCCTGAGTCGATGAATGGTTATTATGTGCGCGCATCTAATGGACACTCTGTACCACTTAGCGGTTTAGTTCATATTGATGTTATCGCTCAACCACTGTCTCTGCCTCACTTAAACCAGCTGAACTCAGCTAATATAAGTGCAGTTCCATCACCAACGGCTTCTATGGGTCAAGCGGTTGATTGGTTCGAAAACATTGCTGAAACTAAGCTACCTCTAGGCTATAACCATGAGTATTTAGGTGAAGCAAGGCAATACGTGACCGAAGGTAGTGCACTGTATACCACATTTGGTCTAGCGCTAGCGATTATCTTCTTAGTACTTGCAATTCAATTTGAGTCTATCCGAGATCCATTAGTCATCATGGTATCGGTACCACTAGCGATTTGTGGTGCATTGATTGCCCTTGCTTGGGGTGCAGCAACCATGAATATCTACTCTCAGGTAGGGTTGATCACACTAGTTGGCCTTATCACCAAACACGGTATTTTGATTTGTGAGGTAGCTAAAGAAGAACAGTTACATCACGGTAAATCAAAAATAGAAGCGGTAATGGAGTCTGCAAAAATTCGTCTACGTCCAATCTTAATGACGACAGCAGCGATGATTGCAGGTCTAATACCTCTACTTTATGCCAGCGGTGCAGGTGCGGCTCAGCGCTTTAGTATTGGTATTGTTATCGTGGCGGGCCTTGCCATTGGTACTTTGTTTACCTTGTTTGTATTGCCAGTCATTTACAGCTACTTAGCAAGTGAACATAAACCACTACCAGAGTTCGATGAAAGTATTCCAGCCATCGAAGAGCCTAAACACTAACTCTTCATATTGGATAAGTTAAATACAAAGGCTACCAGCCAAATTGGTAGCCTTTGTTTTATTTCACGATAACAAGCCGAGACATTTTGAACAGATTTGCATAAAATAACGCAATACTATTTAGGAGCTAACCAGATGTTTGATGCTAAGAAAATTGAGCAAATTGCCAAACAAATTCACGAATCAATGCCTCAGCCAGTAAAAGACCTTGGTTCCGACGTTGATCAAAAAGTTCGCCAAGTGATCCAAGGACAACTCAATAAGTTAGATGTGGTTTCACGTGAAGAATTTGATGTACAAACCCAAGTTCTACTGCGTACTCGTCAAAAACTGAATGACATTGAAGCAAAACTCGCTGACTTAGAAAGTAAGTTAAGCGAAAAAGAATAAGTTAACCGTCCCACAACACAAAAGGCTTGCCATTTAATAGGCAAGCCTTTTTGTTTTATCTAGTACAGAATTACGCTGGAATATCTCTGACTTTCTAGGAATTGGCGCGGAATTGACGATAGTCAATGAGCACCAACGACACCGAAAGGCTGAGATATAACAAGTAATTTAGCCTCCAACGGCAATACGTTTCATATCCTTCATATACCCACGTAACTCTTGACCAATCCACTCAACTGGATGGTTACGTAGCGCATCGTTAATCTCAATTAACCGACCGTTATCAACTTGATTGCTTTCTTCTTTTAAGCCTTTACCGATTACATCGGTACTTACTTTCGGCATAAATTTTTCACGCAATAGTGGCGTAGCAACATTCGCGAATAAATAGTTACCGTATTCAGCCGTATCTGAGATAACCACATTCATTTCATATAGACGCTTACGGGCAACCGTATTAGCAATCAGTGGCAATTCGTGTAATGACTCGTAGTAAGCGGATTCATCAATGATACCTGATGCTGTCATCGCTTCAAATGCTAGTTCAACACCTGCACGAACCATTGCAATCATTAGAATGCCATTATCAAAGTATTCTTGCTCTGAGATTTCGACATTTGATTCAGGGTAATTCTCAAACGCAGTTTGACCCGTTTCTTCACGCCAACCTAGTAGGTTCTTGTCATCGTTCGCCCAGTCTTCCATCATAGTACGTGAGAATTCACCGCAGATAATATCATCCATGTGCTTGTTATACAGTGGACGCATAAGATCTTTAAGCTCTTCTGATAGCTCAAATGCTTTTACTTTAGCAGGGTTTGATAGACGATCCATCATGTGAGTCACGCCACCAAATTTTAATGCTTCAGTGATCGTTTCCCATCCAAATTGCAATAACTTACCGGCATAGCCAGGATCAATACCATCAGCAATCATCTTCTCATAACAAACAATTGAGCCAGCCTGAAGCATGCCACAAAGAATAGTTTGCTCACCCATTAAATCAGATTTTACTTCTGCTACAAATGAAGATTCTAGTACACCTGCACGGTGACCACCTGTTGCCGCAGCCCACGCTTTAGCAATTTCTAAACCTTCACCTTGTGGGTCATTTTCAGGATGCACAGCAATCAGAGTTGGAACACCAAAACCACGTTTATATTCTTCACGAACTTCTGTACCAGGGCATTTAGGCGCAACCATCACTACCGTAAGATCTTTACGAATCTGCATGCCTTCTTCAACGATATTGAAACCATGAGAGTAACCAAGCGCTGCACCTTGTTTCATTAATGGCATCACTGTTTCAACCACGTTTGTATGCTGCTTATCTGGGGTCAGGTTTACTACTAGATCTGCCTCAGGAATCAATTCTTCATAGCTTGCAACTTCAAAACCATTATCTTTAGCATTTTTAAACGATTGACGTTGCTCATCGATTGCTGCTTGGCGAAGTGCATACGCAACATTTAAGCCTGAATCACGCATATTTAAGCCTTGGTTAAGACCTTGAGCACCACAACCCACGATTACGACTTTTTTACCTTTTAGGTAATCAGCTTCTTGTGAAAACTCTTCGCGATCCATAAAACGACAACGACCTAATTGGTCTAATTGTTCACGTAGATTCAAGGTATTGAAATAGTTAGCCATAATCTAAAAATCCTGTCTTTAATTAATCCATAATAGCGTTGAGTAAGTATTACTCTAAAGATGTCCTTACTCGATGAATTGATATTAAAACACGAATTCAATTGCCCAAAGTGATATATTCACAAGTAATCATTGCGAAAAGTGCAATAACGTTAATAGGATCACAATGAATATTCGTAGTCTTCACTTATTTGTCCATCTATGCAGTAGTCAAAACTTCAGTAAGACGGCATCTGCGATGCATATAAGTCCATCCGCTTTAAGTAGACAGATTCAAAAGTTAGAAGAAGAAGTAGGACAATCGCTACTGGTTAGAGATAACCGAAGTGTTGAGCTAACGGAAGCAGGAAAAAAGCTCCTTCCAGTGGCCACTCATATCACTCAAGAGTGGACCCAATTTTGCAGCAGCCAACAAGGAAATGAACAGCAGTTAGCCGGAGAAATTCGATTATTTTGCTCAGTAACTGCAAGCTTTAGCCATTTACCCGAGATTTTAACCGACTTCAGACTGGCCTACCCTAAAATCGAATTGAAACTTTCAACCGGAGATCCCGCACAAGCGATTGATAAGTTATTACGCGATGAGGCCGACATTGTAATTAGCGCTTTGCCGACACAGCTACCTGCACGTTTAGAGTTTGAAACAATCGGTGAAATCCCCTTATCTGTCATTGCTCCAAATGCTCACAGCAGCTTCACTGCTGAACTACAAAAAGAACAACCTGATTGGACTCAAATTCCGTTTATCATTCCAGAAGCCGGAACTGCTCGAGATAGAAGTAATACTTGGTTTAGAGATATGAAGTTTAAGCCTAATATTTATGCTCAAACATCCGGTCATGAAGGTGTTGTTAGTATGGTTGCACTTGGTTTAGGGGTAGGTATAGCTCCTGATGTGGTCATCAATAACAGCCCAGTGAAAGATAAAATTCAACGTTTAAAGGTCGCACCGATTAAACCTTTTAAATTAGGAATTTGTTGTCAACGATCTCAGCTACAAAACCCACTGATAAAGGCATTATGGCAAGTATCACAAAATAAATTTATAAAGGCATAAACGAAAAAGGCCTCCCAATTCAGGGAGGCCTTAAAATATAAGCCTAGCAATGTCCTACTCTCACATGGGGAAACCCCACACTACCATCGGCGCTACTTCGTTTCACTTCTGAGTTCGGCATGGAATCAGGTGGGTCCAAAGTGCTATTGTCGCTAAGCAAAACTGTTACGGCTAATTTGATAAGGCCGTTGCAATGCTAAATAGTGGTGCTGATACCCAGACTCGAACTGGGGACCTCACCCTTACCAAGGGTGCGCTCTACCGGGCTGAGCTATATCAGCATATATTCTCAGCAATAATTTTGCTTCGAACATAAAAAAGCCCGTTTAACACGGGCTCTTTCAAAATCATGCCTGGCGATGTCCTACTCTCACATGGGGAAACCCCACACTACCATCGGCGCTACTTCGTTTCACTTCTGAGTTCGGCATGGAATCAGGTGGGTCCAAAGCGCTATGGTCGCCAAGCAAAT
>NZ_JBHGNY010000005.1:0-177096 GCF_053544035.1 Vibrio sp. E150_018 | reverse complement strand
CCCTCGTTTCCGGGATGACAAGTTTCTTCACTTTAATAAGTCACAAAAAAACCGTCATCAATAAATCACGAAAAACTGTCATCCCTGAGGAGCCTAGGCGACATCAGGGATCTACTCACCACTCGTTGTAAATTCAATTGATTCAGCGCGCTTTAAGTAGATCCCGGATAACTCGTCCCTCGTTTCCGGGATGACAAGTTTCTTCACTTTAATAAGTCACAAAAAAACCGTCATCAATAAATCACGAAAAACTGTCATCCCTGAGGAGCCTAGGCGACATCAGGGATCTACTCACCATTCGTTGTAAATCCAATTGATTCAGCGCGCTTTCAGTAGATTCCAAACAGTTCGTCCCTCACTTTTGGAATGACGGGATTGACTCTCGGCTCTGCTCTTAGCTTTTCCACGCTACACGCTACACGCAACTCGAAACACGCAACAATCTTTTTCGCTTTTAGTCTGAACCAAACAAATCTCTGGTATAAACCTTACCCTCAACATCAGCAAGCTCTTCTACCATACGGTTTGAAACAATCACATCCGAGATTTGCTTAAACTCATCAAAGTCACGAACAACGCGAGAGTGAAAGAAATCATCTTCTTTTAAGACAGGTTCATAAACGACAACTTCAATACCTTTGGCTTTCAAACGTTTCATAATGCCTTGGATACTGGAAGCTCGGAAATTATCTGAACCGGCTTTCATAATTAAACGGTAGATACCCACAACTTTAGGGTCACGTTTTAAAATTGAATCGGCCACAAAGTCTTTACGAGTACGGTTGGCATCAACAATGGCACCAATAATATTATTGGGTACAGAATCATAGTTAGCCAACAACTGCTTGGTATCTTTTGGTAAACAATAACCACCGTAACCAAATGATGGGTTGTTGTAATGATTGCCAATACGAGGGTCTAAACCAACCCCTTCGATGATTTGACGCGCATCCAAACCATTGGCTTCAGCGTAAGAGTCCAATTCATTGAAATAAGCAACTCGAAGAGCCAGATAAGTGTTAGAGAACAGCTTCACTGCTTCGGCTTCAGTCGAATCAGTAAACAGCACATCAATATCTTGCTTAATCGCACCTTCAACTAATAAGTTGGCAAAGGCTTTAGCTCGTTCAGACTGCTCACCGACAATAATGCGAGATGGATGTAAGTTATCAAATAGAGCACGACCTTCACGTAAGAATTCAGGTGAAAAGATAATATTTTCACACTGCATTTCTTGCTTAATATTAGCGGTATAACCCACTGGCACAGTAGATTTAATCACCATCACTGCATTTGGATTCATCGCCATGACATCACGAATCACCGCTTCAACGGATGAAGTGTTAAAGTAGTTGGTTTGCGGATCGTAATCCGTTGGCGTTGCAATCACGACAAATTCTGCATCTTGATAAGCGGCTTGTTTATCTAACGTTGCGGTAAGATTGAGATCTTTTTCAGCGAGAAACTGTTCTATTTCAGCATCCACGATTGGTGATTGACGACGATTAATCATCTCCACTTTTTCAGGGATGATATCAACCGCAACCACTTCATGGTGTTGTGACAATAAAACAGCGTTTGAAAGGCCGACATAGCCGGTACCTGCGATAGCAATTTTCATAATACATTCTCATCAATTAATATGTAGATAGTATACTCAACCAACCTTAAGCTGCTAGGGCCTGTTGATCTTTAGTGATTGTTTTTGCAGCGAGTTGTTGGGTTTTTCTACAAGGCAGAGGCTTCGTGGTGTAGCTAGCCTACACGAGAAACCGATAACGCAGTAGAAATGACCAACAAACGCTGCCCAAAGGGATCGGCTAAAAGCGTTTTATCCTTCGTTAAGCCTCATTTACTTAGAATAACTAGGCTTCAATCGTCTTGCCTTATTTATATAAAGAGAAAGCTAAAACGCTTTTATCTCGAACAAAATTTAATCACACAAGATCAACTGGCCCTAGTTTCAAATAAAAAATTCACATTTAAACAACACGATCCCCTGCTCCCTTCCCTAATATCGTTTGCATAATATAAGAAAAGTAATTATTTACCGTCATATTCTGAATCATCTGTTGATCCCACTCGGCCAATTTTTCAGGTTCAGACATATCTATTTCATTGACCTGAGCTAACCCGGTAATACCAGGGCGCACGCTATAAACATTTCTTTTATTTCTTTCTGCAATAAGCTCTTCTTGATTAAATAAGTTAGGTCTCGGACCAACTAAACTCATTTCCCCTTTCACGACATTAATCAATTGAGGCAATTCATCCAACTTGGTTTTACGTAAAAATGCCCCCAGTTTTGTCACCGAGCCAACACCAACCAAATGGGTTGCAACAGACAGCGTATTAACTGGCATAGTCCTAAATTTAATCAAAGTAAAAGGTTGTTGGTGTCTACCGACTCTAACCTGAAAAAATAATGGTGAACCGGTATCGAAGTAACCAATAATCATAATGATCACAAGCACAGGCCAAAGAAACAACAAACCGAAAAAAGCAAAAATAAAATCAAATAACCGCAACATGAATGTCGTTCCTAATAACTACTTTGATTGGAGATGATATTTAACCGTTTCGAGCACACCTTGTTGCCAAGAAACCGGAGGTAGCCAGTTTAACTTTTTTTTAGTGTCAGAGATATCCACTTGAAGAGAACCACATAAACGTTGTGCAATTTGCGGCTTACCTATCAAGCTGGCAGCAAGTCTAAACCAGACCATTGGAATAGGGATTAATACGCAATGAGAATTGGAAGATTGTTTAATCTGCTTTAATAATTGAGTCGTCGAAACATCATAATCATCAGACACTAAAAAGGTTTGATTCGCTGCATTGGGATGCTGACTACACACCATAATAAGATCGACTAAATTATCCAAGTAAACCAAACTTCGCTGATTTTTAATCGCCCCTAATGGCAAAGGAGCAGACTTACTCACCCATTTCATCATTGATTTAAAATTGGCTTTTACTTTTGGTCCATAGACTAGAGGTGGGCGAATAATAACAACTTCTAACCCTGTTTTTTGAGCAAGCTCCATCAAGGCCATTTCTGCTTTATATTTACTCAGACCATAAGGATCACTTGGTGGACATGAGACTTTAGACGTAAAAGGGCTACCCGCCTCAGTTTGTTCTCCATTCACCTTAATCGAACTCAAAAAAAGAAACCGCTTCACACCGGCTTCAACCGCTTGTCTTGCTAAATGTAAAGTGCCGTGAAAATTAACCTCATCATAGACTGCTTGAATATCCTGAGCCTCTTCTTGCATTTGGTGGACACGTGCAGCACAGTGGATAACACATTCAATCCCTTTCAAATGTACTGACCAATCAAATTCAGGAGAAAGATGTCCAACACACCAGTGTATATTCGAATGAGACTTAACATTCTGTACATTGTCAGAACGCATGACAGCCGAAACCTGATGCTTTGCCGTTAATGCAACATCTACTAAGCGACTTCCCACAAAACCTGTTGCACCAGTGATTAATAAATTCATTAAAATACTCTTAATTTAAAAGATAGATCCTAGGTTCGAGTGCGCTTTACTTCGAGAGCCGAGTTATCCAAGATCGCTTCTCGTATCTCGAGCGCAGCGTACTCGCTTCTCGAAACTCAAGTAAGCCATCATGCTGAACAAGTAAGGAACGAACGCGATTCAGTATCTCCAATAGCACGTTACTCACATTGTCTATACATTAAGTCTCAACGCGCTTTAGGAGATTCCGCATCTTCTTCGCTTAGGCTCATGTGCGGAATGACGTTTATTTCGTCATCCTCGGGCCGAGTCACAATATAATTCACAACATCAGTTCACTCAAACAAACGAGGAACCGGGGATCGACTCACCACGTGTTGTAGACCATTACGGACTTAACTATTCAGCGCGATTCTAGTAGATTCCTGCTCTCGCTGAGGCTCGGCTGGAATGACGTCCTATGCGTCATGTGCGAAATGACGATTATTCCGTCATCCTCGGGCCGAGTCACAATATAATTCACAACATCAGTTCACTCAAACAAACGAGGAACCGGGGATCGACTCACCACGTGTTGTAGAGCATTACGGACTTAACTATTCAGCGCGATTCTAGTAGATTCCTGCTCTCGCTAAGGCTCGGCTGGAATGACGTCCTATGCGTCATGTGCGAAATGACGATTATTCCGTCATCCTCGGGCGACACCTCTCGCTTTTTGTTTTTCGCCTCTCGCTTCTCGCCTCTCATCTCTCCCCAAAATCCCATATAGAAAATTCCCACAAATCCGTTTACAATCATCCCTCATATTCTACCTACACAAGTTGCCTTCTTAATGCTCAACATCATCAAAAACTTGTTAAAAATTAATCGTCGTGAAAAGCGTATTATCAATGTTATATACGACATTACAGCAATTCTACTTTCTATTTATTTTTCTATTGTTGTGCGCCTCGGACACAGTAACTTTCAAATAGGGCAAGAAGAAATTCTAAGCTGGTCAATCACAACATTAGTCACTGTTTTTATCTTTCTACACTTAGGAATGTATCGTGCGGTAGTCCGTTATATGGTGGTGGCTGCTTTAAGTCATATATTGATTGCTGTGATGGCCTCTAGCATCACTCTTATGATTACTAGCTTTATATTCCATTCTTTCTTACCTAGAAGTGTCCCTTTTATTTTTGCTGGTTTTGCTGTGATGACTCTAGGAACACCACGCATTCTTATACGAAATTATTATCATCAGTTTTATCGCCGCAATAAACCCAATGTCTTTATCTATGGCGCCGGCGCAACTGGTCGAGAACTTGCTTACTCACTGGCTCATGGTGAAAAATATAACCCAGCAATCCTGTTTGATGACGACCCATCTAAAGTCGGTCAGGTTATTCATGGTGTTAAAATTCACTCAAGCTCAGACTTCCACCGCCTTCAACCCCTGTATCAACCGGTTAAGTTACTCTTAGCAATTAATAATATTAATAAAGGCGAACGATTACGCTTGGTTGATAGGCTTTCAAACTTACCAATAGAATTACAGTCGGTACCCTCTGTCGAAGACATCGCGACAGGGCGAGCGCAAACTGGCGAGATTAAAGACTTAGATATCGCAGATTTATTAGGAAGAACCCCGGTAGACCCTGTACCAAAGTTACTCAGTCAAAACATCACCAATAAAAACATCATGGTCACTGGTGCAGGTGGCTCTATTGGCTCTGAACTTTGTAGACAAATACTCAAGCAAAACCCAAACTGTATCGTGTTATTTGAGCTCAATGAATTCAATCTATATAAAATTGACCAAGAACTACAACAAGCAAAAAAACACTTAAAATACGAGACAAAAATTGTCGCAGCACTTGGCTCGGTACAACGTCAAAATCGAGTAGAAAAACTAATGAGAGCTTACAAGGTTGAAACCGTTTATCACGCAGCCGCTTATAAGCATGTCCCCTTAGTTGAAGATAATATCGTCGAAGGCATACGCAATAATGTTTTCGGTACTTGGTGTGTGGCAGAGGCGGCAATCAATACCGGTGTGAAAAACTTCACCTTAATTTCAACCGATAAAGCAGTGCGCCCAACCAATGTAATGGGAGCCAGCAAACGCTTAGCAGAACTCGTATTACAAGCTTTATCTGATAGACAATCTGGTACCAGCTTTACTATGGTTCGTTTTGGTAATGTATTAGGTTCTTCAGGCTCAGTAGTACCACTATTCAAAAAGCAAATTCGGAAAGGTGGGCCTGTTACCGTCACTCATCCTGATATCACACGTTTTTTCATGCTCATTCCAGAAGCAGCACAATTAGTCATACAAGCTGGCGCAATAGGTCATAACGGCCAAGTATTTGTGCTAGATATGGGAGAGCCGGTAAAGATTCTAGACCTTGCTAAACGCATGATCCACCTTATGGGTATGACAGAAAAAGCCACTGAAGAAGGCAATAAAAAAGAAGGGGATATAGAAATTCGCTTTACTGGTCTAAGGCCGGGAGAGAAACTTTATGAAGAATTGTTGATTGGGGAGAATGTAACAGGCACTTGCCACCCTAAAATCATGACAGCAAGTGAAGAAAGCCTAAGCTGGCAAGAAATGGAGGTCGTGATCAAACAACTTGATAGTTGCTGCCACGACTTTGATTTGGAATGTATTAAACGTATTTTGCTGGAAACGCCGACCGGGTATAAGCCTAAACAGCCGTAGTGAGAATCAAAAGACTTCATTTAGGCATATACCCAAGCGACTTCAAGGTGCAAAATTCAGAACTATCATCCAAACCTTTAGACAAGGAAGATTGGTGAAGGAATGTAAGCACCTTTCAAACCAATCTGACGCTGACTATCTCTTATAAAAAAGAAAGGGTTGGATGAAGCTCCCAAAAGGCAAGTTAAAACAAGCTTTATACTGCGTTAAATTGAACAGAGATAGAATCACACTATGATCATATTCAATTTGCCTTGCCTAAAGCTTGTTTTATTCTGACTGAAACTCGTAGCTTGAAGTTACTTGGGCATATACTTTTCGTGATACTTAAATCGATATGACATAGCATCCTCTAATGCATCAAGTATCACTCTAATTTTCTTAAACTCGAACCTGGCACAACAATAAGCGACGACCAAACAAGCTATAAAATAAGGTCGATTACGTACAAATCTATTTTCACCATAAAGTTTTTGAATTCGAAAGAAGTTACGGTAATTAAAATAGGTTTTCCAACTTGCAACATCGTGACTATTACCACTCTCAACCCAGCGAGTCATTCCAGCCTTAGGTATGCATCGAATTTTAAAGCCTAACTTCCTTGCTCTTAACGCAAAATCTAAATCATCACTAAAAATAAAATAGTGTTCATCAGGTAAACCAGTAAACTTCAATACCGGGATAGGGACAATCGGGCCCTCGAAGGGCATAAAATCTATTTCAAATGGCTCTTTATTATACTTTTCGTGGGTATCTTTAATTGAGTTTCGTTTATGGTTAAGTATCCACACCGATTTTAAATCAACATCAGTTGAAGACTGTTCAGCATTCTGCCCTTTTATATCGTATCGCATCGGTTGTAATATCGTTTTTTTATCTAGATAGGGTGTCAGTTTTTCTAAGCAGTCATGATGAAAGGTCACATCATCATCCGAAAACCACACATGGGTAAACTTATCTTCCGACTCCAAAGCCAATTTACAACCTAAAGCAAAACCACCCGCCCCACCTAAATTGGCACCAGTATTCACATATCGAACCCGACCTTTCGTCTTGTCAGCCCAAGCTGAAACTACATTATACGTTTCATCTTTACTGTTATTATCGATGACATAAATTGTATCTACGTTTTGTTTTACCAATGAAGCTAATGTTTTTGCCAAAAGGTAACAGCGATTATAAGTCACCACAATCGATGCAATTTTGTAAGGTTTCATAGACATTCACCTAGACAACATCAACAAAAAACGAAGGGATAGATGAACTCGTTCTAATGTTCGCTAAAATCAACGTTGAAGCATGAAGCGCTTCACGAATCGTCACATCCATATCAAGATAACGATAGGTCCCTAACCGACCAACAAAAGTCACTTTAGATTGCTGTTTCGCAAGTTCAACATAATTGGATAGTTGCTCAACACCTTCACCACCTGCAAAACGAATTGGGTAATAAGGAATATCATTATCTTCAGCCAATCGACTGTATTCTTTATAGATCACAGTGTCATCATGCTTTTCCCAAGGAGAAAAGTACTTATGCTCAGTAATTCGTGTATAAGGTACGGATTCATCTCCATAGTTCATCACCGCGGTACCTTGAAAATCCCCTTCGTAAATTTCAGGTTTGAAATCTAAAGTACGGTAACCTAAACGACCAAATCTATAGTCAAAATACGTATCAATAGGGCCGGAATAGAACACATGTTCAAAGTCTTGTTCCATTGATTTATCAAAGCTCGTACTTAACTTCACTTCAATATTATCGTGATCTAAAATCTTCTCTACAATTTCGGTATAACCATTAACTGGCATACCTTGATATTTATGATTGAAATAATTGTCATCGTAATTAAAACGCACAGGCAGACGCTTTAAGATACTTGCAGGGAGTGTTGAAGGCTCAACGCCCCATTGCTTTTTGGTGTAGCCTTTAAAGAACGCTTCATAAAAATCTTTACCAACAAAGCGCATTGCTTGCTCTTCAAAGGTTTGAGGATCAACAATCGAAGTATCCGCTAGAGATTCAATAAACTCTTTTGCTTCGTTAGGGTTGAGTGTTTTAGCAAAGTATTGATTAATCGTATGTAGGTTAATAGGTAATGAATACACAGCACCCTGTGAAGTCGTTTTCACACGGTTTACATAAGGCTTAAACTCGGCCCACTGATTTACATAGCTCCAGACCTCTTCATCGTCGGTATGAAAAATATGAGGGCCATATGTGTGAACCAAAATATTGGTACTATCATGCCGTTGAGTATGGCAATTTCCAGCCACATGCTCCCGAGAATCAATAACCACCACCTTAAAACCCTGTTCGGCAAGTTGTCTTGCAATAATTGCACATGAAAAACCAGCGCCAACACATAAATACATATTACACCTCATCCTTTAAGCTGACTTTTTCCTGTAACTTAGCCGTATAATTCTGGTTCGATTGACCTTCTTGAGATTGAAGAAGAAAGGCAACCTTAAGCACTTGTACCTCTTGCTTGAGTTCATGAGCCTCACGTTTAACATGCTGTAATTCTTTTAATAAACGTCGATTTGATACCCATAAAAAGGAATGCATTTTCAAGTTATATCGGTATTCCAAGTACGCTTTTATTTTTTTTAATAAAGCTCTAAAACCTTCCGTTTTATATGTATGTATAGATTGTGTGAATAGAGAGTTTATTGAGGTATTTGGAGGGGGGAATTTATTATTTTTTTGCTTATTATCAAGTTTGAGCTTCTTCCCTTTTGCCACAACACAAAAAGCTTCATAATCATTTTCCAGAGCGGTTCTCACTAAATCAGAGCCGTAGCGTCCCAGCACTGATGTATCCAATAGGCTTGTAACCCAATCCAATGAATAAAAAGAGGTCTGTTGCTTGAATGCAATAAATAATTCTTGCATAAACTCAGCCTCCATTTTCCGAGCAATCCAGCATGTATTGCCGACTAACCAACCAAAACTTTGCTCATAAAATCGACTAGAATCAGTCGCATTTAAGATACTCAAAATAGTTTGATGATGCTCATACATCGCCAGTAACTTTTTGTCCGCCCTTGACATTGATTGTCCAGGACGGTTAATACGGTGATAACAACCAATAAAGTCATCAAATACAATCTTGCTTGCTAAAATAGTACTCTGCCAATGAAAGGGGTTATCTTCAAAAAAATAATCACCGACAGGGAAACGAACTTTGTGGTCTTCTAACCAAGTTCGTCGATAAATTTTTCGCCAAGGAACCGGGTTTAATCGCAACAATTTGCGCTTGAATTCGTCAGAATCATTAACTTGCCCCATAAATGAATGGATATCTGGCCATTTTTTTCCATCTGAAGGCACTTTTTTCTGGTTGTTGCTTTCATCAAACTCTAGGTAATTACAAAACGCGATATCGGCATCACCTGAACTCGCCAACTCAAACAAACGCTCGAACATATCCAGCTCATACCAATCATCACCATCAGCAAATCCAATATACTCACCGGTCGCGATATCAAGCCCAGCGTTCGCCGCACTCGATACCCCACCGATAGTATTTTTTTCAAAGTATATGGTTTTTATTCGATCGTCTTTTTTAGCAAATTCATCAATAATTTTTCGGGTACCATCCGTTGATGCATCATCTACTACAATAATTTCAATATCACTTAAGGTTTGGTTCGCAATAGACTCAAGACACTGATGGATATAGTTTTCAATATTAAATGTGGTAACGATGATTGATAGTGTCATAGTCCATTCCTAATTTGAGCAACCCGGCTTGTAGAGCCGTAGCAGGATGATGCAAACTGACTTCCAATACGGTTTGCGATGTGATGTCTTGATATGAATCTTGGATAAGCTGAGATAACTGTGGTTTCAATTCGGGTTGAATACGCTCATAGGCCCAACTTAAAACACTTCGTTTAAACTCTAAAAAAGTAGGATAGAAAACTTTAGAATGGTCTTTATTCTGGTAAAAATAAGCTTGAACTTCTTCCAGCACGGGAATAATGGCTAAGCGTTTCCCATTAAATATGTTGGTAATTTGCTGATTACCAGAGATCACAAAATGATGACAAACAGACTCGGAAAATAAACAGGGGGCTTGAGCATTAAGTAAAATGATCCAGTGTGCATAAATATCGTTATGGACAGGCGTCGTTGAAAATCGCAATTTAATTCGCTTCAAAAAATCATAACGAAGTAGTTTATTCCAAGGGTAATTAATCATTTTAAGAAGCTTTGAACGGTTAGCTTCATTAAATAGTGGCTGCTCAGAGTTAACCAATTGGTTCCAAAGTTTTTCATCGGCTTTATTCATACCAATACTGGCTGTATCAGAAACATAGTATTCATACTGAGCAATAGACACATCACTTTGATTTTGTTCAAGTGACTCGACCCAACGGGACAATACACCTGCAGGCATAACGTCATCCGCGTCAAAAAATAAGACATAATCTGTATTTTCTGGGATATGAGATATACCTATATTTCGACAAGCGCCAGCCCCTACCCCAGAAGAGCCATCATTCAATAACACCTTACCTTCAAAATCACCTGATGCTAGAGCGTCATTCGCAATAGATAAAGTTGAATCGGTAGATTGATCATCGACAACAATGAAGTAGATTCGGTGAGAGTCACCAGATTGAATAGAACGAATACAGCGTAAAAGCTTATCTTGTTCGTTCTTCACTGGGATGATGATTGAAATGTGTGACATAAAAAAGCCCATTAAAGTTTTTTACGATAATGGGCGTTTTTTGTGTCAGTTATTTTACGAAACAATTAATAAAAGATGACAAACCTCATTTAATGAGTGAGATCATGGATTTATTATTGAAAATTTTTAAATACAGAGCCTATCGTCTACTTATAAAAATCCTAACTCCAGAAATTTTTCAATCATATTTACTTGTACTTGAATTAATATCAATGAAGCCTAATAAGGCTTCATTAATCGTTTACTTACTCTCTAATAACCCATAGAATTGCCCTAAAGCTTTAGCGTTATATTCATCCCAATCAACCTCTGCAGAAAACACACTCCCACCAAGGAAATCATTCATACCTTGATACAAACCATCTGTACTATTTTCTACAATAGTGCCATAACCTTTTTCTAAAAAAGCTCTCGGGGCAGGAATATCTGTAGAAATGACTGGTACTCCTAAAGAAATCGCCTCCAACATCACCAAGCCTAATCCTTCATAATGAGATGATAATAAAAATAGATCACACAACTTAAGAATAGGGAATGGATTCCGAATAGAATGGATAATCACAATTCGGTCACTAAATTCAGAGTTTTTTGCCAATTTTAGAGTTTCATTATAAGTTCTTCCAGGTCCACCTATAATAATTAGATATAAATTATCATCCTCGGCGCAAGCTCTTTCAAATGCCGATATCAGTCTATCGTGGCCTTTTTCTGGTGAGAACCGTCCTATATTAATGAATTTTTTCTTTGAGTTATCATTCAATATTAACTCTAATTCATCCTTAGAAATATTCGATTTAGTTTCAGAATCAAACATTATAGGCATGCTTGATTTATGTACAACTAAATCATGAGGGTGTAGGTTTTCAACAACAGTTAACTTCGAACGATCCACTTTAAACTTACCAAAGCAATCCGCTAAAACTGGGTTCACTAATGCAATATTATCATATGAGGTATAGGCATTATCCATCGTTAGTTTATGATAATTTCTCTTCGTAACAAACTCTCCCCACATATCATTATGACAATATATTGTTTTTGTAACATCCGAAGAAGAAAATAAATTAATTACATGCCGATCATAACCACTAAACTGAATTAAATGTGAAAAATCACAATTTGGATATACTTTTTTAAAATTCTCACTGTATATGTTTTTGATAATCCCATTCAAAAACGAGAAGTGAAAATTAAAGTACAAAAACAAAAACAAGGCATCCATATAACTATAATTCAACATTGCCCTGAATGGTATATAGACAATATCACGATCAAGATTTAATATAATATCTTTGTTATTTTTCACTGCATTTTGAGAAAAAGTTAAAAACACATTAAACCGACTTCTATCAATCTCACCTAACAAACTTAAAATTGAGGTTGTAATCCCATTTTTAGCCAAATTTCCAGGGTAAATTAAAATATTTTCTTTATTATTACATTCTGGATAGCCGAAGGATATAGTGTTTTCTTTATTGTAAAATAAGAAATCATTCACCTTTTCAGAACTATAAGCTGTTTCCCATTCACAAAATCTTAAATCTAAAGAGCTTTCTATATTGTCAACATTATCATCTTTAATAAAACTGATAACCTCATCAATATTTTTAGATTTAAAAAATGGGAGACTTTCATTATCAATAGTCACACCTCGATATTCATCATACTCATCATAGTCGAACTGATACAACGCAATTTTTTTATTTGAATTTATAAAATCAAACATTACAGATGAATAATCCGTAATTAAAACATCGGCAACATTCAAAAAGTCATAGGTTTCAACGTACCCTGGGATATAAAATGTATTTTTAAAATCACCTATATTTATCCCTTTCTTCATTAAATAATGAAAACTGACAAATAAAACCTCATTATCTGAAAGCGATCTTGATAACTTTTCAATAAAAAGATATATGTTGGCCAACGTGTACATGTTATTATTTCGACCTAATTTCCCCCTCCATGTAGGCATATACACAAAAACTTTCTTTTCACTTAAGCCTAAATCATATTTTAATTGTTTGTTTCCAGAGAAAAAAACATCATTTCTAGGGTAACCTTCTAGGATGAATTTCCCTTTATATAAATTAGATAACATATATTCTTTCTCCATAACTCTTTTTGTATGAGAATTAGGAAATAGAATATAATCAGACATCAAAAAGTTTCTTTGTATATTTGTTATCATATGTGGCTCATCTACATCAGATCTGCCCATATTTTTTAATGGCGTACCATGCCAAGTATTCAAATATATTTGGCCTTCTCTTTTAAAGAAGTAATCAGGAAAACTAGTACTATTGATTAGAAACTTTGCGACACAAAGCAGATGGCAATATTCTTTAGAATGTATGCGAACAAGCTTAACATCTTCAATGCCATAATAACTTAATCTTTCTTTAATTCTTCCTTCGGAAGATTTTGTGCACGCAATAAAAATACCTACACTTCTATCGCCTCTAAAATATAAATCCTTCATTAAATAAAATTCATTACTAGATATTTGACTACCATGATAAGATTCAAACAACACAACATTTTCCAATGTTAGGTTTTTATTTCTTTCAATTGTATAAATTATCTTTGCTTTTTTATTTTCTTTTTTTATGACAGATTTAAAAAATTTTTTTATTTTATTATACATAGAAACCAACAATTATTTATATTTATTCATAACTTCATCAACAGAACCATCTAGAACCACTTTCCCTTTATCTAGATATATAGCTCTATTACACATATTTTTTATATCTGAATCCGAATGCGAAACAATAATAATAAGGCGTGATTGCTTCATAATTTCTTGCATTCGTTTTTTACACTTTTCCCGAAAATACTTATCACCCACACTTAATACTTCATCAATGATCAAAATATCGCTGCGATAAGTAGTCGCGATCGAGAAAGCCAAACGTGAAACCATACCGCTTGAGTAAGTTTCAATGGGCTTATGAATCGATTCTTCTAATTCAGAGAAATCGATAATTTCTTCAATTTTATCTTCTATTTCTTTTTTATTCTTACCTAATAATGCACCAGCAAGATAGATATTATCTAATCCGCTGAGCTCTTTGGCAAAAAAAGAATTCAAAGAAAGTAACGATCCCACATCTAACTTTGAGTAAAACTGACCACTGGTTGGCTCAAGCACCCCAGATAACACCTTACATATTGTCGACTTTCCCGCACCATTACGCCCGACAATACCAACAATATCGCCCTCATAAAATTTCAGAGACACATTACTCAAAGCCGCTTCACGATTGGCATTAGAGTTAGATACCACTCGTTGCCTTTCATGTTTCGATAAAAACAATCGCTTTAAATTAAAGCTGGTACTATTTGCATACTTAAGTGTGACATCATCAAGCTCGACGACTAAGTTTTTTTCACTCATGTTATACATTCCTGATGATTTGAGGGGCTAGCTTCTTACATATTCTAATTAATACGACTAAGACTAACGATGAAAAAGCTAAGCCATAAAACATATTATCGTATTGAACTTTATCCGTATAAATCAAAGCATTATTATAATAATCAATTAAGTATGCAAATGGATTAAGATCGACTAAAAAACGAAAGTTCTCTGGTACTCTGCTAGAAGGGTAGATAATCGGAGTAATGTAAAAAAGGATCCTTAGACCAAAGCCCACCAAAAATGCGGTGTCTCTTACAAAGACATTTAACATTGCCAAAAATAAAGACAAAGCCGTCACTGCCACCATTGAGGTTACAAATGCCATTATTAAAGCGAATATGTCAGGAGTAAAACCTAGGTACAAAAGTACAGTTTGCAAAATGACATAAGCAAAGAAGAACATGTAACTCTCACCAAATACTTCAGAGGTTGGTAAGATAGGCAGTGGCATCTTCACTTGGCAAACAATCCCTTTATAACGCCTAAAAGAGGTGGTTGCTGTCGACATACTGGAGCTCCACCATTTCCAAAGTGTTACCCCTATTGCAATCATAAGTATTTGATCGGCTCCCCTGTGCCCAAAGATCATTCCTACAACATAACTGTATAAGGCAATGAGCATCATAGGTTCTATGATCCACCATAGATAACCTAAAAATGTGCCACGAATATTGGCTTTTTTCTTCAAATGCGCCAATGTGTAGAGAATATACAAATTTCGAGAGATGGCTTTTGTATTCAATTGAGTACCTATTTAATCATTAACTCTTCATGAGTTGGAATATTAAGTGTGCATTTTGCTTCGCTTGATCAACTTGCACAGAATTAAGCCAATCATTGGCATCTTCACGCTCTTGCGAGTAATACTCAGAATTAAAGAGTAATTGTTCCACTTCTTGTAAAAATTGTTTCTGTGTTTTTGGCTTTGGCCCTGGCGTGGCTTGTTGATATGGAATGGTAAAACCGATTTTAGATTTATACATTTCATAATCATAAGGCAAAAATAACATCGGTTTTTGCGTTAATAAGTAATCAACATAAATGCTCGAATAGTCTGTAATGAGCAAGTCAAATTGCCCAAGCACTTCATTAATATCTGTAATACATGCACGAGATAGGATATTAACACCCTTTATATTTTGTATTTTTTTAGGCATGTTTGATTCAAAATTCGGATGAACTCTCAAATGTAATATACAGTTATGCTTGTGTAAAAATGCTTCGATTTTCTCTTCATTGAAATCTAAAAAAGGGAAAATCACCGTATCATCAAATGGCCGCCAAGTAGGTGCATAGAGTATGTTTTTTTTCGATGAATCAAGCTTTAATACTTCATTGTAATGCTGATAATCACTTCTCAATGCGTCATTTCTCGCTTGACCCGCAATGACGACCTGTTCTTTTCTCAAATTCAAACACGCTCGCCAAGTTTCAGAGAAAGCTTCTGAAGTGGAAAAAAAGTAACTAAAGTTCCCTTTAATTAATCGATAATATAAGGATTTTTTCCAGTTCAAATACTTTTCAGCTCGACCAATCCGTTTTAAAGGTGCGCCATGACCTAAATGAAAAACATTTCGTTTATAAGCCTGACAAAACCCACCTATAGGTGTTTCTAAAGAAGATGTAATCCACGTTTTTGCTTGTAAGATGTACCAACGGCTTTTGATGCTGTAGGTGTCTATAAAGTATGGTCCAATCTCTTGATTAAGAGACTCTTTAAGCTCAAGATCATTAATGACAAAACGTACATCATATTCTGGGTGATGTTTTAAGATATATAGAAACAGATACTTAGAGTTATGGTTAAACTCAGTATTAAATTCCGAATTGAAAATAATCCGTTTAGACTTTCTACTAACAAAAAAACCAAGCAGAGAAAAAAGCGCGCCTTTGATGAAGAGCGCACTTCTTAGCTTTAAGTAACGGTTGCGGTTCTTATTCAAAACTGTATACAACCACTAGATATTTTTAGCTATTTCAATGATTTCAGAAGTGGAAATCGAAGGTGTGCGAGGAAAATACACCACTTCGCAAATATCTGAAAACTCATCAAAGCGGCCTTTCCAGTCATCTCCCATCGCTAATACATCTGCTTTATAAAATTCAATATACTCACGTTTTTTTTCTAAAGAATGCTCAATGAATACTTCATCAACAAAAGAAAGTGATTGAATGATCTTAAGTCGGTCTTGCTCTGAGTAGATTGGATTACGTTGTTTTTTAGAAAAATTCAGTGCATCACTGGATACTCCAACCACTAAGGTATCTCCCAATGTGGCACAACGCTCAAGAATGTTAATGTGTCCCACATGAAAAACATCGAAAGTACCAAATGTAATAACTCGCTTAGACATAGATTAATTACCTAAAATTGTTTGAATGACACGTTGAGCAGACCGCCCGTTTTCGTGAGGATTATAGATCTGATTAAATTGCTTTCGTTGTACTAATGATTTTTCTGGTTCTGTTAATAGCTGAACTAAATCATCCTGCCGTTCAACAACAGGCCCTGGCATATCTGTTTCGACATTCAGATAAGTGCCCCGTAAGTGATTCAGGTATTTATCTTTGTCGTACATATAAAAGTATAGAGGGCGCTCTAATACTAAATAATCAAAGAATAGACTTGAGTAATCGGTAATCACTTCATCAGAGATAAGTAGTAAATCATTAATACTAGGATAGTCAGAAACATTGATAAAAAAGCCATCTTTAGGCTGTTCTACCTGAGCAAAGTAATGCCCTCTAAATAAAAATTGAACATCTGAACCAAAATGTTTTTTAAACTTCTCGTTATCTAATTGATTCACGGCAACATGCTTACCCGCAATAAAGTCATCATCTCTAAATGTTGGCGCGTATAAAATAACTTTTTTATTCTGCTCTATTCCAAGGCTGTCTTTTATTTGGTTCTGATAAGATTTATCGTCTTTGTAATTAACTAAATCATCATTTCTAGGGTAACCCAGTTCCAAAACTTTAGATTTATCTAAACCAAATGATGTAATGAAACATTGTGATGCATAAGCGCTAGGAGATAAAAAATACTTACAGCGCTTTCCTTCCCAGTGATATGCAAAATGCATAGCCTTTAAACTCGAAGTAGGGTGATTCTCAACTTGAATATCTAAACCTAATTTTTTTAACGGCGTACCATGCCAACATTGTAATAAGGTTTGGGTTTTTCTTGGCAACAAACGGTATGGTAAACGGCAATTTACAATCCAGTATTCGCTTGAAGCGTAAGCATTGAAGTAATCTTTACTCCCTCGTTTTACGCACACTGTGTTTGATTCTTGTGAAAGTTTAGAGCAGTCAGAGTGTTTAAGGTTATCAAATACCCATATAAATTTAGCATCAGGTTTAACTTTTTTAAGCTCAAGATAAAGGGCGTAAGGTGAGTCAGAAGCAGATTTACCTTGAAAACTTTCAAAGACAAACTGATTTGATTGAGTTGCTATGCCAATGTGCTTTAATTTGTATATGTACACCGTTAGATGGATGTAAAGCTGCTTAACATAGAGGTCTAAAGCTCCTGTTCTGGATAAAAACTGCTTTACTAACATCTTAAATTGCTTCATTTCACTTACTAGGTCACCAAAATTGGCCGGAATTCTACCACTAACGAGGGCTCTGCGCGAGCGCACGTAGAACAAATCTTCATCAAGATACTATTCTTACTTATGACATTTTAATAACAATTACTAATAACAAAGGATAACTTGATCGAAAACAATACGCCCTATCCAGACTTTCTAACATTAAGCCTTTAGTATTCATTTAAATCAGCAGGTTAAACTTTATTGATAAGGCTTACTTATGACGACTCGCATGTATCAATTACACGATGAATACCAATATTTCCTTCTCCATCATGGCGGTAAAAATACGGTTACTGGATCATGTCATGAATTGCGTATTGATCAGTATGGCATCTTAATTGATTGTGGGTTGTTTCAAGGTAAAGATTCCGCCTCGGAGCCCATTACCGCACTTAATATTGATTTTGATATTCAGCACATTGAAGCCTTACTAATTACCCACACCCATATCGACCACATCGGCCGCCTACCTTGGTTGCTCGCTGCTGGATTTGATAAGCCGATTTATTGCACCAAAGCAACCTCGGCACTTATTCCATTAATGTTGGATGATGGTTTAAAGCTTCAACTGGGGTTGAATAAGAAACAGAGGGCGGTGGTTTTAGAGCGGATTGAAAGGCTTATTGTGCCGGTGGAGTATGGGCAGTGGGGAAAAATAGAGCCGAGATCTGAGGACGCTTCGCTAGAGAGCCGAAAAGATAAAAGCAATCACGCAGAGCTGGGAGGCGAGGACGTTTCACTCAAGAGCCGAGGAAAAGTGTCTCACTCGGCTCTCGGATCTCGAAGCGAAGCGCACTCGCTTCTCTTCAGGTTCCAGCCTGCTGGACATATTCTAGGTTCGGCTTATATTGAGATTAACCTACCAAATGGAGAAATTATTGTCTTTTCTGGTGATTTAGGGCCGAGTCATACGCCTTTACTTCCCGATCCCATTCCACCGAAACAAGCTGACTATCTAGTCATTGAGACTACTTATGGTAATAAGCTACATGATAATGTAAGTACTCGCTCACAGCGCTTGGAACAAATCGTTCAAAAATCATTACAAGATGGTGGCGTGATTTTAATTCCAGCTTTTAGTGTTGGGCGCACGCAAGAAATTTTATTTGATATCGAACGTTTGATTGAACACAGTATTCAAACGAAAACCACTTCCGATGATTTTTGGCAGCAATTGCCTATCATTTTAGATTCTCCATTGGCATTAAAAGTCACCAAAGAATACGAACGCTTTAAGCAACTGTGGAATGATGAATGCACCGCATTTGATGAAAATACCAATAGACATCCACTTTCATTTGAACAACTCATCACGGTTGATAGCCATAAAGAACATACCAAACTCGCCAATCGACTCGCTTCTACGAACGAACCCGCCATCGTCGTCGCTGCCAGCGGCATGTGTCATGGTGGTCGTATTATGAACTACCTACAAGCGCTACTTCCTCACCAACAAACCGACGTGATTCTCACAGGCTTTCAAGCTTATGGAACGCTTGGCCGCGAGCTACAAGAAGGTGACAACTATGTTTATATTTCGAATCAAAAAATAGAGGTAAATGCTCAGGTTCATTCGATGTCTGGGTATTCTGCTCATGCGGATCAGGGTGATTTACTGCGGTTTATTGAAGGGATTGAAAAATTACCGAAGAAGGTATTTTTAATTCATGGAGAGCCAGAGGTGAAGGATGAATTCAAAGCGTTGCTTAAGACAAGATTTACAGGCGACGTTATTGTATAAATTGATAATAGATCTTCGATGTCTCTTAGGCTCCTCAAGAATGACGAGTTAATAACAACCTCAAAAAGGAATGATAGCTCTGTGAAGGCTTCGCATTACTGTATAGCCTTATTGAATCCGTCATTTCTGCGAGCTTTATTCCATCCGTCATTCCTGCCGAGCCTTAGCGAGAGCGGGAATCTACTCACCACGCGCTGAATGTAGATCCTCGATGTCGCTTAGGCTCCTCAAGGATGACGGTTAATAACAACCACAAAGGAATGACGACTTGATACAGACCCCCAAAAGAAATGACGGCTTAATGCAAACCATAAAGGAAAATCAATGATGAAACAGCCTTGTGTGTACATCCTTTCATCCAATAATAAACAATCGTTATATGTTGGTGTCACCAGTCAACTAAAACAGCGTGTATGGCAGCATAAAAACAAACAAGTCAATGGGTTTTCATATAGATATAACACTATCAATCTAGTTTATTACGAAATTCATAATGTAATGGAGTCAGCAATTTCAAGGGAGAAACAATTAAAACATTGGAAAAGACAATGGAAAAACAACCTAATTACAGAACACAATAAAGAATGGGTTGATTTATACTATCAACTGTAAGTTCCCTGCTATCTGTAGGAGATCCTGAACTACACTCGTGCCTCGCTATTCAGGATGACGCATATTTTTAGCCTTAGTGATAAAAGAAGCGTCCTCGAGTCTCGGATCTTGAAGTTCGCTTTTATTTCCTCTCTCAACTTATCTTCTGATATACTTCGCCCTGTCTGTTTTTTAAATTCTTTAGGAAGTAAATATGATTATCGTTACTGGCGGTGCTGGCATGATTGGCAGCAATATTGTTAAAGCACTAAATGAAGCTGGTTACAACGACATATTAGTAGTCGACAACCTAAAAAACGGTAAAAAGTTCGTTAATTTAGTCGACTTAGATATCACGGATTATATGGATCGTGATGACTTCCTAACTCAAATCATGGCTGGCGATGATTTCGGCCCGATTGAAGCGATTTTCCATGAAGGTGCATGCTCTGCAACGACTGAGTGGGATGGTAAATATATGATGCTCAACAACTACGAGTATTCTAAAGAGTTACTACACTACTGCGTTGATCGTCAGATTCCATTCCTTTACGCCTCTTCTGCTGCAACCTATGGCGCACAACCTTCTCGTTCGCAAAAGCCAGAATTCATTGAAGAGCGTGAATACGAAGGTGCACTGAATGTTTACGGTTATTCAAAACAGCAATTTGATAACTACGTGCGCCGCCTATGGGCAGATGCAGAAGTGCACGGCGAAAAACTGTCTCAAATTACCGGCTTCCGCTATTTCAATGTTTATGGCCCACGCGAACAACACAAAGGCAGCATGGCTTCAGTCGCTTTCCACCTAAACAACCAATTACTTGCTGGCGAAAATGCAAAGTTATTTGAAGGCAGCGACGAGTTCAAACGTGATTTCATCTATGTGGGTGATGTGTGTAAAGTCAACCTTTGGTTTATGGAAAACGGTGTATCAGGCATTTTCAACTGTGGTACTGGAAAAGCCGAACCTTTCCGCGCAGTTGCTGAAGCGGTAGTGAAACATCACGGTAAAGGCACGATTGAATCCATCCCATTCCCCGAGCATTTAAAAGGCGCTTACCAAGAATACACTCAAGCGAACTTAGATAAACTTCGCGCTGCAGGTTGCGATGTTAAGTTTAAAACCGTTGCAGAAGGTGTGGCTGAGTATTTGGCTGAGATTAATAAGTAAGCAGGTTTCGGGTTTCGGGTTTCGAAGATTATTTTTATTAAGGCTAACCTTAAATATTAGCCTTAAATATTCCTACAAAATATTATGCCTTCCTATATTCAAAAATATTCACAAAAATTTTTAACCTTACTAGTTTATCTACCGTTTATTTGGCTGGGTACTGGTTTGTGCCTACACGAAGGCGGGCGTTCCATCATGACCAGAGTCATGATCATTGGTATTATCGCTTTATTAATCAAATATCATAAACATAGCTGGTCAATACAGAGAAAAACAAAACAGCAAATATATACTTGTTTGGCAATGATCTCTTTTGTTGCATACTTGTTCGGTCTACAACTCTATCATGGTGCAGATAAAGGTCTAATTAGAACCATAGGACTAATTACCATTTATTACTACTTATTTCCATTACATAAATTCGATCAGCGCTGGATCATTTTCGCCTTACTCATTAATGCTCTTGGGCTTGGATACCTTATTTATAAAAATGCTTACTTATTAAATATTAATAGGCTTGTTATAGACGCAGAGCTGATGAACCCGATACCATTTGCTACGTATTGTATGGTCGCAGCGATCACCCAAGCTTATTACGCTATAAAATCACAAAAAGTATATTTAAGATATTTATGTATAATAGCATCCATAGTGTCAATATTAGGTATGTTGCTAACTGATACAAGAGGTGTCGCACTAGCCTTGTTTTGCATTATATTACTAGCGTCATTTAAAATAATAAAATCCAAGTCTAGATCTTTTATTTCATTATCAATAGCATCCATTACCATTTTAACTTTATTATTAGGATTTATTTTAAAAGACCCTCTCATAACCCGTTATAATAAAACTCAATATGAAATACAACAAATAGAAAAAGGTAATCTAAACACTTCCATTGGTATTCGATTTCAAATATGGAATAGTGGGCTACATACTTTTATGGATCATCCTTTTTTAGGAATTGGAAACAAGAATTTTAGGCCTGAGTTTAAAAAGCATTTTGAAGAAGGATTGATTGCTAAAAAGATTGTTTCATTTAACCCTATGCATTATCACAATCAGTTTTTAGATATATTAGTAAAAAATGGAATTATTGGACTATTTTTATTCTTATCCATATTTATGGTATATATTTTAAAACAAAATAAAATAACTATTTTTTCAAAGACAAGTTTCTACATTATTGCTATTTTTATCTGTAGCTTAACCGATGTACCATTTTCTCATTTAAGTGTTATCTACTTTATGATACTGTTACTTTTATTTCCCTCTCAAACAGATAAAAGAATTTAATGTGTCTAACAAAGATTGATATACATTGTTCTTAGAAAAAAGAATACAATCTGAACTTGAAGTATTTTTATCTTCCATCAATAAAACCTGCCTCATTTTGTTGGCGATAACTTGTTCATCATAAGAGTCGATCAAATATTTAGACAGCTCTCCTCTGAGGATCTCATTAGGTCCTGAAGGACAGTTTACACTTACAACAGGGGTTCCTATTGATAACGCTTCAATAAGAACCGTTGGTAATCCTTCAAAATCAGAAGTTAAAGCAAGAAGCCGGGCTTGGCGAATCCAAGGGTATGGATTTGAAACAAAATCATAAAACAAAACTTGTTGTTGTAACCCTAATTCTGCTACTTGATTTTCAATATCTGTTTTTAGCCCTCCCTCCCCAAGGATCACTAATTTAATCTCGCTGTCATTAAGCAAAGAAAAGGCCTTCACTAATCTATCTAGGCGTTTTTGATGCTCTAATCTACCAACAAAAATAATATAATTTTCAGGGCACTCATCTGTGATTTTTTCTTGTGATTTTTCTTTTATATTTTCAAAATCAAAAGGGTTATATATTGTATGAATGGAATTAAAGTTTTTTTCCCCACAGCATTTTTCGATGAAACTTTTAATGCTATCTGACACACAAAAAACATGTTTATTTTTTAGTTTACGTTTTAATTTAAATCTATATTTATATTTTTTAAAAATATTTCTAGAAAAATAAGAACACTCATCAGAGTTATGGATATATGGTATCAATCTTAGATCGTCAAACTTAGAAATAAGCTTTATCGTTTCACTATGAGATGCAATCAAAAAATCAAAAGAAGGTGATGAATGATACCAATTAAAAAAAGCCTGCTTGATTCGAAGATCTTTATCTTTTGATCTACCAGCGTTTTTTACACTTAAAGAAGTGATTGATAAAGAATCATCAATAGGCAGTTGAATATCATCAAACAAAGTTATGATTTCGACATCATGTCCATTATCTACTAACAGCTTGGCCATTCTCAACGTAACGACTTGAACACCTTCAGTCTTCAAATCACGAATCAGAAACTTTATTTTCATTAATGAACTCTTTTATCTAACTGGTTTGGTTACAGAACATCTAAATCGATTAATACTTGTTTCACATTGTTCTAAAACAGACTTTCTGATTGTCTTACATTCTGCTGTGACTTACAATTTGTCCTTGATGTTATTTCGAAGCACTTAGGGTCACATCGGCTCTTAATAATTTAAACTGGTGGTAACTGATTACATGACTCAACAACGAAATGATTTTGATGAACTTGCATATAACCCTCAGTTTCAATTTAACTTTTTAGCTCCGAAGTATTGGACTACCTGGTTAGGTGTCTTCGTTATTTGTCTAACTAGCTTTTTACCTACACGCCTTCAGCTTTATATTTCAAAAGGATTAGCTTATATCGCTGCCAAATTAAAATCTGGTGCAGCAAAGCGAGCTCGTGTCAACTTAGCCATGTGCTTTCCTGACAAAACACAAGAAGAACAAGAATCCATTTTATTTCAAATGTATGTAACCGCTGTAATGTTCATGATGAACTTTGCATCGTTAAGCCTCCGAAGTAAACATTGGTTGGAACAACACACCGAAATTCGTGGTTTTGAAAACATAAAAAAAGTACTTGATGCCAATGAAAAAGTCATACTATTAGTTCCTCATACTTGGGCTATTGATATCCCAGCCGTTTTATTTGCTTCTAAAGGCTTCCCTGTTTCTGCAATGGCAAAAAGTCAAAAAAACCTTTTAGCTGATTGGCTCATGCATAAGCAACGAGTTCAACACGGAGGCCGAGTTTATGATAGAAGTGTAGGCATCAAACCTTTTATTAAATCGATTCGAAAAGACAACTACCTAGGCTACTATCTACCTGATGAGGACCTTGGCAAAAAACATAGTGTTTTTGTTGATTTTTTTGCTACACAGAAAGCAACAATTGCTGGATTAGGAAAATTATCTAAATTGAGTAAAGCTAAGATTGTGCCATTATTTGCCATGTTTAATTACAAAACAGGACAATTCGAGCTTTATATTAACCCGGCGCTTCCATTCCCGACAGGAGATGAAAGCACGGATGCGCGAATGATGAATGAATGTATAGAAGATTATGTCACTCAACGGCCAGAGCAATATATGTGGATTCTTCGCTTACTGAAAACACGTCCAGACGATGGTAATAACCCTTACAAATAAATAGGAAAAATTCCAACGTATTTAACTACCAAAAGGTTACAACTATGAACATCCTTATTTTTAGTTCCTATAAAGATACCTGGAACAGTGTTCGCCCAGAAGCAGAAATGTTCATTGAAATGGCTAACTTAGGCAATAATATCACTATTGTTACCCAAGGAAAATCCGAATACGTTAAGCGCTTTAAAGCAAATGGAATCAAGGTTATCGACTGTTATCCAAGTAAAAAAGTTTGTTGTAAGACTATTAAAACTTTACGCAATGAACTTAAAGCTACGCATTACGACATTGTTTATGCCATGAACTCCAAAACCATACCAAATGCCGCTTTTGCCTGTATTGGATTTAAAAACACAAAGATGGTGACATACCGAGGAACTGTTGGTGGTTTGTATAAACATGACCCAAGTGCCTACTTGACTCACTTACATCCAAGAGTAAATGGTATAAGCTGTGTCGCTCAGGCTGTAACTGATGATGTACAAAAGCATGTTTGGATGAATGCAAATAACGTAGTAACTATCTATAAAGGACATGATATTTCTTGGTATCAAGCAAAGGCGATATCACGAGAAGAATTAAACATCCCCAAAGATGCGATTATCGTAACTTGTATCGCAAATGCTCGCCCTAGTAAAGGTGTTCATGTGCTGTTAAAAAGTGCATCTCAACTATCTGACCTCGACAGATTACATATTTTACTTATTGGCCGTGATATGGATACCGAAGCTAACCTTGCTCTCGCTAACGCGAGTGGGATGAAAGAACGTATCCATTTTCTAGGTTATAGAAAAGATGTCCCTGAAATTCTAGCGACTAGTGATATACAAATTCAACCATCAGTTAGCGGAGAAGGCTTACCTAAAACCATTATCGAAGCAATGGCAATGGCTGTGCCTTCTATCGTCACAACAACTGGTGGTGGTAAAGAATTAATCATCAATGAGGAATCCGGCTACATTATTCCCGTCAATAATCATATGGCTATTGCAGATAAAATCCGCTTACTCTGTGGCTCGAAAGAAAAACGTCAAAAAATGGGATTACTTGCTCAACAACGTATGATTAACAAGTTTTCCGTTCAAAACACAGCCCAACAACATCTAAACTTTTTTCAAACGTTACTCACTAATAAATAGCGACGATCTTCTATTATGCTAAAGATCCTTAAAAACAAAAATCGCGCCTTTAGAAATAAAATCAAAGCTTGGAAATTAGCTCGAACTTCTCAAAAATACGATAAAGATCCACTATCGGGCAGATCTCCTAAAATAGCTCATGTACGCTCATTAGCAATCCTACGCTGGGATAATAAACTCGGTGATGCGATAATGTGTGGTGTATTTATTCAGGCTTTACAGCAATATAGACCAGATATCAAAGTTACCGTTATCTCACCTGACTTTTGTGCCAACTGGCTGAAAAATGCAACCCATTGCGACATACTTTTATGTGGTAAAAGAAGTCAAAAAACAGCTCTAGAGTTTAAACAATATCGTGGACAATTTGATGCAACTATAGAACTGGGTAGTAGTTTTGATTTTAAAGAATTAACTGCGCTATACCAATTAGGATCACCAATAAATATTGGCTACGAAAAATTTTCTCACCCAATTTTTAATATTAATATTGACTCAAGTGCCGTTCACTTTAAAGACCGTTATTTAGCCGTCGCTAAACTATTTATTCCAAAAGCTTCACTGAAGAATATCAAGATTCCGATGATTCCATTTAATGAATCCATCACGTTGCCCAATCTTTCAAATAATAATAACATCGCTATCAATCTTTTCGGTTCCAGTAAATATAGACAATTCTCAGAAATAGAAGCGATAAAACTACTCACTCGCTGGCTAATAGAGTTTCCAACAGATAATCTTTATTTAATACCGGTACCTGATAAAGTCCCTGTTTTAAAAAGCATCGTAAAGAAAATCAATCATGATAGAATTTTACTCGTATCTGAAATACCATCTCTAGAATTGACGCTAAAATTACTTTCTGAAGTTGATCTATGCTTTACTCCTGATACCTCTGTTGTCCATATGGCAAGTGCTTTAAACACACCAATCATAGGCATTTATGCTGATGACCCGATAAACTTAAAAGAATGGCATCCTTTATCATCACGATATGAAGTGCTATTAAACACTAAAGCAAAAGATAACAATGATCGTGTCTATGTGCATGATTTTAAGTGGCAAGACTTAAAAGAAAAACGCCTAAAACTTTTACAAGAATAACTGGATTACATTATGAGAATTCTAATCATCAGCCCTTCTTGGATTGGCGATATGGTGATGTCACAATCACTCTATATCACATTAAAGCAACAATACCCTGAAGCCTTGATTGATGTGCTTGCGCCCGCATGGTGTAAACCCATTTTAGAGCGCATGCCTCAAGTTCATCAGGCAATAGAAATGCCGCTCGGCCATGGTGACTTTAATTTTCTAGGTCGTCGTGCATTGGGTAAAGAACTTGCACTACAACACTATACTCATGCTTTCGTTTTGCCTAACTCAGCTAAATCTGCCTTAATTCCCTGGTTTGCAGGGATCCCAGTCCGTACTGGATGGAAAGGTGAGATGCGTTATGGCTTATTAACCGATTTAAGAAGTAATAAAAAGGATTTTCAGTACATGGTCGAGCGTTATGTGGCGCTTGCTCACCCAAAATCAGACATGCAAAGCTCTGCTTCTTTACCTGGTCTCGAACAGCTCCCAAAACCAAAACTGCATATTGATGCTTTTACTCAGTCACGTAGTATCGACAAGTTCGATCTCAACCAAGACCGTGCCATAATCGGGTTATGTCCGGGGGCAGAATTTGGTCCAGCCAAACAATGGCCTGTAGAGCATTATGCAGCCGTTGCAGATGAATTCATCTCACAAGGCAAACAAGTATGGTTATTTGGTTCCGCTAAAGACCAAATAACTACCGATGCTATCAAGCAAAAGATCTCAGTTGAAAATCAAGTTCATACCTATGATTTAGCGGGGAAAACTAACCTTATTGAAGCCGTAGACTTACTTGGCGCTTGCGAAACTGTTATCAGTAATGACTCGGGTTTAATGCACGTTGCAGCCGCCGTTGGTTGCCAGGTGATAGGTGTTTATGGCTCAACGTCACCACAATACACGCCACCTTTGGCTGATAAAGTGGCCATTGTTCATACTGATATTGAATGCCGCCCATGTTTTAAGCGTGAATGCCCATTAAAACACTTAAAATGCTTAAAAGAGCTCGCACCGGAACAAGTTCTGAATGCTTACCGTAGCTTATAGGATAAAGTACACATGATCCGATACGTCTACACGTTTCTATTATGCTTGGCAGCCCCTTTTTTGCTGTTTGGACTATATAAGAAAAAACCGGGGAAACCTGCATTTGGCTCTCGTTGGAAGGAACATTTTGGACGAACACCGCCGCTAAAAGATCAATCTACAGCTCCAATCTGGATTCATACCGTTTCGGTTGGTGAAACAATCGCAGCCACTCCCTTTATCAAGCAGTTAAAAGAGAAATATCCAGATACGCCCATAGTGATTACGACAACAACAAGTACTGGTGCTGAACAAGCTGAAAAACTCAGTGATATTGCCGAACACCGCTATATGCCACTGGATTTACCTTTTGCGCTCAAAAGCTTTCTGCGCTCTATTCAGCCTAAAATGATGCTGATTATGGAAACGGAACTCTGGCCGAACACGATTCATTATGTCGCCAAATCAGATATTCCTATTACAGTCATTAACGCTCGCTTGTCTCAGCGTTCAGCTGAGCGTTATGCGAAGTTTCCATCTATATTCAATTTACTATCAAATGGTATTACTCGTATATTGTGTCAATATCAAGCTGATGCTGATCGATTTAAACAACTAGGGGTGTCAGCTGAAAAGCTTGCAGTCACCGGTAGTTTAAAGTTTGATATCACCATACCCCCAGCAACGATTGAAGCCGGTAATCAATTAAGAGAGCAACTTGGTACGGAAAGACCTGTCTGGATAGCAGCCAGTACTCATCATGGGGAAGATGAGCAAGTTTTAGCGGCTCATCAAGCATTATTAAAGACTCATCCCAATGCTTTATTAATCTTAGTTCCTCGTCATCCTGAGCGATTTAATGACGTTTATCTGCTATCAAACACATTGGGATTTAACACAGCAAGACGAACACAACCCCAACCTGATTTTTCTCAAACGCAAGTCTACTTAGGCGATACCATGGGCGAAATGCTTATTTTAATGCAAGCTACTGATGTCTGCTTCATGGGCGGAAGTTTATTGGGAGATAAAGTTGGAGGGCATAATGTGTTAGAACCAGCAGCATTGGGAATACCTTGTCTTATTGGGCAGTCTTATTACAACTTTTCAGATATTACTCATCAATTGACTCAGGTTAAAGCTGCCTTTATTTGTCAGGGGGCAGATGACATATATCATAAATTAATTAAACTGATTGAATCTGAATCAATAAGAAAACAATGCCAAGAACAAGCATTAGCTGTGATTAAAGGAAATCAAGGCGCGGTAAAAAAGACAATTAAAAGTATTTCTATTACGTAACTTTTTCTCTTAGAGGTATTTATTGCTGATAACCTAACAACAACTGAGCCCAATTTTGCTCCACCCATTGAATATTACGTTTATTCCTTTCCTTTTTAAAAGAACGTAATAGGCGGTCTAAATTAGACTTTTGCCAAACTGAAATATTGCTTTCAAATCTATTCGACTCTAAATGACACTTATCAAAATCAATGATCCATACCTTATTAGCTTCATCTAGTAAGATGTTATGAATGTTGAGGTCGGTATGATTTACATTCGCTTCATGCAACTTTTTAATTTGCTGGCCGATAAGTTGATACGTCGCTTCATTCAAGCTGCTCTTTTGCAGAACCGACACTAAATCTTGAGCCCCTTCAATTTTTTGGGTCAGAATGTCAGCTTGATAACAGATTGATCGTTTGACCGCTCTTGCCGCAATCGGCTTGGGAACATTCACCCCCGCATCAACCAGATGCTGTAATAACTGAAACTCTTCACAACTACGGGTTTTATGCCATTGTCTAAACCAATAATGGTCTTTAACTAGCTTGCCAAATAACCCACCACGTCGGTAATGACGTAACGCCGCTGGTAATCGCTCGGTTTGCACAAACCACGTCGTGCCACGGCCTTGTGCCGAACCAATCACTTTTCCTTGAGCGTGCCAATATTCAGGGTCAAACACCTGCTCAACAGAGTTGGTAATTAAGGTTTCGTCATACCAGATGACTTGTTTATGAGATGTGAGTGTTTTCATGTGAGTAGGATACCGTGTCTCGTGTCTCGTGTCTCGTGTCTCGTGTCTCGTGTCTCGTGTCTCGTGTCTCGTGTCTCGTGTCTCGTGTCTCGTGAAGAAGTTTTTCAGCTATATATTTCACGTCAATATATTTCTTTTTTCTCGGCTCTCGAAGCGAAGCGCCCCCGATTCCCGACTCAATTTGAGTTACTTTTCACAAATATAGGGCTTTGCATTATAATCAGCAGAATTTCTTACAAAAATGAATTCTATATGCCCTTATTTACTTCTGCCCCTGAGTCTCTATGTTTCTTGCGCTTATCCGCTATTGGTGATGTATGCCATGCGGTCGCGGCAGTACAAGCAGTACAAAGGCATTGGCCTGAAACAAAAATCACCTGGATTATAGGCAAAGTTGAAGCTCAGTTACTTGAAGGGTTAGAGGGCATTGAGTTTATCATTTTTGATAAGAAAGCAGGTTATGCCGGCATGAAGTCGGTTTGGCAAAAACTTAGTGACCGTCACTTCGATGCTCTCGTTCATATGCAACTCGCCTTACGCGCGAGCCTTCTCACGCTCGGCATAAAAGCTAAATACAAAGTAGGCTTTAACAGACAGCGTGCCAAAGAAGGCCAATGGCTATTTACCAATAAAAAAATTGATGATGTTGAATCACAACATGTTTTAGATAGCTTTTTAGCATTTGTCGAATATTTAGGGGTTCCCAAGTCTGAGCCTAAATGGAATATGCCAATTTCACAGTTGGAGACAGACTGGGTAAATCACCAGATTCCAACACAGCAAAAGGTTCTTGTTATCAGCCCTGCGGCCAGCAAAGATGAAAGAAATTGGCTGACCGAACGATATGCACAATTTGCAGACTATGCCATAGAACAGGGTTATCACGTTATACTATGTGGTTCACCAAGTGAGCGAGAGATACAGCTTGGTGAGAATATTCGTCAATTTATGTGTCATCAAGCCACCAACCTTATTGGTCAAACATCACTCAAGCAGTTACTCGCGGTTTTAAATCGAGCAGATATTGTATTAGCACCAGATTCTGGCCCTGCCCACATGGCTACAACTCAAGGCACACCGGTTATTGGTTTATATGCTCACAGTAACCCGAAGCGAACAGGCCCATATTTAAGTTTAGATACAACTGTAAGTGTTTATGATGAATGCTTGTTCAAACAATATGGAAAATCAGCGTCAGAATTATCTTGGGGAACTCGGGTAAAAGGCTCTGATTTAATGGCGACTATCACTTTAGAAGCCACTATTAACCAACTTAAAAAAATCATTACTAAGCAAAAGGTTGAAGTTTTATGAGCACTCCTACACTGACAGTCGCATTAATTGTTAAAAATGAAGAAAAACACTTAGCGAATTGTTTAGATACAGTAAAGGACTGGGCTGATGAAATTGTTATCTTAGACTCTGGAAGTACTGATAAAACCGAAGAGATTGCTCGTCAATATACGGATAAGTTTTATGTTAATTTAAAGTGGCCGGGATTTGGCCCTCAACGTCGTTTAGCTCAAAGTTATATTTCAAGTGATTATGTATTATGGTTAGATGCTGATGAACAAGTAACCCCTGAACTAAAGCAACAAATACAGAAAGTAGTTAAAGAAAACCATCAACATTGTGTTTATAAATTAGATCGCCTAAGTACAGCTTTTGGAAAACAAATTAAATATTCTGGATGGTCGCCTGATTGGGTTACTCGATTATACAGAACTGAAGATACCCAATACAACCAAGCACTTGTACATGAAAGTGTCGAAATACCAAGCAGCCATAAGGTAATAGCGCTTAAAGGCAAACTATTACACAACACATTTGATGAGTTAAGCCAGTATACTCGAAAAACGTCCCTATATATGAAATCATGGGCAGATCAACGTGAAGGAAAAAAGAAAAGCTCACTTTTTTCAGCCATATCACACGCTTTTTTCCGATTTTTTAAAATGTACATTATTAAACGTGGCTTTTTAGATGGTCGACATGGGTTACTTCTAGCGATATTAAGTGCGAATACAACATTTACACGATATGCAGATTTATGGCTTAGAAATTATCAGAAGCAAAAAAATAACGATTTTTAACTAATGCTTCCCCCCAATATAAAATGAGTAATATTAGGGGTATATTTTAGAGACTGTAAAAACTTTTATACCATTCAACAAAGTTAGCAACACCTTGCTTCACTGACATTGATGGCTTATACCCTGTGACATTAAATAAATCTTGTGTGTCAGCGTAAGTCGCATAAACATCGCCCGGCTGCATTGGCATGAAGTTTTTCTTAGCCTCAACACCGAGAGCATCTTCAAGTGCTTCAATATACTCCATCAATTTAACCGGATTACCATTACCGATGTTATAGACTTTATAAGGGGCTGAACTGGTTGCTGGTGATCCTGTTTCTACTGTCCATTGTGGATTTTTTTCAGGTATCACATCCTGAATTCGAATGATACCTTCTACAATGTCATCAATGTATGTAAAGTCACGTTGCATATCGCCATTGTTATAAACATCGATTTCCTCACCTTCTACTATCGCTTTAGTAAATTTGAACAGAGCCATATCAGGACGCCCCCAAGGACCGTATACCGTGAAGAAACGTAAACCAGTCGTTGGCAATCCATATAGATGGGAATAGGTATGCGCCATTAATTCATTCGCTTTTTTGGCTGCCGCATACAAAGATATAGGATGGTCTACAGTATCGGAGGTATTGAATGGCATTTTTTTATTTAAGCCATACACTGAACTTGAGGAAGCATAAACAAGGTGTTCAATATTATGGTGGCGGCAACCTTCTAGAATCGTTAAGTGCCCCACTAGATTACTATCTGCATACGCCATTGGATTATCAATTGAATAACGCACTCCTGCTTGTGCCGCTAAGTGAATCACTCTTTGAAATCCTTGCTCTGCAAATAATGTAGCCACCCCTTCACGGTCAGCTAAATCCAATTCGATAAAAGTAAAATTATCATGATTAGCACGGTTTAAACGTGCATGCTTCAATTCAACTGAATAGTAGTCATTAAGATTATCAACACCAACAACTTGATGACCTGCTTGACATAAACGCTCTACAACTGCTGAACCGATAAAGCCCGCCGCACCCGTTACTAAATATTTCATCTTATTTCCCAACAAATCACTATATTGTGATGATTCTATGCTAATACACTCATAATAACCAATAGGCATGAATTCTAAACGATAAAACCAATAATACAGATAGATTTACCGTCTACGTTTTGAAATACTAGTCTATTACTTTAATCTAATTTAGTATTAATCACTCATGAATATATGTCACGTTAACCTTGCTTCCGGCTTTAGTGGTGGTGAACGCCAAACCTTACAATTAATCAAACAACAAGTTCATGAAGGCTACCAGTTAACTGTGGTTATGAATCCTAAAAGTGATCTTGTCGGTGAGGTTCGTAAACTTGGCTGTAAGATTGTACTTACTAACCACTTTACTAAAGCTCACAGTAAACGCATCACTCAAGATTGTACTCTCATCCATGTCCATGAAGGACGGGCAATTTATTGGGCCTTGATCCAACACTTATTGCACGATATTCCCTATATTGTCACTCGCCGTATTGATAATCCATTAAAAGATAAATGGCTTTCAAAAGTTGCTTATCGTAAAGCTTCTGCTTTAATTGGCTTAAGTGCTGAGATTGTTTCTAAACTACAAGAATTCCACCCTGCCGATAAAATCCATAAAATCCCAAGTTCTCCTGTTAATTATTCAATAGATCAAAACAAAGTCGATCAAATATGGAATCAGTTTAAGGGAAAGTTTATCGTCATCCATGCGGCCAATATCCTTAAGCATAAAGGTTTTGATGTTACTGTCGCAGCAGCCAAATTACTTGGCGTCAAAAACCCAAGAGTACAGTTATTATTATTAGGTGATGGACCTGAGCGTGAGGAATTAGAACGACAAACACAAGGTTTAACCAATATACGCTTTATGGGGAAACAAAAAGATATGGGGTCTTGGTTTGCTGCAGCTGACTTATTAGTTCATCCTTCATATTCAGAAGGATTGGGCTCTGTCATTTTAGAGGCTATGGTAGCTGGCTTACCCGTTATTGGTAGTAATGCTGGTGGCATTCCAGACATTATTGAACATGATGTATCTGGTCTATTATGTGAAGTAGGTGATGGTAAACAATTAGCACAGCAAATCGATCAGCTAGAAAATGACAAAGCATTACGTCGTAGGCTGCAAGTTGGTGGCAAAGAGAAACTCAAGCAGTTCGATATTGCTTACACCGCCTCTTTATATAAAGATCTGTACACCCAAATAGCGAGCAAATCAATATGACTAAGCTAATCACACCAGCCATTTACCCAGGTACTTTTGATCCCATCACTAACGGTCACTTTGATTTAATCAAACGTAGTGCTTGCCTATTTGACAGTGTCGTCGTTGCAGTTGCAGAAAGCCCAAGTAAAAACACCATGTTTAGCCTGCAAGAACGCGTTGATATGGTGAAAGAAGTCACTAAAGATCTGAAGAATGTCACTACGGTGGGCTTTTCTGGTCTACTTGTTGATTTTGCTAAGCAGCAGAAAACTAATATTTTGATCCGTGGCCTACGTACAACGATCGATTATGAATATGAGTTTGGCTTAACCAGCATGTACCGCAAATTAATGCCAGAGTTAGAAAGTGTCTTTTTAACTCCCACCGAAGAGTTTGCTTTCCTGTCTTCGACTATTGTTCGTGAAGTGGCCATTCATGGCGGAAATGTTGATCAGTTTTTGCATCCGTATGTGGTGGAGAAGGTTAAGGAGAAAGTCCTTAGTTTATAGTTCCTAGTTCCTAGGAAAAGCAAATTGAGATCGCTTGTTTTTACACGCAACCAGTGACACACACCCTCGCTACTTTTTGTTGCGTGATGCGTGAACGCTTCGCTACGTGTTGCGCAAAAGAGTATTGGAGTCTCGTTTATCGAGCGCTTTGCTGCTCGTGGCTAGGGCAACAGTTCCTAGGCCCTAGTTCCTGATCCCTGGGAAGAGCAAATTGCGAGCGCTGTTTTTTACTCGAACTCCATTACTCTCGGCAAACTAACCGTCATTCCTGCCGAGCCTAAGCGAGAGCGGGAATCTACTCACCACGTGCTGTATATAGATCCTCGATATAACCAAGGCTCCTCAAGGTGACGCCTAACTGTTAACATTCTCTGTTACACTCGCCCTATAACACTCTACTCGCAACCATCTTCTAATATTTTCAACTCCCTAGCGCAATCCCCCCACCTCTCGGCTCTGCTCTTCCAAGTTACGAGTAACGAAATGCCCTAGAAACGAGTTACGAAAACGCTTTCCCCTGACACCCTTCACAATAAAAACTATTCCTCTGTCCGATTTTTTCTTCAATGATCAATTCGCTACAAACTGGACAAGGCTTATCGGCTTTACCATATACCAATAGTTCTTGAGCAAAGTAACCAGGCTTACCATCGGCCTGATTAAAGTCTTTTAACGTAGTACCGCCTTGAGTAATCGCTCTTGCTAACACTTTTTTAATTTCATCCACCAACAAGGCAATTTGCTCTAGCGTTAATGTACTGGCGATTGCTTTAGGATGAATTCTGGCACTAAACAAAGATTCACTAGCATAAATATTACCCACCCCAACCACGACTTTATTGTCCATGATGAATTGCTTAGCCACCACTTTACGTTTCTGAGCTTTTTCAAATAGATACTGTGCATTGAAGTCATCAGTTAAAGGCTCAGGTCCAAGGTGACTCATCACGTCATGTTCAATGCCAGTTTCACACCACAACCAAGCCCCAAAGCGACGAGGATCGTGATAACGCAACACTTTGCCATTGGTTAAAATAAGATCCACATGATCGTGCTTATTCGGCTCGATCCATTGATCTAACACTCGCAAATTACCCGACATGCCTAAGTGAATAATCGCTGTACCTTGATCAGTTTCAATTAATAGGTACTTTGCCCGACGTCGAATAGAGCGAATCACTTGCCCTTGAAGTAATAAGATGTCTTCAGGCACAGGCCAACGCAATTTCGGTTGTCTAACGTCAATTTTTTGAATCTTCTGGTCGAGAAGGTGTGGGGTGATCCCCATTCGGCTCACTTCAACTTCGGGTAGTTCGGGCATGATATATCCGGGTAAATAGTTCCTAGTTCCTGGTCCCTAGGAAAAGGTTAGAGACCACCTAGTCGTTGAAAGTGCATTAAAGCCGAAACCAAGTCAAGAAGGATATAAGTTCCTGGTTCCTGGTTCCTAGCTCCTAGTCCCTGAGAAGAGCAAATTGTGGGCGCTGTTTTTTACTCGAACTCCATAGATCTCGGCAAACTAACCGTCATTCCTGCCGAGCCTAAGCGAGAGCGGGAATCTACTTAAGGCGCGCTGTATATAGATCCTCGATGTCGCTTAGGCTCCTCAAGGATGACAACTTTGGTTTATTGGTACACTACATTGTCAGCCATCTTTTCTAAACACAGCAACAAACAGAATTATTTTTATAATCACAAATTTTCAGCGTATCCCCCTAGGAACTAAATACTAGGAACTAGGAACTAGGAACTAAATACTAGGAACTAGGAACTAGATACCAGGAACTTTGTTAAAAAAAAACCCAGCCTACCGAAGTAGTCTGGGTTTTCAATTTCTAAAGAGGAAAACCAATTACTTGATTTTAGCTTCTTTGTACATAACGTGCTGGCGAACTACTGGATCAAATTTCTTGATCTCAAATTTGCCTGGCATGTTGCGTTTGTTTTTGTCAGTTGTGTAGAAGTGACCTGTTCCAGCAGATGATACTAGACGGATTTTCTCACGAATGCCTTTAGCCATTGTTCAATTCCTCTTATACGTTCTCGCCACGAGCACGGATATCAACAAGAACAGCATCGATGCCTTTCTTATCAATAATACGCATACCCTTAGCAGTTAGACGTAGTTTAACAAAGCGTTTTTCGCTTTCGACCCAAAAACGGTGAGTTTGTAGGTTCGGCAGAAAACGACGCTTGGTAGCATTTCGTGCGTGTGAACGGTTGTTACCCGTTACAGGACGCTTACCAGTTACTTGGCATACTCGGGACATGAATGTCTTCTCCAAATCGTTTCAGCTCGATATCACCTTGGGGCAAAAACCGCTATGGAAAAAACCATACCAAGGCTATCAAAGGTCGCGCATTATACTAACTTGACATGCATTGCTCAAGACCTGTGCGGATCCTTTTTAGGAAAAACACGATCTTTTTTTGAGCAGAGCAGTTTTTAAACGCTTTTTTTTGCACAAGAACACAGAGCTGAATAAGGTTCTATAAAATTAGTGCGCGGATTGTAGCAGATTTTCGGCAAAAGCTAAGTGATTTTTTTAATAAAAGAGTAATCGTCGCTCGGAATCTCGTTGCTAGTGGCTCGAAAAAGAAAAAAAGCCATAAGAAACAGCGCTATACCTAGTATTGAATTTTCACCTTTAACCTATTTTTATCTTAATCACCCTAGAACTAATAAGACCAGCTAGCATCTTAGAAATATCACGTACGAGTAGTTCATACTCATCTGCTAGTTCATCATCAAGATACCCAAATTCACGATCCAGCATTAATTGAGTTAAAACTTCTCCTGCCGAGCCTTTGGCAATGTAAAGAAATCTAATGGATTCTTTTAATGTTTGTCGCTCTTCCCCTTCTGCAATATTCGATACTATGGACACAGTGGCTCTGCGAATTTGATCTTTTAAACCGTAATCTTTCCATTTCTCTGATTGTTTATAAATTTTCTTGGTAAGATCAAAACTAAATTGCCATACCCTTAATTTTTCATACCGCATAATCGCCCTATCAATTAGTTAATTGAGATTCCCAGTGTCTTTTCCGAAATACGAGAAGCGAAGCGCCCTTAGTCACGAGCTTCGTTTGCTCACATCCACCCCCTTTCCGCAAATGACACCACTTCCCCATCACCAATGACAAAGTGATCCAGTATTCGTATATCCACCAATCCCATTGCTTCAACTAAGCGACGAGTGATTCTTCGGTCGGCATCACTCGGTTCGGCTATTCCAGATGGGTGGTTATGGGCGAGAATTAATGCAGCAGCATTGTGGTGCATGGCGCGTTTAACGACTTCTCTTGGATACACAGAGGCCGCATCAATCGTGCCTTCAAACATGACTTCATCGCTGATCACTCGGTTCTGGTTATCTAAAAACAAAACATAGAAAGCTTCTCTATGACGGTCTCGCAGTACACTACTAAGGTAATGCTTGGTGTGCTCCGGGCTGGTTAATGCATCGCCACGTTTGATGGTTTCAGCTAAATAACGCTTGGTCATCTCAACCACAGCTTGCAGCTGAGCGAACTTGGCACTGCCGAGTCCTTTATGGGAGCAGAATTGTTGTTGTGAAGAAGAAAGCAACGCACGTAGTGAGCCAAAGTTTTTTAATAAATGGTCAGCGAGTTCTATCGCGTTCATGCCTTGTAGGCCGGTACGTAGAAAAATCGCTAATAATTCTGCATCCGATAGCGATTGAGGGCCTCGTGCGAGTAGTTTTTCACGAGGGCGAGATTCTTCAGGCAATAGTTTTAAAGACATGATAAAGGCTTATATTGAGCAAAACTCGATAACAACAAGCTTTCTCTCATCACTCAAATGGATAAAGCGAAAAAACCGATAAGATCTTAACAATGGGTGAGTAAAAAAAAGGTTACAATCAAAATGTTAATTGGATCGAAGTTACCTAAAATAAGTTTATCGATGCTGAATTATTCTCAATTTATAAACTTATGGTAACTTATACCCATCGACTTCATGGTGACACTCTCTTTTATCGTTTTCTAGCAAGTAATGTCGAGGAAGCAAAAAGATGTAAATCGTGTCAATTGAAGCTTAACTTCATTTCATTCAGGTACGGTTATTGTGATTGAACAAAGCTTAGCAGGAAAAAAAATCCTTTTAGGAATCAGTGGTGGTATTGCGGCTTACAAATGTGCTGACTTCACTCGTCGTCTCATTGAACGCGGTGCACAGATTCAAGTAGTGATGACACCTGCGGCCAAAGAATTTATTACGCCACTAACCATGCAAGCCGTTTCAGGGCGTCCTGTTTCCGATAGTTTATTAGATTCTGCAGCAGAAGCTTCAATGGGCCATATTGAATTAGCCAAATGGGCTGATTTAATTTTACTCGCCCCCGCCACTGCCGATTTAATTGCCAGAATGCGTGCGGGCATGGGCAATGATTTGCTTACTACATTGATTCTAGCCTCTGATGCTCCAATAGCGGTGGCTCCGGCGATGAACCAACAAATGTATGCCAATGTTGCCACTCAAGAAAACCTGTCTGCTTTAACTCAACGTGGCATGATGATTTGGGGCCCAGCAGCAGGACAACAAGCTTGTGGTGATGTGGGCTATGGTCGCATGCTAGAACCAATGGAGCTTGTCGCCCATTGTGAAGCCTTCTTTGGCCCTAAGCCATTGCAAAATATTAAACTCGCAATTACCGCAGGCCCGACTCGCGAAGCCATCGATCCGGTGCGTTATATTTCCAATCATAGCTCTGGAAAAATGGGCTTTGCAATTGCAGAAGTCGCCGCCAATATGGGCGCTGAAGTAACATTAATCAGCGGCCCAGTAGCATTACCAACACCAGCTAACGTCACACGCATTGATGTTGAAAGCGCAGAGCAAATGCACAAGGTGGTGATGGAACATGCGACAATCAATAATATTTTCATCAGTTGTGCGGCAGTTGCCGATTATCGACCAAGTAACGTCGCAGAGCAGAAAATCAAAAAAACCTCCGATAACGATCACATGCAGATCAACATGGTGAAAAACCCCGATATCGTTGCCTCAGTTGCCGCGCTAACAAAACAACGTCCATTTACTGTAGGCTTTGCCGCTGAAACTCAAGATGTCGAACAATATGCTCGCGGCAAACTGAAAAAGAAAAATTTAGATCTCATCTGCGCCAATGATGTTTCCATCGCAGGGTTAGGCTTTAACAGTAACAACAATGCCCTACATTTATATTGGAATGACGGCGAACAAGCCTTGGCAACCTCAAGCAAAACGCAATTAGCCAAACAGTTACTTAACATTATTGCCGAACAATTTAATCAGTAAAAGAAGACATTAAACATGACGAAGAAGATTGATTTAAAAGTATTAGATAGCCGTATCGGTAAACAATTCCCTTTACCAGCCTACGCAACTGAAGGCTCTGCTGGCTTGGATTTACGCGCTTGTTTAGATGAAGTGCTAACCGTTGAACCGGGACAAACTCACCTTGTTCCAACCGGCCTTGCCATTCATATTAATGATCCTCATCTAGCGGCAACTATCCTTCCTCGTTCTGGTTTAGGCCATAAACATGGTATCGTGCTCGGAAATTTAGTCGGCTTAATTGATTCAGACTACCAAGGCCAATTAATGGTTTCAGTCTGGAATCGCGGCCAAGATACTTTTACTATTGAACCTGGCGACCGCATTGCACAATTGGTTTTTGTGCCAGTCGTGCAAGCTGAATTTAATATCGTAGAAGATTTTGATGCCACTGTACGTGGTGAAGGTGGTTTTGGGCATTCGGGGAAGGCATAAAAAGCCGAAGCTCGTGTCTAGGGCGCTTCGCTCCTCGTAACTAGGTATAGATTCGCGCTCTTACCACAACTATCTTTGCTCAACTTAAGTCACATAACCTCGAGAAACGAGAGACTAGAAGCGTAGCGCTCGAAAAACGATAAGATAAAACAAGGAAAAACCATGGCAGGGCCAAAAAAACATAATCGTCGTGAAGAGATCCTTCAGGCATTGGCGCAAATGTTAGAGTCAACAGATGGTGCCTCGCGTATTACTACCGCGAAATTGGCGAAACAAGTTGGGGTTTCAGAAGCGGCACTTTATCGTCACTTTCCAAGTAAAGCACGTATGTTTGAAGGCTTAATTGAGTTTATTGAAGATGCCTTGTTATCTCGCATCAACCGAATTTTAGCCGAAGAAAAAGATACCTTGAACCGCATTCGTTTGGTCCTACAATTGTTATTAGCCTTTGCTGAGCGTAACCCTGGCTTATCTCGTATCATGTCTGGTCACGCATTAATGTTTGAAAATGAACGCCTACGTAGCCGTATTAATCAATTATTTGATCGCATTGAAACTCAGCTACGCCAAATCCTGCGTGAACGTCAAATTCGTGAAGGTAAAAGCTTTCCGGTCGATGAATCGATTTTAGCAGCTCAATTATTAGGTCAAGTCGAAGGTAGTTTAAACCGCTTTGTACGCTCAGATTTTAAATACCAACCAACAGAAAATTTTGAGCAATATTGGGCGTTGTTAAAAGCGCAGATGGAATAAAAGAACGAGACTCGTTACTCGACCGCTGCGCTGCTTGTTTCTCGAAAAAGAAACAATTGCGAAAGTCGAAATCATTTCGAGCAACGAGTCACGAGAAACGAAGTGCCCGAGATTCGTAAATCTTTTAACCATCAATACGCATAATTTTAGAGAGAAATGAATGACCGATAACAAACCATCCCAAAAAGAGGAATCTCTGGTCAATTTTGTGCCACCAAAGTTTTCACTTAACTTATTACACCCGAAATACTGGGGCGTTTGGCTCGGCTTTGGTTTTATCGCTTTACTTGTCAATGTTTTACCGTATCGCGTTTTATATTGTGCTGGCCGTTCATTGGGTTACTTATCGATGTTTATCGTTAAGAAACGTGTAAAAGTTGCCCAACGTAACCTTGAGCTATGCTTTCCAGAAATCAGTCAGACTCGTCGTGATTATGTGGTTAAGGAGAACTTCAAAAATACTGGCTTTGCGATCTTTGAAAGTGCGATTGCTTGGTTTTGGCCTGATTGGCGTTTAAAAAAACGTGTGGGTTATTATCACGTCGATCGTCTAACTCGATTCGAAGAGCAAGGTCGCGGCACGTTGATCTGTGGTGTTCATGCCCTTAATGTTGAATTAACCGCACGCTGTTGCGCGTTATTCTCCCCAGGTTATGGTGTTTATCGCCCACACAACAATCCAGCTTATAACTTTATTCAGCATTGGGGCCGTACTCGCAACGGCAACATTATGGTCGACCGTAAAGACGTAAAAGGTATGTTGAAAGTTCTACGCAGAGGCAAAAAGTTATTCTATCTACCAGATCATGACTATGGCCCTAAAAATTCAGTATTTGTGCCTTTCTTTGCAGTTCAAGATGCCTGCACAACCACCGGCACTAGTGTGTTAGTTGACGCAAGTAAATGTGCGGTACTTCCTGTTTCTTGTTTCAGAGTCGGTTTCCGTTACGACTTCCGAATCGAGCAGGATATTAGTGAAAGCTTCCCACGTCGTGATCCTGAAGGTGCCGCTACTCTCATGAATAAAACCATTGAAAAACTGATTTTACGTGGTGGTGATCAATGGATGTGGCTACATAAACGCTTCAAGACCATGTCTGATGGACAGCCGAAAGGGATTAGGTATAAATAAACGCGAGGCTCGATCGCTTCGCTTATCGTAGCTCGTGACTCGATAGCACTGCCACTAACCGATGAAGTGCTTTATTCGAAAACGTAGCTCCCTAAAACGAAACACGAGAAACGCTCTGCTTGTTGGCTCCTTCTTTTTCGAGTCACGAGCAGCGAAGCGCCCGACATACGAGAATCCTCAATGCAACCACAAATCCTTTCCGCGGTACCATTAACTTCCCTTTCAGGTGTTGGGGCAAAGGTGGCTGAAAAACTAGCCAAGATAGGTTTACATTCAATCCAAGATTTACTGTTTCATTTGCCTTTGCGCTACGAAGATCGTACTCGTGTCTACCCTATCGCCAAATTACATGCCGGATTATTTGTCGCGATTCAAGGTCGAGTGATGAGTTGCGATACTCACTTTGGTCGCAAAAAAATGCTGACCGTCAAAGTGAGTGATGGCAATGGCACCCTGACTTTACGCTTTTTCAATTTCAATGCTGGCATGAAAAACAGCTTTGCCGAAGGTCGCCCGCTCTACGCTTATGGTGAAATCAAACGCGGCAATATGGGGCTTGAGATCATGCACCCTGACTATCACTTTTTAAATGGCAATGATACGCCGCAGTTGGAACAAAGCTTAACGCCGATTTATCCAACGACTGATGGTTTACGCCAAAATACGCTCAAAAGCTTAACCGACCAAGCACTCGAATTATTAGATAGTTCTGCAGTAACTGAATTACTGCCTAGCGGTTTATACGATCATCAAATTACCTTAAACCAAGCGCTGCATACCATTCATCGCCCTTCTCCTAACATTGATATACAACAATTTGAATTGGGTAAGCACCCAGCACAACGACGCTTAATTATTGAAGAATTGCTCGCACAGAATTTATCTATGTTGGATGTGCGTAGTAAAGGGCAACAAGATCCGTCATTACCACTCAACTGCACTGGCCAACTTAAACAGCAACTGCTCGCCACTCTGCCTTTTACGCCAACTAATGCTCAAGCTCGTGTAGTCAGAGAGATTGAAAAAGACTTACAACAGCCACACCCAATGATGCGATTAGTGCAAGGCGATGTTGGCTCCGGTAAAACGCTCGTTGCAGTGTTAGCAGCCACTCACGCATTAGAACAAGGTTATCAAGTCGCATTGATGGCACCAACCGAGTTATTAGCCGAACAACATGCAATTAATTTTGCCCAATGGTTAGAGCCACTCAGTATTTCAGTCGGCTGGTTAGCAGGTAAATTAACAGGAAAAGCCAAACAAACTCAGCTAGGGCGCATTGCCTCTGGTGAAGCAAAGATGATAGTGGGCACTCACGCACTTTTTCAGCAGCATGTGGAATTTAATCATCTAGCGCTAGTGATCATTGATGAACAACACCGCTTTGGTGTTCACCAACGTTTAGAGTTGCGCGAGAAAGGGAAGCGACAAGGTAGTTATCCTCATCAGCTAATCATGACGGCGACGCCAATTCCGCGCACCCTTGCGATGACCGCTTATGCCGATTTGGAAACATCCATTATTGATGAGCTGCCGCCCGGTCGAACGCCGATTCAAACCGTCGCGATTGCTGATACTCGCCGAAACGACATTATCGAACGAGTTCGCATCGCTTGTGCCCAAGAAGGTAAACAAGCATATTGGGTGTGTACTTTAATTGATGAATCCGAAGTATTAGAAGCTCAAGCTGCTGCGGATACCGCAGAAGAATTACAACACCAACTATCTGAACTTAACATTGGTTTGGTGCATGGTCGTATGAAGCCCTCCGAAAAACAGCAAGTGATGCAGCAATTCAAATCCGGTGAATTACATTTATTAGTCGCTACTACCGTGATTGAAGTTGGAGTCGATGTACCTAACGCCAGTTTGATGATCATCGAAAACCCTGAGCGTTTAGGCTTAGCACAACTGCATCAGTTACGTGGTCGAGTAGGACGTGGCTCGGTTGCTAGTTCTTGTGTGCTGCTTTATCACGCGCCACTGTCTAAAACCGCGCAAAAGCGTCTCGGCGTGCTACGTGAAAGTAACGATGGTTTTGTGATAGCCCAGAAAGATCTCGAAATCCGAGGACCCGGCGAAGTACTCGGCACCAAGCAGACTGGCGTAGCGGATTTTAAAATCGCCGATTTACTGCGAGATCAATACCTAATCCCCGAAGTACAACGCATTGCTCGCCACATCCACCAGCAATATCCAAATAATGCCAAAGCGATCGTTGAGCGTTGGTTGGGTGAGCGTAGTGAGTATGTGAAGGCGTAAGAATAAAAGCGGTTTCAAGATCCGAGAGCGCTACGATATAAAGGTTCCTAGGAAGAGCCGTTCAGCGCTCGCTATTGCTTTTACACGTACACGAAACCCACAAAAAAATGTTATTCCTGCCGAGCCTTAGCGAGAGCGGGAATCTAATCACCACGCGCAATAAGCTATGACAAACAGAATGATTCAATACGCTTTTAGTAGATCCCCTATCTTCTTCGCTTAGGCTCATGTAGGGGATGACGACGTACTTACCCCAAGCTCACACGCTTTTACTTTTAATCAAAACACTCAACTCGCCACAATCACTCTGCTCTTTCTTTTCCGAGTCACGAGAAGCAGAGCGCTCTAGATACGAGTAACGAAATAAAGGTTCCTAGTTTCGGTTCCTAGGAAGAGCCGTTCAGCGCTCGCTATTGCTTTTACACGTACACGAAACCCACAAAAAAATGTCATTCCTGCCGAGCCTTAGCGAGAGCGGGAATCTAATCACCACGCGCAATAAGCTATGACAAACAGAATGATTCAATACGCTTTTAGTAGATCCCCTATCTTCTTCGCTTAGGCTCATGTAGGGGATGACGACGTACTTACCCCAAGCTCACACGCTTTTACTTTTAATCAAAACACTCAACTCGCCACAATCACTCTGCTCTTTCTTTTCCGAGTCACGAGAAGTGAAACACCCTAGACTCGATAATCGCTTGCGCGCAAACGTTTGCTTTCTTCATCCAACCTCTTATAATATGCGCAAAATTCTTGACGTATCAGTCAAAAAATATTTGGATTATAAGGAAGATTATGACTGCCCCGCATGCTTCACGACCTACGGAACTGGTGTATCAATTAAATGATCGTCCACCCTTTCCTCAAACCATTTTTGCCGCTCTGCAACACTTACTTGCGATGTTTGTTGCGGTCATCACCCCTTCCCTTATAATTTGCCAATCTTTAGGGGTGCCTGCCGAGCAAACCAATACCATTATCAGCATGTCACTATTTGCTTCGGGTATTTGTTCATTTATACAAATACGCACTATTGGGCCTATTGGTTCTGGTTTGCTTTCCATTCAAGGCACTAGTTTTAACTTTCTCGGACCGATCATCGGCGCTGGCTTATCGTTGAAGGCCGGTGGCGCTTCGATTGAAACTATGATGGCAGCGATTTTCGGCACTATCTTGGTAGCTTCTAGTGCGGAAATCTTCTTATCTCGCATTTTGCAGTACGCACAAAAAATTATTACCCCACTCGTGTCGGGCATTGTAGTGACATTAATTGGTTTAACGCTAATCCAAATCGGCTTAGTCTCAATTGGTGGTGGCTATGGCGCAATGGAAAACAACACCTTCGGCAGTTTGGATAACCTAGCACTTGCTGGCGTAGTATTAGGTTTAATCGTGATTTTAAATCGAGCGAAAAACCCATATTTACGTGTAGCATCCATTGTGATTGCGATGCTTGTCGGCTGCGTTGTAGCTTATTTCATGGGAATGCTTGATCTCAGCCAAACCGCTCATACTGAAGTAGTCGCCTTGCCGATTCCGATGCAATTTGGTCTAGGGTTTGATTGGTCGCTGTTTATTCCTTTAGTGCTAATCTTCCTTATCACCGCACTAGAAGCGATTGGTGATATTACCGCAACGTCAGAAGTTTCAGGCGAGCCAGTTGATGGCCCGGTTTACCTAAAACGTATCAAAGGTGGTGTGTTAGCCGATGGTTTAAACTCTGCCATTGCCGCACTCTTTAACAGCTTCCCTAATTCAACCTTTAGCCAAAACAACGGCATCATAATGTTAACGGGTGTCGCGAGTCGTTACGTGGGTTACTTTATTTCTGGCATGCTGATTATTCTGGGTTTATTTCCGGGCGTAGCAAGTTTTGTACAGTTAATTCCAGAACCAGTACTTGGCGGCGCGACTATCGTGATGTTCGGCACAATTGCCGCAGCTGGGGTTCGTATTATTTCACGTGTTGATTTAGACCGTCGCGCGATTTTAATCATGGCACTGTCGTTCTCGATGGGGCTAGGCATTGCGCAAAAGCCAGAGATTCTGCAATTTATGCCTGAATTTATTAAGAGTATTTTCTCATCAGGTGTGGCTGCAGGTGGGATCACCGCAATTTTACTCAGTATGTTGTTGCCGACAAATAAAGAGGATTAGAAAGTGTAGCTAGATCCGAGTGCGCTCCGCTTCGAGTTACGAGAAGCGAGGCGCACTAGATACGAGTAAGGAAATAAAGGTTCCTAGTTTCTGGTCCCTGGGAAGAGCAGTTCAGCGATCGCTATGCTTTTACACGAACCCCTCAGAAAGCGTCATTCCTGCCGAGCCTTAGCGAGAGCGGGAATCTAATCACCACGCGCAATAAGCTATGACAAACAGAATGATTCAATACGCTTTTAGTAGATCCCCTATCTTCTTCGCTTAGGCTCATGTAGGGGATGACGACGTATCTACCCAGCCACACGCTGTTGCTTTTTACACGCTACTCGAAACACGTCACACGCAACAATCTCCCCGGCTCCCTAGCGCAGCGTCCCCGAAGCTCGGCTCGCGCTTACCCTTCTCTAACCAATCTCTTATCTTTCTTCGCGGTTGGAATACTGATCTGCACTTTCAAACCACCTTGAGTACGGTTGGTGACGACAATTAGGCCTTGATGCTGGCTGACAATACGCTTAACAATCGCAAGCCCTAATCCCGCACCTTCACTGCTACCACGAGCAGTATCCCCCCGGGTGAAAGGTTCAAATAACGATGCGAGTTGGGCTTTATCAATGCCAGGTCCATTATCTTCAACAGTAACCCAAACCAACTTATTATCTGCCGTCATACCGGTAGACACTTTAATCCAGCCATTGCCATAACGTAATGCGTTAACAATTAAGTTAGATACTACACGCTTAAGCGCCACGGCTTCACCTAGAGCATGACGAATCCCTTCAGTAATGGTTAATTCAAAATCGGTACTGTGTTTATCTTGCTCTGCAACCACCACTTCCGAGACAATTTGATTTAAGTTTACCGCTTGGTGATCTTTGGTATGAGCTGGTTTAAGGTAATCCATAAATTGACTAATAATTTCATTACACTCTTCGGTGTCTTTAATCATGCTTTCAGCTAGGTAATCATCTTGCGGTGACATCATTTCGGTGGCTAAACGAATACGTGTTAACGGGGTGCGTAAATCATGGCTAATGCCCGACATTAATAAAGCGCGATCTTCTTCTAGGGCTTGGATACCTTTCGACATTTGGTTAAACGCTTTGGTTACAGCTAAAATTTCTGACGCACCTTTTTCTGGTACCGGATCAGGAATTTCCCCTTTACCCACTTTCTTCGCCGCATCTTCCAATGCCACTAATGGCCTATTTTGCAAACGCATGAAAAACCACATACCAGCAATTAATAACAAGGCAATTAACAGGCTGTTGCGAAACAAAGGTGCAAAATCTTTTTCAGTTAATTCGGTTAGCGGAATACGGATGAGGTGATCGGGCAAAGCATCGACTTTAAGCCATAGAACATAACTTTCAGCACTTAAAACTAACCGAACTTCCGTCGGTGAGCCCACTTCAGCCCCCATTTCTTCACTCAAAAAGTCGATAGCTGAGGCAACCTCAAACTCTTTAGCTTGCGGAGAATCTTTCGGGTAAATTGACACCCCAAGTTCAGCTAGTAGCTCACGACGAAATGGTCGTTCTTGTTCACCTGATTGCTTCAACATATCTTCTTCGTCTAACATCAGCCGAACTTCGTGGGAAAGAATCCGATTAAATTGTTTAAGGCTCGGAAGTAACGCGTAGTTAAACACGATCATATAAGACAAAACTTGGCTAGCGATCAGAAGAACCACTAAGAAAAAAACAGTTTGAGTACGAGAACTGCGAAAGCGAAGCATGGAAAGTACCGATTAAATAAGAAATAGAAAGGTTACTAATAATTAAAAAGAAGTTTGATAGTCATTAGGGTGACTGTCAATCAGTTATCGTTTCTCATGGCTAGGGCGCTTCGCTTGTCGTAGCTAAGATCCATCATAGAGCACATAAAATAAAAGCGCGTTGCTTTGCAGCTCTGCGCTTTTTCGAGTAACGAGCGACGAGGTTCGAGCCCCGTATTACACCTTCTTCCCATCAGGAACAAAGACATAACCTAAGCCCCAAACCGTTTGAATATAACGAGGATGGCTTGGATCTTCTTCTAGCATGCGGCGAAGACGAGAGATTTGTACATCAATCGAACGCTCCATTGCTGAATATTCACGGCCACGTGCCATGTTCATTAACTTGTCACGGGACATTGGTGTACGAGCATGGGTGACCAAAATCTTCAATACCGCAAATTCGCCCGAGGTTAGTGGCATTGGCTCTTCACCGCGGAACATTTCACGAGTACCTAAGTTTAAAGTAAATTCACCAAACTTAACGATTTCTTCATCTGAGCTTGGCGCTCCCGGCGCTTCTACTGATTGGCGACGCAATACTGCACGTAAACGCGCTAGCAACTCACGTGGGTTAAATGGTTTTGGTAAGTAATCATCGGCACCAACTTCTAGACCAACGATACGATCGATTTCATCCCCTTTCGCAGTCAGCATTACAATTGGTAGTTGGTTATTATCTTTGCGTAAACGCTGGCAAATAGATAAGCCATCTTCACCAGGCAACATTAAATCGAGCACCATTAAGTGAAAGTTTTCACGGGTTAATAAACGGTCCATTTGCTCAGCATTGGCAACACTACGTACTTGAAAACCTTGCTCTGATAAATAACGTTCGAGCAATGAACGTAGACGGGCATCGTCATCGACCACTAGAATTTTGTAATTTTCTTGTTGCATTGAATTCTTCCTATTCACTATCACTGGTGATTTTAATCAATATACCCTATACCCAAGTGACTTCAAGATACAGAATTCAGAGCTATCATCTTGAAGTTACTTGGGTATCAATCGGGCTGAACATACACCTAATCGAAACTTTACTCAGAATACTTAAATATAAAGCAAATTGTCTTTAACTAAGTACCAGTTTGTAACAAATGCATACTCTTTTTATGGTTTTTTATAACTAATAGCGTTCACAAACCATGCTTTATCACCATCGGGGGTTTTGACTACGACTTCATCGTCTACTTCTTTTTTCAACAAGGCTCGTGCCATTGGCGAATCAATTGAAATATAGTCTTTTGCATCGCCATAAATTTCTTCCGGCCCCACAATGCGAAATGACTTCACATCCCCAGCTTCGTTTTCAATTTCGACCCAAGCTCCGAAGAAAACCTTTCCTTCTTGTTCAGGAGAATAATCTACTATGGTTACTTCGGGCAGAAACTTGCGTAGGAATCGCACCCGTCGGTCTATTTGACGAAGTAAACGTTTGTTAAAGGTGTAGTCAGCGTTTTCAGAGCGATCACCTAGGCTAGCAGCCCAAGTCACTATCTTAGTGATCTCCGGGCGTTTTTCATGCCACAAATGATCGTGTTCAGCTTTTAGCTTATTATAGCCCTCTCGGGTGATCAGTTTAGTTTTCACATCGATATCCTGAAAAATAACACCAATTAAACGTTAATAGTTTTGATTATACTGCAAAGTCGATTGTTAATTTATCGCCAACTCAAGATTAATCCCTTGCTCCCTAGTCGATTAGCTTGCAGAATCTTAGCCAACAGTAAGCATTATAAAGAGAGACACCATGAGCCAACAGAACCAAATCTGTCAGATCATCGCTCAAGAATTAAATGTTCGCGTTGAACAAGTTCTTGCCACGGTCACCTTAATCGACGATGGCAACACTGTACCTTTTATCGCGCGTTATCGTAAAGAAGTCACTGGCGGCTTAGACGATACTCAACTACGTAATTTAGATAGCCGTTTAAGCTATTTACGTGAACTGGATGACCGCCGCCAAACCATTCTAAAATCGATTCGTGATCAAGATAAGCTAACGCCTGAGCTTGAAAAAGAAATCTTAACGACCGATAGCAAAACCCGCTTAGAAGACCTCTATCTCCCTTACAAACCAAAGCGTCGTACTAAAGGCCAAATCGCTATTGAAGCAGGCCTTGAACCTCTAGCCGATGCACTATGGCAAAACCCGCGACTCGATCCTGAAGTAGAAGCGGCTAAGTACGTTAAAGATTCCATTGCCGATACCAAAACAGCACTGGATGGTGCGCGCGCAATTTTAATGGAACGCATGGCGGAAGATGCTGACCTTCTAGACAAAGTGCGTACTTACTTGCAAAAAAATGCCGAGCTGCAATCTCGTGTGATCACTGGCAAAGAGCAAGAAGGCGAGAAGTTTAAAGACTACTTTGAACATAATGAACTGATCAGCCGAGTACCGTCACACCGCGCCCTCGCCATGTTACGTGGCCGTAATGAAGGCTTCTTACAATTAAGCCTTAATGCTGACCCGGCGCAAGAAGAAAGCGTACGTGGTTCGTATTGTGAAACCATTATTGCTGAACACTACCGCATTCACTTCAGCCCTATTGCTAGTGAGATGGCCCCTGCCGATAACTGGCGCAAACAAGTAATCAGTTGGGCGTGGCGGATTAAGATTTCAATGCACCTTGAAACCGAATTGATGGGCGCAATGAAAGAACGCTCTGAAATCGAAGCGATTGAAGTGTTTGCTACCAACCTAAAAGATTTATTGATGGCAGCTCCCGCTGGCCCTCGCGCGACTCTAGGTTTAGATCCAGGTTTACGTACTGGCTCAAAAATCGCAGTGGTCGATGCCACTGGTAAAGTACTGGCAACGGAAACTATTTATCCACATCAGCCGCATAATAAAATCGAAGCATCGACTAGTACGATTTTGAAATTAGTGAAAGCGCACAATGTCGATTTGATTGCGATTGGTAATGGTACTGCTTCACGTGAAACCGATACTTTGGTTGCCGACATCATCAAGCATCACAACTTAAAAGTGCAAAAAATCATGGTCAGCGAAGCCGGTGCATCGGTGTATTCTGCCTCTGAATTAGCCGCCAAAGAATTCCCCGATATGGATGTATCCCTACGTGGTGCCGTGTCTATTGCTCGTCGCTTGCAAGATCCATTGGCAGAATTAGTGAAGATTGATCCTAAATCGATTGGGGTTGGTCAATATCAACACGATGTCAGCCAGTCAATGCTCGCCAAACGCCTTGATGCGGTAGTAGAAGACTGTGTGAATGCGGTTGGGGTAGATGTCAATATGGCGTCTGCTGCACTGCTGACTCGCGTGGCCGGTTTATCGACGACGATGGCGCAAAACATTGTTGATTATCGTAATGAGCAAGGCCGTTTTGATTCACGTACCGCGCTGAAAAAAGTGCCTCGTTTAGGGCCAAAAGCCTTTGAACAGTGTGCGGGTTTCTTACGTATTATGAACGGTAAAAACCCACTGGATGCTTCATCGGTTCACCCAGAAGCCTACCCTGTCGTCAAGAAAATTGCTGAGCAAACCGGTAAAGCGACCAAAGCATTACTGGGCGATAGCGATTTCTTACGTAATCTACGTGCGACAGATTATACCGATGATACGTTTGGTCTACCGACCGTTACCGACATCATCAAAGAACTAGATAAGCCGGGTCGAGATCCTCGTCCTGAGTTTAAAACCGCAACCTTTGCTGAAGGGGTGAATGAAGTTAAAGATCTGGAAATCGGCATGATTTTGGAAGGTGTGGTATCGAATGTGGCTAACTTTGGTGCCTTTGTTGATATCGGCGTTCACCAGGATGGATTAGTACATATTTCTGCTTTGACCGATCGCTATGTGGCAGACCCACGTGAAGTAGTGAAAGCGGGTGATATCGTGAAAGTTAAAGTCATGGAAGTGGATATTCAGCGTAAACGTATTGCACTCACCATGCGTTTAAACGATCAGCCGGGCGAGCAAAACTCACAACGTAGTGCTAAGACGAATAATGATCGTCGTCAGGCTCCGCGCCAACAAAACCAACGCCAAGCAGAACCGGCTAATGCAGCAATGGGCGGTGCGTTTGCAGCAGCATTTGCTAAAGCGAAAAAGTAGAAAAGAGGTAGCGAATTCAAGTTCCTAGTTTCGAAGAAGAGCGATTTCTCGATCGTTGTTGCTTTTGCACACAACCCGAAACTAGGTACTCATGACTTTTTGTTGCGTTTTACCTGAACGCTGCGCCCGAGTTATGAGAAAGCATGCTCATAACTCGTGCTTCTGGCGCGTTGCTGCTCGTGGCTCGAAAAACCAAAAACACCATTTCCTACAAATAGTTAATAATCTGTTAGCTATGATGCACTGAATATCAATATTCCAGGGTCTAACTTGCAACTATTATTTACGATGCAAAAATGTCACTGCTTTATCTGGAAAATCAGTAAACACACCGTCGACCTTAGCTTTGTTGTAAAAAATATCCAACATATCATTGAAATCTTTCGCATAACTCGGAATACGGCCTTCATCTGCTCGGAAAGTATAAGGGTGAATTTTCAACCCAGCTGTTTTAGCCCGTTCCACCAGAGGCATTACCATGATATTAGAAGGCGTTGATTTTTCATCAATCACCATCGGTTTCCATGGTCCGATACCATCGGCATATTTCGCGACTTTTTGCATTCCATCGGCTTTAAACATCCAGTCATAGCTATAAGGGGTTGATTTGTCACCTTGATATACCATGGTTGTATTCCAGTTGGTATAAGCCATTAACTGAACCAATTTAAGATCCATATTCATTTTTGGCATCAACTCTTTATCAATACGTTTAAGCTCAATTGGATCAAAGGATTGCAAATAAACCTTATCGTTTTTACTGGTGTACCCATAGTGTTTCAACATAACCAGCACCGCCTTGCTGATATCCTTCCCTTCATGGCGATGAAAAGCAGGCGCTTTAATCTCAGGATACAGCCCCACGTTATAGCCTAAAGTTTTATTTAAACCTTGAATCATTTCAATTTCTTCGGCAAAGGTGGGAACAGAAAAGTTAGATTGCCAAATAGGAAAGCGCTCTTGGAATGTGGCTTTAGGGTGACCAGAATTATCCAACACAAAACCTTCGGTTACTTTTAACTGTTTAATTTCCGCCAAAGTGAAATCAATGGCATAATAACGCCCATCTTTTCGAGCACGGTTTGGAAAAATTGTTGCCACATTAGTCACACGATCCAAATAATGGTCATGTAAAACAACCAGTTGGTCATCTTTAGTCATTACTACATCTTGCTCGATATAATCAGGTTTCATTCCATAGGCTAACGCTTTTGCCGGTAAAGTATGTTCAGGTAAATATCCAGAAGCACCACGGTGTGCAATCACGATTTGAGCCGGATCTTTAGCCCAACTAACATTTACTAAACCAATATTCGAAATCACCGCTAAACCCAATAAGCAGGTTCTTTTTTTCATTAACTTTTTTTTCAATAAAAAATGAATTGACAACATTTATTGCTCCTTAAGGCGAATCTGTTAATTGTATTTATCTTGCACATAGTTATTCAAATACGAACAAAAAACACTGTGCTCTTTTAAAGTGACCCCTTAAATAAAGCACAGTGAATTTTTGATGATACATTAATCAATGTGATTAACTTACTTTGAATTTAAGGCTATTTTCACCACGGTATTTACCTTCACCAAAATGCGCCACGATGAAGCAAAGTATAGAAATCACACAGGCTGCGGTTAATACCATGAAGCCGCCATCCCAACCGAAGTGATCGACGGTATAACCGAGAATCGCGTTCGCTGCAACTGCACCACCCAAGTAACCAAATAACCCCGTCAAACCAGCTGCCGTACCTGCCGCTTTTTTAGGCACAAGTTCCAGCGCGTATAAACCAATCAACATGACCGGACCATAGATTAAGAAACCAATAGTGATCAAGGCCAGCATATCGATGGTAGGTTGACCTGGTGGGTTAAACCAATACACAAGCACCGCGATAGTAACAAGTACCATAAATAAGATACCGGCGGGTGCGCGTTTACCTTTAAATAACTTATCGGAAATCCAACCGCACAATAAGGTTCCTGGAATACCAGCCCACTCATAAAGGAAATAAGCCCAAGAAGATTTATCAACCGTAAAGTGCTTTACTTCACCAAGATAAACAGGAGCCCAGTCAAGCACACCATAACGAATTAAATAAACGAAGGCGTTAGCAACAGCAATAATCCAAAGTACAGGATTATTAAATACGAATTGAAAGAAAATTTCTTTGGCTGAAAGCTCTTTTTCATATTCTTGACTGTAATCCTCTGGATAATCATCTTTATATTCTTCAATAGGAGGAAGACCACATGATTGAGGTGTATCGCGCACAGTTAACCAAATAAAGAAAGCAACTAAAATTGCTGCAAAGGCTGGCACATAAAAAGCCGAACGCCAATCATCATTAAATGCCCATAAACCAACTAAAAATAATGGACCAATTAGACCTCCGCCCACATTATGCGCGACATTCCAAACAGAAACGATCTCCCCTCGTTCTTTTTTAGACCACCAGTGCACCATAGTTCGACCACAACCTGGCCACCCCATACCTTGGAACCAGCCATTTAAGAACAACAAAATGAACATGGCAGTAACACTACCTGTTGCCCATGGCATAAAACCAAAACACAGCATAATCAATGATGACATGACCAGACCAACTGATAGGAAATACCTAGGGTTAGAGCGATCCGATACACTCCCCATTAAAAATTTAGATAAACCATAAGCAATAGATACCGCAGAAAGTGCTACGCCTAATTGCCCACGAGTAAACCCTTCTTCAATCAAGTATGGCATTGCCAAACTAAAATTTTTACGTACTAAGTAATATCCCGCATAGCCAAAAAAGATGCCCAAAAAAAGTTGCCAGCGTAAACGAGTATAAGTAGTACTAACTTCACCTTCGCTCAAGCGTTCTATATGCGCTTGAGGCTTAAATATATGAAACATAATGACCCCTGTTATTATTGATTTTATTTCATAACGTATTTTTATATCACTGGATAAATTAAAAGATCAGCAAAGTATTCATATTGAAATACAAGCAATAAAAACCATTCAATCAATATAAAAATAAAATTCACACAAACTAATCATGATCAGGTTTTAAAAAGTCAGATCAAAATTAATTAAAACGTAAGCATAAAAATATTATTATTTTCATGCTTGACGTTTATTTTCCAACATGAATATTAATTTACTCCTGCACCCAACCTTTCGCACATTCAACCGCGCGCTTCCAGCCATCATGACGGCGTTGACGTTTGCCATCATCAGCACATGGTTGGAATGAACGATCGAGCACAGATTTGTGTTTTAACTCATCAATGCTTCCCCAAAATCCAACGGCAAGACCAGCAAGGTAGGCCGCACCTAATGCCGTCACTTCGGTGACCACTGGGCGTTGCACCTCAGTATTTAACACATCCGATTGGAACTGCATTAGGAAGTTATTAGCAACTGCGCCGCCATCAACTTTAAGGAAATCCAACTGAATGCCTGAATCAGCCTGCATCGCTGAAATCACATCTAATGATTGGTAAGCAATACTTTCTAAAGTCGCTCGGATAATGTGATTACGATTCACCCCGCGAGTTAAGCCAACAATTGCGCCACGTGCATACGGGTCCCAGTGTGGCGCACCTAGTCCAGTAAATGCTGGTACTACATAAGCACCGTTAGAGGTTTCTACTTTCGTGGCGAAGTATTCGGTATCCGCAGCATCAGTAATTAAACGTAATTCATCACGCAACCATTGAATTGAAGCTCCTCCCATAAAGACTGCGCCTTCCAATGCGTAACTCACTTCACCTTTAGGGCCACATGCCAGCGTAGTCAAAAGCCCATTTTGTGAGGTCACTTTTTTCTCACCGGTATTCATTAATAAGAAGCAACCTGTACCGTAGGTGTTTTTGGCTTGACCTGCTTCAACACACATCTGACCAAATAATGCCGCTTGCTGATCGCCTGCAATCCCTGCGATTGGAATACGGGTACCGCCTTTACCACCAATATTAGTTTGCGCGTAAACTTCTGAAGAAGACTTCACTTCTGGCATCATGGATTTAGGAATGCCCATCGCATCAAGCAGCTTATCATCCCATTCAAGTGTATTAATGTTAAATAACATTGTACGACTAGCGTTCGTTGGGTCGGTCACGTGAGTACGACCTTGAGTCATATTCCAAATCAGCCATGAATCAACGGTACCGAAAGCAAGTTCACCATTTTCAGCTTGCTGACGAGCACCTTCTACATTATCAAGAATCCATTTTACTTTGGTTCCAGAGAAATATGGGTCAACTACTAGGCCTGTATTTTCTAGAATGTACTCTTCAAGACCGGCTTTTTTTAGCTCTTCACAAATACTCGCAGTGCGGCGGCATTGCCACACAATTGCATTGTAAACTGGTTTACCTGTTTTACGATTCCATACAATCGTGGTTTCACGTTGGTTAGTGATACCAAGCCCGGCGATTTCATCAGAATGCAAACCACCTTTGGCTAATGCTTCAACTAGAGTTGAACTTTGCGATGCCCAAATCTCTAAAGGATCGTGCTCTACCCAACCAGCTTGAGGATAAATTTGAGTAAATTCACGTTGCGCACTACAAACGATATTAGCATCACGGTCGAGTACGACAGCGCGAGAGCTTGTAGTGCCTTGATCTAAAGCGACGATGTATTTCTTTTCCATGTTATTTCCCTACTTTATTCGTTTTATTATTGTGATAATTAAATATTCTTTGGTACTTGAGGTGACTGTTCTGCGGGAACATTAACCTCTTGTGGATCATTATTCAGGTAAAAACCGATTACTTTTGGATACAACCAACCACCAAATGAAGCCCCAAAAATCGGTGCAAGAATTGGTACAATAAAGTACGGAATATCTTTACCACCGGTTAACGCCATATCGCCCCATCCGGCTAAATAAGCGAAAAACTTCGGCCCAAAATCACGTGCAGGGTTCATTGCAAAACCAGTCAATGGTCCCAAAGAACCGCCTATTACCGCAATCAATAGACCGATTAATAACGGAGTCATCGCACCATTAGGAGCACCATTGCGATCATCAACTAAAGCAAGAATTGCGAACATTAATACGGCAGTGATGACAAACTCCACAGCAAAAGCGCCACTAAAACTAAGTAAAGGATTGGGATAAGTCGAAAAGATACCCGCCAACGCCAAACTCTCTTGTGAACCACGCACCATATTGTGTGTCAGTTCATAATTGATAAATAAATTGCCATATAAGCCATACACTAATGCTGCAGCACTGAATGCACCTAGTAATTGTGACCCAATATAAGGCACCACTTTACGCTTATCAAAACCGTGGAATAAAGCGAGCGCGATTGTCACCGCCGGATTAATATGTGCACCAGACACACCACCTGTGCAGTAAATCGCTATCGCAACCCCTATCCCCCAAATAATACTAATTTCCCATTGGCCAAAGCTTGCCCCAGTTAACACTAAAGCAGCAACACACCCGACTCCGAAAAATATCAGTAGGCCAGTACCGATAAATTCCGACAAACATTCCCCGAGCAATTGTTTTTTATTATTTGTAGACATACTGACGACCCATTCTTATTTTTAGTAAAGCTAGTTATTGGAAGAATTCGTTGCTAAACCTACAATATGTTTCATTTATGTAAACAAACAATCACCATAAATGTGCGTACGCTCATACTTTTAATTATTCGAACACAAACGAATGGAGGTGAATTTCATAAATCAATAATTAAAATCAGTAACATATCGATGAAAAATAATAAAAAACAAATAAATCAATAAGAGAAAATCATATAAAATCTATAAAATACAATTAGATAAAACAAAATTCACCTAAACTTACTACAAAAAATTTAAAAATAGCTCTGGACAGAAATTTTATTTTCGGTAGATTAAACAAAAATGCTCGAACGAACATTTAATCGCTAAATTCGAACAGAGGTTAAGATGAACAAGCCAGAAAATGTAAATACAGTGTTAGATATCATTGTTGTCGGTGGTGGGATCAACGGCGCAGGAATCGCTGCCGATGCGGCAGGTAGAAACTTAAAAGTTGGTCTTTATGAGTCGAGTGACTTTGCTTCTGCTACGTCATCAGCCAGTTCGAAATTAATCCATGGCGGCTTACGCTACCTAGAGCATTATGAGTTTCGTTTGGTATCTGAGTCACTCGCAGAACGTGAAGTATTACTGAAAAAAGCGCCTCATATTGCCAAGCCGATGCGTTTCCGTTTGCCACATCGCCCATTTTTACGCCCGGCTTGGATGATTAGAGCGGGTCTATTTCTCTATGATCATCTAGGCAAGCGTACAACGTTAAAAGGCAGCCATGGTGTTGATTTTCGCTCGACCAATGTTTTAAAAGAAGAAATGGTCAAAGGCTTTGAATATTCAGATTGCTGGGTCGATGATGCGCGTTTAGTGCTACTCAATATTCAACAAGCTGAGCAACATGGCGCAGAAATTAAGAACTATTGCCATGTCGAAAAAGCCGAGCGAGTAGGCGACTTGTGGCATGTTACCTTATTGGACAAACGAACTAACACTCGCTTTACACGCCAATCTCACGCGTTAGTGAATGCCACAGGACCTTGGGTTCGTAGCTTCATCACCGATAATATGGATGCTCAATCACCTTACGGTATTCGCTTGATCAAAGGTTCACACATTATCGTACCGAAAATCCACAATGAGGAACAAGCCTACATTCTACAAAACGATGATCAGCGCATTGTGTTTGTCATTCCTTATCTTGAGGACTATTCATTGATTGGCACTACCGATGTCGAATATAAAGGTGATCCACGCCAAGTAGCGATTGATGAACAAGAAATTAACTACCTAATCGAAGTGGTCAATAAACACTTTATTCATCAAATATCGCCAGATGATGTGGTTTCTACATACAGCGGTGTTCGTCCATTATGTGATGATGAATCGGATTCACCGCAAGCCATTACTCGCGACTACACCTTGTCTCTTGAACAAGAAGGTGAAGAAGCGCCACTACTGTCAATTTTTGGCGGTAAGTTAACCACTTATCGTAAACTGGCAGAGTCAGCGATGAAGCAACTGTCTCCTTTCTTCCCACAAATGGGCAATAGTTGGACAGCAGAATCAGTATTACCAGGCGGTCAAGGTTATGATGAGAACTTGCTTACCATGAAACTGCGTCAGCAATGCCCTTGGATGAAGGATAAAACTTTACGCCGCTACTGCCATCAATATGGTGTTCAGGCTCGAGAAATGCTGAAAGGTATTAATTCGGAATCGGAAATGGGGCAACACTTTGGCCAAGGGGTTTATCAATATGAAATTGATTATTTACTTGAGCATGAATATGCCTATACCGCTGAAGATATTTTATGGCGTCGAACTAAATTGGGTGTAGTGTTATCTCAAGTTGAGCAAGCGTTAGTCAATGACTATATTGAACAAAAAACTCAACAACGTACGTCTCATGAAACAGATGACAAAAAGCTCGATTGCGCACAAAAGATGGGATAGTTATAACATTTTGAACATTACTTGAGTGTATGCGATCGGATAAATTGCCTTTCATTACGCGAATCACGTAAACTAGTTTTTATATATTAATGACAAGAATTAAAGGAAAAGCAGCGTGAAAGCGAGTGAAAGGCATCAAAAAATCATCGAACTAGTCAAAGCGCAAGGCTATGTCAGTACCGATGATTTAGTAGAAATGTTTGATGTTAGTCCTCAAACTATTCGCCGCGATCTGAATGAATTAGCGGATACCAACAAAATTCGACGCAATCATGGTGGCGCGACCATGGCCAATAGCGCGGAAAACTCGCCTTATAGTGACCGTAAAGTAATGAATCAAAATGAAAAAAATGACATCGCTCGCGCTCTAGTCAAACACATTCCTGATGGCTCAACTCTATTTATTGATATTGGCACCACGCCAGAAGCCATCGCGAAAGCTTTACTTGAAAGCCACCAGCACTTACGAATCGTAACTAATAACATTAATGCGGCAATTATTTTAATGAGCAATCCAGACTTCAAAGTCATCTTAGCTGGTGGTGAAGTACGCAATAAAGATGGTGGCGTAACAGGTGAAGCCACTCTGGATTTTATTTCTCAATTTCGTTTAGATTTCGGCATTTTAGGCATTAGTGGTGTCGACTTTGATGGATCACTACTCGATTTTGACTATCATGAAGTGCGGGTAAAACGCGCGATTATCGAAAATAGTCGCGCGGTATTCCTACCAATCGACCATTCTAAATTCGGCCGTAACGCGATGGTGAATTTAGGAAAAATTGAAGATGTCGATTTGATCGTCACCAACCAAAATCCACCAAAAGAAATTATCACTTTGATTAAAGATTTAGATATTAAGATTGAGGTTTTAAGGGGATAACATTTGAGGTTGCTGGTTTCTAGTCCCTAGTTTCTAGGAAAAGCATTCGAATCTCGTTTCTCGGCCGCTGCGCTACTCGTTGCTCGGGTGCCCTCTTGACGTTTCTTTTTCAAGCTACGAGAAGCGAAGCGCCCTAGCCACGAGCAACGACACTCTTTTATGCTCTATTCACAAACAAACTCCACCACCTTCTCACAAAACAAATCATGTTCGGTCATAAATGGCGCATGAGACGACGACTGAAAAATATAACAATCACTATTCGGTGCGTATTCACCCACTAAGTCCGCGACTTTCTTCGGTACTAGTCCATCTAGGCGACCATACAAACGCAACATTGGCGCTTGAATATCCGAAAGTGCGGGGCGTAAATCGACAGTTGCCAAAATATTTAACCCAATGGCCAGTGCTTCAGGCTTGGGCATTGGACGTGAAAATACCTGCTTTTTAATCGCTTTGACGTCTTGTCTTGCCGATGGACTACCCAAGGCTTGCAAGGTCATAAAGCCTTCAATGGTAAGTTTAAAGTTATTGGTCAGTTGTTCGGTAAAATCAGTCAGCACTTTCGGCATAATGCCGCGCCAACCTTTTTCGGCAGCAAACTTGGGTGAACTGGCTAGCGTGATCAACTTATCGACTCGTTCAGGATGCTTTACTGCAATATTGGTTGCGACTAAACCACCAAGAGACCACCCAAGATAGACTGCGGTTTCCGGCGCTTGGGCTAATACTTGGCAACAAATATCATCAAGATCGTCAGCGCTTGCTTGATGACTTAGTCCATAACCGGGTAAATCAACGCTATGCACGCGAAATTGTACCGATAACGCATCTATAGTTTGTTGCCATACCGCGCCATTCATTCCCCATCCGTGAATAAGAACGATATCTTGTCCTTCACCTTGTGATTGCCAATGCAGTTGTGTCATTGCCTTTTCCTACTAATTTCATACCTAATCAATATTATTCTGGTTGATGATGACATCATTGATTCACTTTTTCATTTTTAACTTAAATAAAATGACGCCAATGAAATTACTCGAACGCCTAAAACGTAACTTACCTCGTCAATGTCATTTATGTCACTTAACCATCACACCACAAGATGCACATCCATTACATAACCTGTGGTGCCAACATTGTGTTGAACGTTTTATCGATACCACTCCTCGCTGTCAACGTTGCGGCCTGAAAACCGTTACTCGGATAGAACAATGTGGTCAATGCTTGGTGCAACCGCCCAAATGGGATCGCTTATATTGTATTAATGACTATCAAGCGCCATTAAAAGGTTACATTCAAAAGTTAAAATATCGTCGTCAATTCTGGTTAGCCAGCGATCTTGCCTTGTTACTTGCGCCTATTATCACTGAACCTTGTCATGAATTAATTCCCGTACCATTACATTGGCGCAGGCAGTGGTCACGCGGTTTTAATCAAAGCGCTGAAATCGCGCAACAGCTCGCCAGCCACTGGCAAAAAAATCAGTTCGATTGCCAAGTAAACCATGGTGTATTTCGCCGAGTTAAAGCGACACCACAACAAAAAGGGCTGACGAAAATTGAACGTCAACGTAATACCAAACGTGCTTTTCAACTGAAAAATACACGTATCAATCAACATGTGGCACTGGTTGATGATGTAGTCACCACTGGTAGTACTTTAGCGCCTTTATGTATATTACTGAGAAAAGCAGGCGTGAAGCGAATTGATATATATTGTTTATCTCGTACCCCCACACCAAACTAAGTAAGCTTATACCCAAAGTAGTTGTAGTTTCAGTGAGGCGACAAGTGAATAAGACCTTATGAGCACAGCCTGCCTATGACCTTCTTTAATAAAGAGATAAGGAGGCGAATGAATGCTGTCAACAAAGTTGCTGCTCCAAGTACGAGGGTATAGATCAAGTTTGTTGAAATTATCAGTAAATTGGTTTGATCCATACGGCAAGAGGAGTAAAATACCCCAAAAGCCCACTAAAATAGTCAGGTATTAGTCGTGTCAGATACAATTACTATTACAGAAAGTGCTCAAGAGCATTTTGCAAAACTACTGGAACAACAAACGAATGAAACTCATATTCGAGTTTTTGTCGTGAACCCAGGTACACCTAGCGCAGAGTGTGGCGTATCTTATTGTCCACCTGAATCGGTTGAAGCATCAGATACTATTTTTGAATTCAAAGGCTTTAATGCTTACGTTGATGAATTGAGCCTACCATTTTTAGAAGAAGCCGAGATTGACTTTGTCACCGATAAAATGGGTTCACAGTTAACACTAAAAGCGCCAAACGCTAAAATGCGTAAACTGGATGACGACGCCCCTCTAATGGCTCGGGTTGAATATGCCATTCAAACTCAAGTTAACCCACAACTAGCAAGCCACGGCGGCCATGTTAGCCTAATCAGTATTTCGGATGATGGTGTGGCTCTGGTTCAATTTGGTGGCGGTTGTAACGGTTGCTCAATGGTAGATGTCACGTTAAAAGAAGGCATCGAGAAACAATTGGTCGATCAATTCGCAGGTGAATTAACCGCAGTACGAGATTCAACAGAACACCAAGCGGGTGATCATTCGTATATGTAAGACGAATATCGTTTCTAGGGCGCTTTGCTTCTCGTAACTCGAAGCAAAGCGCTCTCGGATCTCGCAACTAAGCTTTTATCTTTTCCGAGACACGAGCAACGAAGTGCCCGATAAACGAGCCACGTCTTTGTTTTTATCCTTGCTTCAATATCTCATCCCAACCAATACTCTCATCCCCCAACACAATAAAATTCGGGTTTTCTAAAGTATCTCGTTCATTGTATGACAATGGCTCTAAGCGAGTACTGAGAATTCTTCCTCCCGCCTCTTCAACAATGCATTGGGTTGCTGCGGTATCCCACTCGCCGGTTGGCCCTAAGCGGATATAACAATCTACGGATCCTTCTGCCACCAAGCATGCTTTTAATGCGGCGGATCCTAATGGCACTAATTCATAGTTACGCGCTGGGGAGAGCTTTTCTGTAATACGGTTTATGTTTTGACGACGGCTGATCGCAATGGCTATCGGTTGATCGGGTTGTTCATGCTTTAAGGTATGAATACGTAAGCTGTCATCCATTTCAGGGATCTTCCATGCGCCTTTACCTTGATAAGCAAAATAAGTCACACCTGAAACGGGGGCATACACTACGCCCATCACTGGCTGATTATTTTCAATCAACGCAATCACGGTCGCAAAATCGCCACTTCGAGCTATAAACTCTTGAGTACCATCAAGCGGGTCAACTAACCAATAACGATCCCATTTTGAACGCTTTTTGAGGCTAATATCGGCATCTTCTTCTGAAAGAATCGGGATGTTTGGCGTCAGCTCAGCCAACTGTTGCATAATGATTTTATGGGCAGCTAAATCCGCAGTCGTGACTGGCGTGTCATCGGCTTTAGTAAATTCTTGATAGTCTTTATTTTGATAAATTTCTAAAATTTGCTGACCGGCTTCACGAGCAATGCTGATCACTTGAGGAATAAGATGAGAGAGATCGCTTTGCGTTGCCGCCATGATTAGCCTTCCTTATTTTTATCACTATTTGTATCACTTGAGAGTATTCGTAGTGCCAGCATTAAAGCCGTGATACTGCGAGCTTCGCAAAAATCCATGTGAGTCAGCAGCTCTTCCGCTTGTTGCAGCGGCCAACGGATCACCTCTAACTCTTCCGGCTCATCACCTTGTAGACGTTCTGGGTATAAACCGGTGGCGAGAAATAACGTCATTTGGCTAGAAAAATAGGATGGTGCTAAAACGACTTGTTTAAGTGGCACAAACTTATCCGCGCCCATGCCTATTTCTTCTTTTAATTCACGATTGGCAGCTTGCTCTGGCGTTTCTCCCGGATCAATTAAGCCTTTAGGAAAGCCTAGCTCATAACGATTTGTTCCGGCAGCATATTCACGAATCAACAATAAATCACCTTGCTCAGTAACCGGTACTGTCATTACCCCACCGCGGTTACTTGGCTTCATACGTTCGTAGGTACGCTCTTCACCATTTGAGAAACGAAGCTCTAAGGATTCAATGGCAAATAAGCGAGATTGCGCCACCACTGAACTTGATAAGATCTCTGGCTTTTTATGCTTGGTCACTTCGTCTCTCCTTTACCACTCGATTGGGTTAACGGCTATAATTTTCCGGCAAAGCTAAATTGATAGCGGCCTTGTGCATTCGGTTCGCCTAACCATTTTAGTTGCTCTGCCATTGATGATGGGAATTCAGCCCCCGGCTTAAACCATGCCAGCGACTCATAACGAGCTTGATCATTTAAGCTTACTTTAAATTCACTCATCACTTGCGAATTATTCTGCTTACCTAACACTTCAATATTTTGCGCCTGACAAGTAATGTCTGCAATCACCGGGCCGGGTGTTAATTGACCAATCGGTGAGATAATGTTACTGCCCGTCCAAGCAAGACTACCTGTGGCTTCTTCGCACCATGGTTGCGCATATTTTAATGAAGCGAGTGATAGCTCTAAACGACCTTTTAACTCAACCGGTACTTGGGTTGGTACATAAGCCAGTACTTGCTGTATCGGCAATGACGCTAAAACATTATTAGCATACACACCAGAAAAACCAACCCCAACAAAAGCTTTTCCATCTAGCTTCATGCTGCTGCCACGACCGAAACGTACTTGGTATTCTAATTTAGCCGTCAATAGTTTACTGGCTTGAAAATCCCAAGAAAGACTACCGTATGACTGGCGGTTTACTTCCAGTTGCTGAACTTGTCCCTGCCAAATTGTACCACTAATTCCGGTCACTTCTACGCCACGTTGAGCGGGCAATTGACTATACACCCAAGACGCAGGAATATGTGCCACTAAACTTGCAATCAGCATCAATACAAAAACCAGCAGATACCATTTCATACTTTTCACAAATCTAATCCTTTCACAAACGTATCGCTAAAATGGCTAACCACGCTGAAACTGTAAGCGGTTAACTTCAACCATACCGGCTTTATCTGAACGGTTAATGTCTAAGAATAACACTTGCAGACCATATTGATCGCGCAACTGAGCTAACCAATTAATTAAGGTATTAAATGGCACCGGTTGAATCCATACTTGCAACATATCATCACGCGGTTGCATACGGATCAACTCGATATTAAAACGAGTGGCGGTCGATGACACTACCTGGTTTAACGGTTGACTACGCTGTACACCTTTAGTACCAGTTTGCGCACGTAATGTGACAATATGATCGGCAGATTGAGTCACCCAACCCAACAATTGTTTTTCATTATTTAAACGCATTTGCGCTTGTTCTGTACGGGCGCTTAGTGGTTGTAAGATCCCCCAATACAAAAAGCCTGCTGCAAATAATCCACCGCAGATTAATACGAGTCGTTGTTCCCTAGTAGAAATACTGTGCCACCAGCGAAGTACTGGGGCCATAAGAGCGGTTAATTTATCATTCATGAGCCACTCCCTTTCTTTTTGATCACATAGCTCCCTTGCACTAGATCACCATTTTTATTTAACTGGCCTTGGCTAACATCAAACTGTTTGGCCAACTCTACTCTCAAGCGCTCAAAAGATTGAAAATCATCACTTTGTGCATTTAAACGAATTTCTTGGCGAGTGCCATCAAATTGTACGCTTTGCACCGTGACTGATTTAACGGTCTGTAATGCTGGTGTCAACTTAGCCATCCAACCCAGCATAGAAACACCACCGCCTCCAGAGCCCGATAAAACATTTTCTTCATCTTGCATTAAACGCTTTAAATAGCTGACGGTTGGAATGCGTTGTCGTTCAGGAAATACGCTACGAAATATCCGTTCACTCTCCGCTCGATAAGCTTGAGTTTGCGCTTCTATTTGTTGAACTTGCACTGTTTGTTGTACTAGTAGTAATACCAATAGAATACTCGCGGCAATCGCCACCTTACGCCACACTCGTAAATGCTTAAACCACGATGATTGCGCTTTAAACGGCCCAGTTAATAAGTTAGTTTTTGATTCAATAGCCCCTTGCGCAAAGGTTAGCATTGCCATCTCTTTCGGCGCAGAAATCCAGCGGCCTGGTAAATCAGCATGTTGTTCAGGCAGTTCGCTATAGCTATAAATCGTGAAGTGCTCACCAGTAGCATGAACATGTTCTAAAGCATCAACACTCGACTGTGCTTCAGCGACAATTTCTTTACTCGATAACACCGCACTGTCGGCAGCATCGCTATCTTGTACTTCATCCTCAGACTGTTCATTATCTTGCAGCAAGCTTTCAAAACTTAACGCATCACTATCGGGATCGAGCCAGCCTGACGCTAAAAACACATCGAGCCAATCATCATCAACCGCCGCACCTTTCACATCACTTTTGCGCATTAGCCACTGGTGATTGATGTGCATCGCACTGATGTAATTATCTTTTAATGGCAAAGCTAAGCAATCTGGCAGCACTTTTTTTAGCTCAATGCCATGCGATTTAAACTCATCGACCCAATCAGATAAATATTGCTGCTCAACCGTGGCAACAATCGCCTGATCGCCTTGCTTTTTGATCACGCTAAAGTGCATGCGCTCAATATCTTGCGTCAGCTCATCTTCCATTAAGAATGGCAACATTGAGTGTAATTGACGCCCTGCACCCGATGGAATTTGAATCGGGGTAATTAACACATCACTGCTTGGCAACAGCGCGATCACACTACGTTGAACGCTGTAATCAACTAATTCACCTAATTGCTCTCGATTCGATAATTCACCTGAGGCAATCACTTCTTGTAAGCTTGGTGACCAAACTAACCAAGGCATTGGATCAGTTGGATTACTGCTCAGTTTGATTGTCAGAAACTCGTTCACTGATCCCTCCGAAACGACGACGTATCACTTGTGTCGTTTTTTTATCTGAACTGTAGATTAGACTACGCAGCCTAACCCTTGAATCTTCTACTTTAATTTGTGCATCTAACTCAAAATACTGGCTAGTCACCGCTAAAAATGGGCTCGCTTTACTGGTAATATTGGCGGGTACTCGAGTCATTTGCGGTTCATTTAAAAAGGTTTCCACATCTTGCCAACCGTCATGCGGTCGATTTTCAATTAGTTGCTGCGCGTCACTTAAGCTCAATGACGGTTGAAACATTCCAGCCAACAACAAGGCTTGCTGAGGCTTTAAGGTATTCACATTAATATACAAATCGGTACTCGGTAGCGCGCAAGCCACTTGATTTAAAATCATCATTGCCGGAACCGTCACTTGATTCACCGCTCTCAATTCACTGCTATCGGCAATTAAGCCATCTGGTGCGTCATAGCTAGGTTGAAACCCTTCATAGGTAGCACTTTCTACCCCACTTTGAGTGCTCACTTGATCATCACTATCAACATACTCTTTAATCGAATCGGCAATCACTTCCGCTTGATAGTTATCAACGCCTTCCTCTTGCAGCATATAAGCCAAAGCTTTTAATAAATAGGGGCGCTCGGGCGTATTTGTTGCCGGTAATGCCGCCAGTGCATTAACATTAAAACAAGCTTGTTTATCGATAATGCTACCGACTGCATCACCATTTTCTAGTGGATATTGAGTGCCTTCAATCGCCCACGCTTGGCTTAAATTAATATTATCGTCATTGTCTTTATAACTTTCTTCGATAGCAACTTGAGCCAATGCTTCCACCCCCATACTGTACCAGTAAGCTTGTTGGTGATTTAATAAATTACTGGCGCGATAAAACTGAGTCGACATTCTTTCTGTCATCGTCGCGGCAATAGCCACTAGCACCGCCACCAGCAATAGCACAAATATAAGCGCCACACCTTGTTGACGCTTAACGCCGCCAAGTGAGCCACGGCTATACGAAGCTCGGCTAGATACATTACGAGAAGAAACCAACATTATTGCGAGATCTCCTCATCCGAACTATTGAGTGATGCTGCCTGACCTGGCGCGGTTAAATACACCCGTCGGATCTTGGCGTAATCTTTTAATTCCAGAGTCACTTCCACCGCTTGTGGCAGTTTATCTTCCACTTGCCAAGTTTCTTGCCATCTATTGTTCTCGCTGTCGTAAAACCGAAAACGTAATGCTTCAACATCGGATAATAGCGATTTATGTAATGGCTCTTGTCCTTCTGGCGTATCAGGATAACGCCACCATACTCGCTCTAATTGATTGTCGACGACTCGATAGCCAACCTTAACCACTTCCCCTCGTGGAAAAGCGTGCTGAGGGTTTTGCCAACCTAGTCGGGTAAACAGTATCCCTTGTGATTGGGAATCCAATAAATATTGATCGACATACAATAAACGACTGCCATGGGCATTAGCGCGCCCCTTAAATGAACGAGCAACCATTTGGCGAAAGTCACTGTCCATAATAATCATCGCTCGTTGCATCTCTTGCAGACGACCGGTTTTCTCCACCGACAGTTGATTGCTACGTTGAACCTGATTCACCACTTGATAAGCGGCAATGCTCAAACTGGCAAATACCATGATGGCGACCATCACCTCTATCAAGGTAAAGCCCTTACGGAACGCTCTATGGCTTAGACCTTTCTTACGGCTGAACATAAGTCCTCACCGTCATCAGAGTACTTTTTCGCTGCGGATCTAAAGACACACTCACATCCACCGCTTTAATTAAATCTAATCCTGTTTTAACGGGGGTTGCCGTCCAGTACCATGTTTGTCCAGCAAGCTTTTCTTCCCCCTTTTTAGTCGCAGTAAACGACTCAGACAAATGCACCATTGCCAATTGGTTATCCACCACCATACTGGCAAAGGTTTTTTCTTCTAAATAGCTCAGAGTGTTGATGTGTTGAGTCACCGCGCGAATCACGCTAATTGCAGCAGTGGCAAATATTGCCAACGCAATCAAGACTTCCAATAAAGTCATGCCTCGAACCTGCTTACGATTCATCATCGACTCCATCACGACTCATCCCCGGAGCCAAAAGTTGAATGACGCCAGCTTCGGTCACTTTCACCCGCCAAGTTTGCTCAGGTTTTTGATTGGGCTCTGAGGTAAAAGTTAATAAAAATGGAGTCACATCACCACTGGATAATACGTACACTTGTGGTGGCTTAGGCTTAGCATCCGAATCTTCAAAGCGATCTTCATAGAAATCTTCTTGTTCAAAAAGGCTATCGCTATCGCCCCACGCTTCACTACCTAACTCAAAACTAAAGGTTAAGTCTTCTGGCAATGTGGTTTCGGTAAAATACTTGCTGTTTTTTACCTTCTGCCAACCGCCTTCGGTTAATTGCATATAGGTATAAATCGACTTTTTCTCATCGAAACGTAAACCGTAATCTTGACCATTGAGGATCGCATCATCACTGAGCAATTGCAGTCGTTGGAAAAAACGGGAAGCTTCGTCCTTCGCTTGATCGTCATTACTCTGCGGCAAGGTTTGCACCACCGCTAACGCACTGAGTGACATTAACACCACCACTAACAGTACTTCGAGTAAAGTAAAACCACGCTGACGCTGCATTGTGTTCCTTAGGTTTTGTTGCGGGTTTTTAGTTGTCATTCCGTACATGAGCCTAAGCGAAGAAGATACGGAATCTCCTACAGCAGTTGATAAACCAAATGTTGTAGGAGATCCTGAACTGCGCTCCTACGTCGCTTTTCAGGATGACGGCTTTTTTCATTTTCAAGCAACGAGAAGTAAAACGCTCGAGGTACGAGCAACAATATTGTCGGCTCCCGAGCGAAGCGTCCTCGTACCTCGACTCTCTCTGTTACTGAAAATCTTGAATATTCCAGTTACCAATATCTTTCTGTGAACCATCATCACCACCTTCTTGACCATCTGAACCTAGAGTAAAGATATCAACTGTGCCGTGATCGCCTGGGCTTAAATATTGGTAGTCACCACCCCATGGATCACTAGGAAGACGCTTAATATAGCCGCCGTCACGATAGTTACGTGGCTCAGGACTTCCAGTTGGTTTACTCACTAATGCATCCAAACCTTGGTCTGTGGTTGGGTAAACACTGTTATCTAGCTTGTACATATCCAGCGCATTTTCTAGCGCCACAATATCCGTCACCGCTTTTTGTTGATCAGCTTTTTCTTTGTTACCCAATAAGTTCGGGACAACGAAGCTAGCTAGAATCCCCAAAATAACGACTACAACCATGACTTCCAGCAAAGTAAATCCGGATTGTTTTTTAGTCGATAAGTTTAATTTTTTACTCATTGTGACTCCTAAAAAAATATCAATTTTATTTTTGGTATCTTGTGTTTCGTATCTCGTTTCTCGGGCGCTACGCTGCTCGTGGCTCGAAAAAGATGAAAGCAAAAGCATTCATTGGCCCGAATAAGCGAAGCGACCTAGCAACGTTCTTTTACTGCGTCACTAAATTATTTAATTCCAATATCGGCATTAAAGTTGCGGTAACGATAAACAGCACAATACCGGCCATTGCTACAATCAATAATGGTTCGAAAATACCTAATGCCATATTAACCAAAGATTCAAAATCTCGGTCTTGGTTGTCGGCGGCGCGAATTAACATAGGTTCAAGCTCACCACTTTGTTCACCACTGGCGATCATATGAAGCATCATCGGTGGGAATAAGCGGGTGTGCTCAAGCGATTTACGCAAACTGGTCCCTTCTCGAACTTTATCGGCGGCATCTAAAATCTGTGCTTTAAAATATTGGTTGCTCATTACATCGGCTGCCACTCGCATCCCATCTAATAGCGGAATGGCGCTGGATGAACAAATCGCTAAGGTTCGAGCAAAACGCGAGGTATTCAGCCCTTTAGCCACTTTGCCTATCACTGGCAGTGCTAAGACTCGTTTATCCCACTTCATGCGAAAGTCGGGTTTATTCAATGCTACCTTTAAAGCAAATATCAACAGTACAATCAGCCCAAGCACCAACAATCCCCAATGTTGCACAAAATTACTGGCGACCAATAAAAACTCGGTCGACATCGGCAAGCCTTGCCCCATTTGCACAAATTGATCGACAATTTTCGGTACGACTGCGGCAAGTAAGAATGCCACTACGCTGATGGCAATTAGCGTCAGCATAGTTGGGTAGATAAGAGCTTGCTGTAGCTTAGAGCGCATCTTTTGACGGTTTTCAGCATAGTCGGCTAGTCGATCAAGAATGGCATCCAAATGACCCGACTTTTCACCTGCTGCCACCATAGCGCAAAAGAGATCATCAAAGACTGCTGGGTATTCCGCCATGCTGTCCGATAAGGTATAACCTTCGACTACTCGCGAGCGAATACTGACTAGCATATTTCGAATATGTGGCTTTTCAGATTGATCGGCTACCGCGCGAATACATTCTTCTAGCGGCATGCCAGCTTGTACTAGGGTTGATAATTGACGCGTGACTAAGGCTAATTCATTGGTACTGATACCGCGCTGGAAGCTAAAACCACTCGATTTAGTTCGTTGTGATTTGGCTTTGGTTTCCACCACTTCGGTGGGCATTAAGCCTTTTTCTTTCAGGCGCTGACGCACTTGGCGGGCATTATCGCCTTCCAATACGCCTTTCTTTTGCTTACCTTTTGCATCGAGTGCTTTATATTCAAACGCCGCCATGGGTTACACTTCCTTGGTCACACGTAACACTTCTTCTAAAGTAGTCACGCCACGGCGAACTTTAGCCAAGCCATCATCACGAATACTTGGCGTTTTAGCTCGAATCGCTTTCTCAATGACCTGCTCGCCGGCTTCCGAATGGATCAATTCTTGGGTTTCATCATCAATTAGCAATAGTTCATGGATACCAGTACGGCCACGATAACCTTTGTGGTTACAGTGCTCACAACCTTGTGGTTTATAAAGCTCTAATGAATCATCGGCGCTCACGCCAAACAATTGCTTTTGTTGAGCATCGGCTTGATAAGGTTGCTTACAGCTAGAGCATAAAGTTCGTACTAGACGCTGCGCCAATACCCCCAATAATGAAGATGAAATTAAGAAAGGTTCAATCCCCATATCGCGCAAACGAGTGATCGCACCAATTGCGGTGTTGGTGTGCAAAGTCGACATTACTAAGTGACCAGTTAATGAGGCTTGTACTGCGATTTGTGCCGTTTCTAAATCACGAATTTCCCCAACCATAACCACATCTGGATCTTGACGCAAAATCGCACGCAACCCACGAGCAAAGGTCATATCCACTTTTGGGTTTACTTGAGTTTGACCGATTCCATCAATATCAAATTCAATCGGATCTTCCACAGTTAAAATATTACGTTCACTGCTGTTAAGCTCTTGCAAACCTGCATACAAGGTCGTTGATTTACCCGAACCTGTAGGACCAGTCACCAAAATAATACCGTGTGGTCTTGCAATTAAATGACGAAATGCTTCGTGGTTTTTAGGCGTCATACCTAGACTATGTAAATCTAAGCGCGTGGCGTTTTTATCTAATAAACGCATTACGACTCGTTCACCATGGGAAGACGGCATGGTCGATACACGCACATCCACTGCACGACCACCGATACGTAATGAAATCCGGCCATCTTGCGGGACACGTTTTTCAGCGATATCGAGCTTAGACATCACCTTGACGCGAGACACCAAAATCGGCGCGAGTTTACGGCTTGGCGATAATACTTCACGCAGCACACCATCGACTCGAAAGCGGATCGATAAGACTTTCTCGAAGGTTTCAATATGAATATCTGAAGCGCCTTCTTTGATCGCTTCGCCTAACATGGCGTTGATCAATTTAATGATCGGCGCATCATCTTCTGATTCTAATAAGTCTTCGTTTTCTGGCAGTTCTTCGGCTAATGAAAAGAAGTCATCATCCGCGCCAATATCTTCCATCAACTGACGTGCTTCTGATGAATCGCGTTGATAAGCATCAGTCAACTTATTCTCAAATTCATTAACCGTCAGTTTTTGTGGCTTAAAGGATTGCCCAGACGCGCGACGTATTTCAAGCAACACTTGTGGAGTAAGCGATCCGCAATAGTACAGGACACTTTGTTGTTGCTCGTTATAATCCAACACCACTTGATGACGTTTAGCATAAGCAAAAGGCAGACGAAACTTAGGACGAAAGTCTTGCTCATCCATGGATTCTGGTGCCATATCTTGTGCTGAATCGACCATTATTGATTACCCTCAACCTGAGCACTTTCACTGTGATTTAATTGTTCAAGGAAAGCTTGAATTTCAGCAGGTTGACGCTCACCTTGACCAAGCTTAGGCAATACTGGTGTTTCTGCATTCGGAAGCAGTTTTAAGCCTTTTTGCGCTTTATATAACTGCTCAGCGCGAATGTAATTGTATTTACGACGCGACAGACCATCGATCGACATACCATCGCGAATAATAGTCGGCTTAATAAACACCATTAAGTTCTTTTTCTCTTTGGTGGTGTTGGTATAAGAGAATAATGCACCTAAATAAGGAATATCACCCAATAGCGGTACTTTCGAGACACTCTCTTGCGCGCGTTCATCAATCAAACCGCCGAGCACAATCATTTGACCATCTTGCACCATCACAGACGTGTTAATTTGACGCTTAGCAAAACGTACATCCACGGCACCATTGGCACCAAGTACATTGGAAACTTCTTGCTCGATTTGCATTTGAATTGAGTCACCTTCGTTAATTTGAGGTGTCACTTTAAGTTTGATACCCACTTCTTTACGATCCACGGTTTGGAATGGGTTTGAGTTATCTGAGCTGGCGGTAGAGCCCGTCACGACCGGCACTTCTTCACCGACAATAAACGAAGCTTCGCTGTTATCTAACACGGTAATACTTGGAGAAGACAGAATATTAGAATTACTGCTGGTTGCCACCGCACTAATTAGTGCCGTCCAATCACCTTTTACAATACTCAGCGCCGCACCATTCACACCACTTAATGCTGCTGCTAATGTTGAATAGTCACCAGATTCAGTTGTGGTTTCATTTCGAAGGAAATTACCGTCAGTATCATATACAGCTGTTGTACTAGACGTATCTTTAGCTTCTTCAATACCAACAGCCACCTCTCCAATTCGGGCATTCGCGTTGGAGTACTGCACCATGCTGCCAGTTTCTAGGTTGCCATATTGCACACCGAGATCGATACCTTCACCTTCGGCAAGCTCAACAATCAAAGCTTCAATCAATACTTGCGCGCGGCGAATATCTAACTGACCAATCACCTCTTGAAGTGCTTTCATAATATCTGGCGGTGCGGTTAACACTAAAGCGTTAGTGCCTTTATCAGCCGTAATCATGACTTTGGTTTTACTGGTACTGCCAGCGCCTGATTGAGAATCTTTTTCTGCTTGTAGATTTTCAGATACTCCTGTTAATACATCCACCAAATCTTCTGCTTTAGCATAACGTAAATACACCACGCGGTTATTGCCTTTGGTAGCCATTTCAACATCAAGTTGACTAATCAGTTTTTTCAAACGTTGGCGAACTTTCGGGTCACCCGAAATTAGAATCGAGTTAGTACGCTCATCAGCGACTAACTTAGGTTGTAGTAATTCAGGGGTATTTTTGGCATCGGCGCTTTTGCTTAGAGAATCAACAATTCGCACCATTTCGGTAGCTGAGGCATTTTTTAACTCAACCACTTCGACTTCTTTATCGCCGGCTTGATCGACACGTTTAATAATTTCCGCCAAGCGGTTTACTACCGACGCTCGACCCGTTAAAAGAATGATATTTGATGGATCGTAGTGCACAACATTACCAGCTCCAGCATTATCATTTAGCTGACGTAAAATAGGTGAAAGCTCTCTAACTGAAACATTTTTCACAGGAACAACACGAGTGATCACTTGATCGCCAGAAATACTCGAATCATTTCCCACCACAGGCACTGCCGCGGTTTTGGCATCTTTATCTTTAATTACTTTTAAAATGCCATTGTCCATTTCCACCACAGCGTAACCATAGACTTCCAATACATTAAGGAAGAACTTGTAATATTGTTCTTGGTTAAGAACATCGTAACTACGCACATCAATTTTGCCGCGCACCGATGGGTCGACAATAATCGTCTTTTGTAAATTACGCCCGACAATATTGATAAACTCTTGAATATCAGTACCTTTAAAACTAGCACTAAAATCTTCTGCAATAGCAGATACCGAGACCAAACTTGTCATTACAATTAGCGAGACTTTGCTCAACCACTTTTTCACACCATGCTCCTGCTCACCTGAGGTGACGTTGCTATACTCTTCGTTCCTGAATTAAAGCTCGGTACGAATTGAGAATCCATTTTAAAATTGAATATAAATATCATGAGTCTGACCATCTCTTTCCACGGTTAGGTTCCATTCCATAGACTCTAATGCCGTTTTCCATAATGTTGCCATTTTCGATGGGTCAGTGAGATCTTGTCCGTTTAATGCAGTGGCAATATCACCATCTTGTAAACCAACTTGTTCAAATAAAGCGCGATCTTTACCGGGACGAACTCGGTAACCTTTTAATTGCCCTTCATCCATCACTTGTGAAAGACGAATATATTGAAATATTTTTTGTGGATCTTCGGAAATCTCTTTGCGAATTGTATCTAAATCTGCCACATCATCCGTCGTAGCTTGATTCTCAACAGGATTACGTGTAACTGATTGAGGCGATTTACTATAATCAACACCTTGCAGCATCAAGGTTTCATCACGCCCTTGGTTGCTAATAATTACTCGGTCGACATACACCGCGGTCAGTGTGACTCGCGTACCATCTATGGTTTCACCAATGCCGTAAGTCGCCTGCTTACCTTGATTAGCAATAATTGCGAGGCTTAATTTATCGTTGCTACTGGCAACGGCTCCCACTAGCGTTAAACTCAAACGTGTTTGAGGTGCATCTTGGGCGACTTGTTGTTTTTGAGTTGGTGTTTGAGTGTATAAACCAAATAAATTAGCACTTAAGAGTGGGGATAACGTATCAGTTTGACTGTTTGAAGAAGTTTGAGAGGCAATCACATTCGGTGCCGACCAACGAGCAATACCAGAGGTCGGGAATAATAGCGCCCATAATAAGATGCCGACCACCCAAGCGATCAGAGCCGTTAATAGCATAGTGATAACAAAACTTAGCTGAGATTGATTTTGTAACCAACGATTCGCCAATTGTGTCCATTGTTGTTGGATATTCTCTTTTGACACCATTAGAGATGACACCTTAAATTCGATTCCATTCTTATTTATTTTTCGAAGCCTAACCTTAACGGTTTAAAGAGATTAAACCAAATTAATTCATTCGATCATGTCTTTATACCCAAGTAACATCAAGATGTGAGCTTCAGCAAGAATAAAACAAGCTTTCGGCAAGGAAAATAGGACATAATCATTGTTATTCTATCTCTGTTCAATTTAGCAATGCTAAATGCAGAATCATTCATTAAGCTAACAATTCTGATAGTTTTACATTCACTGAACCAATGCAGACAACGGAATCGAAAATTATATCCCCAAATTCTTACATCTTTCGAATTATGCCTTGAAAATACCAAAAACCACCTCCATTTGAGTCATATTATGAGTAATTAACAAGGTATAACTTTTACTCTCTTTACTGTTAACCCTTCGAGGCCATATCTCAGAATGAGTTCACAAACTTTATCAGTCCGTTTAGATAAATGGCTATGGGCCGCCCGTTTTTACAAAACACGTTCCATTGCCAGAAGTATGGTTGAAGGTGGCAAAGTTCACTATAATGACCAACGTAGTAAACCAAGCAAAATTGTTGAGCTCGGTGCTTCTATCCGCTTACGTCAAGGTAATGAAGAAAAGACTGTGATCATCGAAAAAATTTCCGATCAACGTCGCGGAGCGCCTGAAGCACAAACCTTATATACAGAAACGCAAGACAGTATTGCCAAGCGTGAAGAAAATGCTCAAAAACATAAACTGAACGCACTGTATAGCCCAAGCCCAGAACGACGTCCTGATAAAAAACAACGACGTAACCTCATTAAATTTAAACAACAATAAGCCCAGGCTAGGAGTTTCCAACTAATGGCAAATAACCTTTTACATCGCTATTTATTCGAAGATTTGTCTGTTCGTGGTGAATTAGTGCAACTTGATACCGCTTACCAACAAATCATTGCCAACAAGGATTACCCACAGCCGTTACAAAACTTATTGGGTGAACTACTGGTAGCAACAAGCCTACTCACCGCAACTTTAAAGTTTGAAGGCTCTATTACTTTACAACTGCAAGGTGATGGCCCAGTTTCTTTAGTAGTCATTAATGGCGATCATGACCAAAAAATGCGTGGTGTTGCACGCTGGGAAGGTCAAATTTCTGACGATGCAGGCCTACACCAAATGATTGGCAAAGGGCATTTAGTGATCACGATTTCTCCCGATAAAGGTGAACGCTACCAAGGTGTAGTGGGTTTAGAAGGCGATACGCTTTCAAAAGTACTAGAAAGCTATTTTGAGCGTTCAGAGCAGCTAAAAACACGTTTATGGTTCCGCACGGGTGAACATGACGGCCAAGCCCATGCCGCTGGTATGTTATTGCAAATCATGCCTGACGGTACCGGCTCTGCTGATGATTTTGAACACTTAGAAAAGCTGACCGAAACCATTAAGAATGAAGAATTGTTCTCACTAGAAGCCAATGACGTGCTTTACCGCTTGTATAACCAAGAAAAAGTACAGTTATTTGAAGCACAACCGGTCAAATTTTTCTGTGGTTGTTCGCGTGAGCGTAGCGCAGGAGCGATTGCAACCGTTGCCAAGGAAGAATTGGATGACATCTTAAAAACAGAAGGTGAAGTGGCTCTGCATTGTGACTACTGTGGCAGCACTTATTCTTTCGATGCAGCACAAGTTGATCAAATATTAACAGCCGCGAAAAAAAACCTGCATTAATTCATTGTATACAATAAGTTATACGTGACACTAAATAAGCCGACTCAGTTCGGCTTTTTTTTCCTCTAAAATCAGCTTTTAATTCCATATTTAGTCTCACCTTTAAGCACTTATTTTATTCAAGATAATAATCATAGTGTTCTTGACTCCACCTTTTTGTACTCTGATATTTGCTAAAATCACAACAGAGCTCAAATAAACCACACATAGAAAGTGGTTATAATGTGTTCATTACCTAACATTATAATATTCCCTACAAATTTCCTATTAAGGAGCACCTATGACCGTTATAGAAAAGAGCACTACTGTTGCCCAATTGGATCTCACAACTTACGGCATTACTGACACAACCGACATCATTCGTAACCCTAGTTATGAACAACTGTTCGTTGAAGAAACTCAAGAAAATTTAAGCGGCTATGAAAAAGGTATTGTTACTGAACTTGGCGCGATTTCAGTCGATACCGGTATTTTTACAGGTCGATCCCCCAAAGATAAGTACATCGTAAAAGATGACACAACTAAAGATACCTTGTGGTGGTCTGATCAAGGTAAAAACGACAACAAACCAATCACGCCTGAAGTCTGGTCTGATTTAAAGTCGTTAGTCACGACTCAACTGTCAGGTAAACGTATTTTTGTGATCGACTGCTTCTGTGGTGCCAATCCTGAGTCACGATTAAAAGTTCGCGTGATCACAGAAGTTGCATGGCAAGCTCATTTCGTAAAAAATATGTTTATTCGCCCAACCGAGCAAGAACTGCAAGAATTTGAGCCTGATTTCATCGTCATGAATGGTGCCAAGACCACCAACCCTAACTGGCAAGCTCAGGGATTAAACTCCGAAAATTTTGTCGCCTTTAACTTAACCGAACGCATTCAAATCATCGGAGGCACTTGGTATGGCGGTGAAATGAAAAAAGGTATGTTCGCCATGATGAACTACCTACTACCGCTTAAAGGCATGGCGTCAATGCATTGCTCTGCCAACGTAGGTGAAGATGGTGATGTGGCGATTTTCTTTGGTCTGTCAGGCACTGGCAAAACCACCCTATCTACTGACCCAAAACGTCAGTTAATTGGCGATGACGAACATGGCTGGGATGATGACGGGGTATTTAACTTTGAAGGCGGTTGTTACGCCAAAACAATCAAATTATCGAAAGAGGCTGAACCGGATATTTATAACGCCATTCGCCGTGATGCGTTACTAGAAAATGTAACGGTTTCAGACGATGGCATTATCGATTTTAACGATAACTCAAAAACTGAAAATACCCGTGTTTCTTACCCGATTTATCACATTGAGAATATTGTTAAGCCCGTTTCTAAAGCTGGTCATGCACAGAAAGTGATTTTCTTAACTGCTGATGCCTTTGGAGTATTGCCTCCGGTTTCAAAACTGACGCCCGAGCAAACTAAGTATCACTTCTTATCTGGCTTTACTGCAAAACTAGCCGGTACAGAGCGTGGGATCACCGAGCCTACGCCAACCTTCTCCGCCGCCTTTGGCGCAGCATTTTTAACCTTACACCCAACACAATACGCAGAAGTATTAGTAAAACGTATGGAAGCCGCTGGCGCAGAAGCTTATTTGGTGAATACCGGTTGGAATGGCAGTGGTAAACGTATCTCCATTCAAGATACTCGTGGCATTATTGACGCGATTTTAGATGGCTCTATCGATCACGCACCAACTAAAGTTATTCCAACCTTCAACCTAGAAGTACCAACTGAACTACCTAACGTTGATAGTCAAATTCTCGATCCGAGAGATACTTATGTAACGGCAGAGCAATGGCAGCTTAAAGCCGATGAACTGGCGCAACTTTTCATAAAAAACTTTGATCAATATACTGACAACGATGAAGGTAAATCCTTAGTTAAGGCTGGCCCTCAACTGTAGTTTTATGCCTAAAGCGACTTAACTGAAACGAGAAACTTAACGGTTTCTCGTTTTTTATTATGGGTTGTAGACCCAAAGTAATTGGAGTGATAATAAGAAGAGCGAATAGCTAAACAAAACAGCAACTTTAAGTACGGAGGAAGCACCCAATCTAAGCAGGAATAATTGTACCTAAACGAATAACTGCTTATACTTCATAGCTCTAACCGCCTCGTTAATGGGGAGATGAACACACAGGACGTTACATGAGAAAACTACTAGCCATTATTGTTGGCTTGATTTCATTAATGATTGTTGCTCTTTCCGCTTCTTACGCAGCCTTACACACTAAATATGCCGCTCAGGTAGTCAATACGGTTCTTGAATATGCTTACCAAGATAATATCCAAGTTCGTGAGGTTAACTATTCATACCAAGAACCTAAGCACTTACAACTTTACGGTGTGTTGATCAAGAATGGTAATGAGGAATCCATCCTCGTTGATAAAATAGATATTTGGCTGGCAAAACATGCTTGGCGAAATAACCGACTACAAATTGATAGTGTGGTGGTTGATGGCATTACTCTACAAGCGGGATGGCCTAACCTAGATTTTCCGGATTATATCCAGTTAAATAAATTATCAATAGCCAACGTCGACTTCGCGGATAACGACTGGGTAGGACGTGACGTTAATATCCAGATTAAATCCCCTGAAAAACGTGATGATAGACTACTGCCTTTTTATGGTGAGATTCAACTCTCCGCCGGACAGCTCTATTGGCAAGGTGAAGCCATTAATAACTTATTTCTTGATGGTGATATCACGCCAGAACATTCAACCTTTTACGATATTCGTTTCCAGTGGCGCAAAGGTCAATTTTCTGCCCAAGCCACCAAAAAGCAATCACAAAAAATCTGGCAACTCCCTCGCGTGACAATTAGTGGATTACGCTTACAACAAAATAACCTCAATAATATTAGCCAGCAAAGTATCGATTGGTTTAATCAACAAGCAATGACAATCGATGATCTTGAAATCAGCAACTCCAGTATCGAAGTGCCTAATTTTTCAGTTAATAATATTAAGCTAACCGCTGAACAACTTAACTTGCCATTTAATTTTTGGCATCAGCAAAATGCCTCTATCTTTGCTACCGCCGATACCATGAGCACTTTTGGTCAGGCGATTCATTCACCGGCTTTAGATATTAACTTGCACCCTAATATCGCCAACATCCACGATATTTCATTAGAGATGCTGCAAGGTAATCTGCACATTCAAGGTCAAGCCACCCCAACCGGTTTAGACTTGTCACAATTCAATATTAATAATATGAAATGGATTTCAACCGCGGAATCTAAACAGTTGGCACTAGATTACTTGTCCAACTTACAGTCTCTTAAAGCCAAGATGCTTACCATTAACAATGTGCAATTTATCGATCTCACCACTTCCCCAGCCAAGCAAGCAACCGGACTCAGCATTGACGGTGATAATCTTGAAATTAAAAAACAAGGCGATTGGGGTTTATGGCAAGGTGAGTTAAGCATTAGTGCCAATCGGGCTAGCTACGATAGTGTTAATAGTAAAAACCTACTGGTCAGTATGCGCAGTGAAAAAGGTCACTTTTGGCTGAATAAGCTATTTATCCCATTAGAAAATGGCCTAGTCAAAGGCTCTGGCGAGATGGCATTTAGCCAAACCAGTCAGCCCTGGAAGCTTGCACTTGAAGCCTCAGGGATCCCGCTGCGCTTTTTCTCTCGTTGGTTTGATTTACCATTGCATCTCGATGGTATTACTGATTTCACGGTAAAAGGTGAAGGCTTATATGGCGATCAGTTAATCTTCAACCATAGTGTCACCGGACAGCTTAACGCAAGTGTTACCCGTGCCACTAGCGATGATGACTTCCAAACCTTATGGCTTCGTAATCAAGGTGTTGAATTGCCACCATTAACGCCACCACAAAATTCAACGACTACTGCAGAAGATAAAACGGCACAAGCTAAACCAGTGAAACAGAAGGACAAGAAGGTCCAGTCAGTTATTATCAGTGACATACATTTAATGGCTGACCGAGGCCGTTTATCACTTAAACCATTTAAGATCGAAGGCAAAGATTTCTCTGCCCAGCTAGGTGGCGAGTACGACTTTTTATTCCCAGAAAAAGGCAATCTGAAATATCGCTTACAAGGTGAATGCCAAGCGTTAGTGTTTGATTTACTCAGTCATAAAGACTCAGTGTTAGTGGAAAATAACTGCCACTAAGCCGACGGGACACAAGCAACTCAAAGCCAAATAAAAAGACGGTGATAGTATCAACTATCACCGTCTTTATTGTATGTCCTTTTTAATTAAAACTATTACTTAACCAACGGCGCTTCGCCTAAAAAATCAGTCATCAACATATAAGTACCAGTAAATTCCACTGCTGCCACATCACCACTATAAACGGTCACCTTCACGATCACCCTAGCACGGCGTCCACTGACCAAACGATCTAAGTCACCACTAATACCATCTAAAGAGGTTACCGCAACTGGACTTTGTGTCACCGGGGCACGAAAACGCACTTGGCTATCGGCTAAGATAATATCCGCTTCTAAACCTTTTTCACGCATTAATAACCAAGCCATTCCCCAGCCTGTTAATGTGGTTAAAGTAAATAATGAACCGGCAAACATGGTTTCATGCGGGTTGATGTTTGGGTTAAGTGGCGCTGAACATTCAAATTGATAACCCGTATATTGGCTAATGTGTATACCCATCGCCGCACAAATTGGAATCTCTTGTCGCCAGCGCTTTTGTAATTCATCACACCAATCTGGACGGCGTGAAACATTGGCACTTGCTTTTAAACGCTTCAACATTTGCTGATGACGAGTCGGGCCTCTTTCATCACTGAGTTCACCTTGGCTTTCAAAGCCATTTTTAGCGTAAAAATTAATCGCATCTTCACGTGAGTTACACACCAGGCGCTTAGCACCTTCTTGCATCGCATACGACTCTAACGCCACCAGAATCAATGAACCTAGCCCTTTACTTCGATGATGAGGGTGCACTGCCATATAACGTATTTGGCCTTCGCTATTTGGCGTTAAATACATACGGCCTACTGCCATGATACGGCCTTTTCCATCAACAATCATACGATGGGCACTCATTTCATCATATTCATCACGTTCAGAACCTTGTGGTTGATGAAATGGTTCTCGCAGCATTTGCCAACGGAAGTGATAATATTTTTGCAAGTCAGATTCGTTTCTTGGCGTCACTAACTTAAACATGTAAGTCCCTTACTATTTAATTGGTTAATCCACATTCAATCTATTAAGTTCGGTAATACTTTATACTTGTAGCCAGAAAGTTACCGGGCCATCGTTGATCAGCGCCACTTTCATATCCGCCGCAAATTGACCGTTTTCAGTATGAACATCCGCTTGCTGACAGCACTGTGAGAAATAGTGATATAACCTTTCCGCTTCTTGTGGATCAGCCCCTTTAGAAAAGCTCGGACGCATGCCTTTTTGCGTATCCGCAGGTAAAGTAAATTGCGATACAACTAAGACTTCACCACCTGCTTGCTTCACATTGAGGTTCATTTTACCTTGGTCATCTTCAAAAATTCGATAACCTAATACTCGTTCGCTCAAGCGTTTAGTCTTTGCTTCATCATCGCCTTTTTCTACCCCAAGTAGCACTAATAAGCCTTGATTAATACTACCGACAATCTCGCCATCAACCTTAACACTGGCTTCACTGACCCTTTGAATCAAAGCAATCACACATCATTCCTTTTATGAGTAAATTTTTCTTTTAACTTTTGTAATGGATGGTAGGGCCCTTCATCATACCAATCTTCTCGTTCGCCAAGACTTGCGGTCACTTCCGCACCGACTAACACGATAAACCAACACAAATATACCCAAACAAATAAAATTGGTATTGCTGCCAATGCGCCATAAATTAACTGATAGGATGGAAATGCGGTGATGTACATTGCAAAACCTTTTTTCGATAACTCAAAAAGTAATCCGGCAACGAGAGCACCTGTGCAAGCGTTAAGGAATTTCACTTTAATATTCGGTACCAGCATATACAAGCCGACGAAAGTCGACATCGATAAAATCATCGGCAAAATTCGGTAAATACCACTGACCACTTCTTGGCTAAGGTATCGTTCCGAAGTGATATAAGAACTGAGCGCCAAGCTAGCTCCCATAAACAAAGGTCCTAAAGTTAGTACCATCCAATACATAGAAAATGAATAAACTAAGCGGCGTTTACGTTTAACCCGCCAAATAAAATTAAGATTCTTATCAATATTAGAAATCAACATCATAGCGGTAACGAATACGAAAAAACCACCTATTGCCGTCATACTAGAAGTATTGGATATAAAAGTATTGAGGGCATTTTTTACCGCATCGCCAGCAGCTGGCATAAAGTTAAGAAACACAAACTCTTGGATTTGTTCAGTAATACCATGAAAAACGGGAAATTGAGATAGAATTGTAACCAGTACCGTTACCAGTGGCACCAGTGATAGCAATGAGATATAAGCCATATATCCAGCATTCACAGTTAAACGGTCACGAACGATACGATCCTTTAAGTACACCAAATAATGGATATATACATTGATTTTTTTGTCCATCATCACGTCCTTAATGATATTAACTAAGATGGTCACTTTAACAAAATGAAATACTTTTAATCGAATACCAGCCTATAATCTTAAGATAATTTAACCTCATAACTGACTTTATATGGCCGCCTCTAGAATAATAAAAAAGCCGATGCATTGATAGCATCGGCTTTAATTAGGTATAAACGCTTAAGCCGTCGTGGCTTACTTAGGAGATCGACCTGCACGTTTACGATCATTTTCAGTCAAATGACGCTTACGGATACGGATGCTTTCTGGTGTTACTTCTACGAGCTCATCATCATCAATGAACTCTAAAGCTTGCTCTAAAGTAAATTTGATAGCTGGAGAAAGGGTTTGAGCTTCATCAGTACCAGATGCACGTACGTTAGTTAGTTGCTTACCTTTCAGACAGTTAACTGTTAAGTCGTTGTTACGGTTATGAATACCGATAACTTGACCTTCGTAAACTTCATCAGCATGCTCTGCAAATAAACGGCCACGATCCTGTAAGTTAAACAAGGCGTACGTTAGTGCTTTACCTGTTGCATTAGAAATTAATACACCATTGCTACGTTGACCGATTACGCCACCTTTATGGTCGTCATAACGCTCAAACGTATGGTAAAGAAGACCTGAACCTGAAGTCAGTGTTAGGAATTCAGTTTGGAAACCAATCAAGCCACGAGAAGGCATGTAGAAGTCCATGCGAACACGGCCTTTACCATCTGGTGCCATATCAGTCAATTCACCTTTACGGATACCGATATTTTCCATGATGCCACCTTGGTGCTCTTCAAGCACATCGATAGTCACTTTTTCAAACGGTTCCATTAGTTTGCCATCAATTTCTTTTTCGATAACTTCTGGACGTGATACTGCAAGCTCGAAGCCTTCACGACGCATGTTCTCGATCAGAATTGAAAGGTGAAGTTCACCACGACCTGATACTTTGAATTTATCTGGATCGTCTGTTTGCTCAACGCGTAATGCTACGTTGTGCACTAATTCTTTTTCTAGACGCTCAAGGATATTACGTGAAGTCACAAACTTACCTTCTTTACCCGCGAACGGAGAAGTGTTTACTTGGAACGTCATTGTTACTGTTGGTTCATCAACCGATAACGGAGTCATTGGCTCAACATTGTTTACATCACAAATGGTGTCAGAGATTTTAAGCTCACCAAGACCAGTAATTGCAATAATGTCACCAGCGTTAGCTTGTTCCACTTCGTGACGCTCAAGGCCTAGGTAACCTAGAACCGTACCCACTTTACCGTTACGTTTCTTACCATCAGCACCAACGATGGTGACTTGTTGGTTTGGTTTCACGCTACCACGAGTAACACGACATACGCCAATGACACCAACGTAAGAGTTGTAATCAAGTTGAGACACCTGCATTTGCAGTGAACCATCGATATCAACGTTTGGACATTCAACATTATCAACGATTGCTTGGAATAGTGGTTCCATGTCTTCGCCAATTTCACCTTCTTCCAAAGTTGCCCAACCGTTTAATGCTGAAGCGTAAACCACTTGGAAGTCTAGTTGCTCATCGGTTGCACCTAGGTTATCGAATAGGTCGAATACTTGATCCATAACCCAATCAGGACGAGCACCTGGGCGGTCGATTTTGTTAATAACAACAATTGGCTTCAAGCCGTGTGCGAATGCTTTTTGGGTGACGAAACGCGTTTGAGGCATTGGGCCGTCAACTGCATCAACGATAAGCAATACTGAATCAACCATTGACATGATACGCTCAACTTCACCACCGAAATCGGCGTGTCCTGGGGTATCTACGATGTTGATGCGGAAATCATTCCAATTAATTGCGGTGTTTTTCGCAAGAATGGTAATACCACGTTCTTTTTCGATGTCATTTGAATCCATGACGCGCTCTTCAGCTTCACCACGAGATTCAAGTGTACCCGATTGCTGTAAAAGCTTATCAACCAAAGTCGTTTTACCGTGGTCAACGTGCGCGATAATCGCGATATTTCTTAACTTATCAATCTGTGGAGTAGTCATGGAATTCGATTCACTTATAAAAGACACCCAAACATTGGGCGAACTTGATTAAAAAAACGGTCGTAAATGTACCAGATTTTCCGAAAAAACCTAGGAATATGTCACATTAGCGGCCAAATATTACCCGTAAATGACCATTTTAGTGTAAACCACCTTGAGGTTTTTCGCTTAATCGTCAATTCACCTTTGGTTAAATGTAAAAAATAGCCAATCGAGTCAATGAGATAGATAAATTATCTCTCTCTACCCTTTAAAAGGTGAATAAAAAGATAGAAATAATACATTCTACACACCATGTTGCATCTTTCCCTTAGTTTTTACATTGACAAACCGATCAATTCTCGGCTGAATAGGACAAGTTATTTAACCGCTTGCATCACCATGGCGCATAGTGCACCAATATAATGCAACCAAAACCCAAAACAGTGCAACCGAATGCACTCCATTGGCATAAATAATCTTATCTTTATGTTTTTAAAGGATTTATTTTTTTGGCACGATTTTAGCTTTATTCAAAGCATCGTTGATTACTTTTTATAGAATCAAGATCGCTGAAAGCTGGATTCATTCACTGAATCACTTTTATCGTTCAAACAGTATTAATAACACCGGAGGTTATCCAAGATGTCAGTAGAAAATGTACTCTCTCTGATCACAGAAAACGAAGTTAAATTTGTTGATTTACGCTTTACCGATACCAAAGGTAAAGAACAACACATTTCAATCCCTGCTCACCAAGTAGATGCTGACTTCTTTGAAGACGGTAAAATGTTTGATGGTTCTTCAGTTGCAGGCTGGAAAGGCATCAACGAATCAGACATGGTCATGATGCCAGACGCATCAAGCGCAGTTCTTGACCCATTTACAGAAGACGCAACACTAAATATCCGTTGTGATATTCTTGAACCTGCGACAATGCAAGGCTACGACCGTGATCCACGTTCAATTGCAAAACGTGCTGAAGATTACATGCGCGCTGCCGGCTTTGCTGACACTGTGCTTGTTGGTCCAGAACCCGAGTTTTTCTTGTTTGATGATGTTCGATTCGAAAATAACATCTCAGGTTCTTTCTTTAAGATTGATGATGTCGAAGCAAGCTGGAACTCAGGCACTGAATATGAAGGTGGTAACAAAGGTCACCGCCCAGGTGTGAAAGGCGGTTACTTCCCAGTCGCACCAGTGGATTCTTCTCAAGATATTCGTTCTGCTATGTGCCTTATCATGGAAGAAATGGGACTTGTTGTTGAAGCACATCACCATGAAGTAGCTACTGCGGGTCAAAACGAAATCGCTTGTCGTTTCAACACGCTAACTGAAAAAGCTGATGAGATTCAAATCTATAAATATGTCGTGCATAACGTAGCGCATGCTTACGGTAAAACAGCAACCTTTATGCCAAAACCACTTGTTGGTGATAACGGTTCAGGTATGCACGTTCACATGTCGCTTGCGAAAGATGGTGTTAACCTATTCTCTGGTGACAAGTACGGCGGTCTTTCTGAAATGGCGCTTTACTACATCGGTGGTATCATCAAGCACGCACGTGCAATCAACGCCTTTGCTAACCCATCGACTAACTCATACAAACGTCTAGTACCAGGATTCGAAGCACCAGTTATGCTTGCATACTCTGCACGTAACCGTTCTGCGTCAATTCGTATACCTGTCGTACCAAGCCCGAAAGCGCGTCGTATTGAAGCTCGCTTCCCAGATCCAGCAGCGAACCCATACCTAGCGTTTGCGGCATTGCTAATGGCTGGCCTTGACGGTATTAAGAACAAGATCCACCCTGGTGACGCTATGGATAAAGACTTGTACGACCTACCAGCAGAAGAAGCAGCAGAGATCCCGAAAGTAGCGGAATCTCTAGAAATCGCTCTAAAAGCACTCGACGAAGACCGTGAATTCTTAACTTCTGGTGGCGTATTCTCTGATGACTTCATCGATTCTTATATTGATCTGAAATCAAAAGATGTTGAGCGTGTTAACATGGCAACGCACCCACTTGAGTTTGAATTGTACTACTCCGTATAATCAAACTGGTTCACCTGATCAGATTTACTCTGTAACGGTGTAAACCCAATGAAAATTTTAGGCTCGCCTCTCAGGTGAGCCTTTTTTTTATTGTGGTCACACAACCATCAATTAAGCTATCCATAAGCAGTAAACAATAAGCAACCATCAACACGACGATCACGGTGCCCATTATGAAACGGATCCACATACCAGCATTGTTATTTAGCCTAATCATGAGTCAAGTAGCTCTAGCAGGGCAAGTTTACAAATGGACTGATAGTAACGGGGTAACACACTTTAGTGATAACCCACCGCCAGAAAAAGCCAATAGAAAAGAAGTGCTTTCTCTGCCGGATATAAAAGCACCCGCTCCAGAGCCTCAATACAGTGACAGCACTCAAGTAGCTCAAGCACAAAACTCTGCCACCAATTCGCTTGACTCGACGGAGGCCCCAAATTCACCAGCAACTCAACATACACCTGAAACTCAAAACTTGACGAATGCTACTAAACCTGAAGAAAATGACGAATTATCTAAAGACAAAGCCAATACTAAGAAGCAATCATCAGAGTCCGATAAAAAGATTGCTTTAAAGATTGTTAGCCTACAAGACGATCAAACGATTCGTAGTAACCGAGGCTTTATTACGGTGCAAGTTGAGCTCAGTAAGAAGTTAGGAATTGGTCAATCATTGCAATTAATGATGGATACTCAACCTTATGGTGCACCACAAACGCCATCTTTGTGGGAATTAAAAAATATAGACCGAGGTTCACATACATTTTCGGTAAATATTGTCGAAAGCGGCAAGGTTATTGCATCATCCAATACAATCACAGTGCACCTACATAGAACAACTGTGAAGTAGAAGTATGATCTGCAAAGCATAAGTCGTTAACCCTAGTTATAATAGTCATCAACTTAACTAACTAGTTAAAAACAAAAATTAAAAACCATATTTTTGTTTGTGCTCACTTTTATCATGCTCCATACTGAAACTTTCAGGTGCACCTTTTTAGTGCAACATGATGGATGTAAGCATAATGAACAAGCAAATAATTCAAAGTGATGAGCTAGTTACCACGATTCTAGGCAATATGGTAACGGCAACTTTATTACTCGATGAAAAATTGACGATTCATTATGCCAACCCTGCCACCGAGCAATTATTTTCTCAAAGCGCTAAGCGACTCCTTAACACCGCCTTATCCCAATTAATACAACATGCCTCGATGGATTTAGCATTATTTACCCAACCATTACAAAGTGGCCAGAGTATTACCGATAGTGACGTGACCTTCGTGATCAATGGTAAGCCTATACTACTTGAAGTCACTGCTAGCCCCGTTTCAGTAAAATCCAATGACAAGCTAACACTAATGCTACTGGTTGAAATCCGAAAAATCGATTCACAGCGTCGCTTAAGTCAGGAGCTCAACCAGCACGCACAACAACAAGCAGCCAAACTGTTAGTTCGCGGTTTAGCGCACGAAATTAAAAACCCACTTGGTGGACTAAGAGGCGCCGCGCAATTATTAGGTCGCATGTTGCCCGACCCTAATTTAAACGAATACACCCAAATCATTATAGAACAAGCTGACCGCCTCCGAGCTTTAGTCGATCGTCTACTTGGCCCGCAAAAACCGGGAAAAAGAGCACCCGTCAATTTACATGAAGTAATAGAAAAAGCTCGTCAACTGGTCGAACTCGAATTTAGTAACCAAGTGCTTATTGAGCGTGATTACGATCCAAGCATGCCACATATTATGATGGATGCCGATCAGGTCGAACAAGCCTTGTTAAACATTACCAGTAACGCAGCACAAATTTTAGCGTCGCAACCCGACGGCACGATTACCATAAAAACTCGTACCGTTTACCAAGCCAACATTCATGGACAACGCCATAAATTGGTGGCTCGGATTGAAATTATGGATAACGGTCCCGGCATTCCAAGTGAACTCCAAGATACCTTGTTTTACCCCATGGTCAGTGGGCGAGAAGGCGGCACTGGGCTCGGGTTATCCATCTCACAAAATATTATCGACCAACACAACGGAAAAATTGATGTTGAAAGTTGGCCTGGGCATACCGTATTTACCATTTATTTACCAATCCAAACGGTTTAAAAATCGGAAATGTCAGATGTTGTTTAATTTATCGAACTTGCGCAAGGAATTAGGATATGAGTAAAGGATTTGTATGGGTCGTTGATGACGACAGCTCAATCCGTTGGGTACTAGAAAAAACATTATCATCCGCCAATATCCAGTGTGAAACATTCGCGGATGCGGAAAGTGTCCTTTTGGCATTAGAGCGTGAAACGCCTGATGTATTAATTTCCGATATTCGTATGTCGGGTATGGATGGCTTAGCACTACTAAAACAAGTACAAACCAGTCACCCTGATTTACCCGTTATTATTATGACCGCCCACTCAGATTTAGATGCCGCGGTGAATGCTTATCAAACCGGAGCTTTTGAATATCTACCTAAGCCATTTGATATCGATGAAACCCTTACCTTAGTTGAGCGTGCCATTACTCATAGCTATGAACAAAAGCATGCTACTAACGGAACCGAAAATCTCAAAACCGTCACACCAGAAATTCTCGGTGAAGCGCCGGCCATGCAAGAAGTCTTTCGTGCGATTGGACGCTTATCTCGTTCTTCTATTTCAGTATTAATCAACGGTGAATCAGGAACGGGTAAAGAGCTGGTTGCTCATGCTCTACATCGTCACAGTCCACGATCAAAAAATCCGTTTATTGCTTTAAACATGGCGGCAATTCCTAAAGATTTGATTGAATCAGAACTGTTTGGTCATGAGAAAGGCGCATTTACCGGCGCTAATAGCGTTAGACAAGGCCGCTTTGAACAAGCCAATGGCGGGACTTTATTCTTAGATGAAATTGGCGATATGCCATTGGATATTCAAACACGCCTATTAAGGGTGTTGGCCGATGGACAGTTTTATCGAGTCGGTGGTCACGCCCCGGTTAGTGTCGATGTACGGATTATCGCGGCGACGCACCAAAACCTAGAAAAGCTAGTCAATCAAGGCGATTTTCGTGAAGATTTATTCCATCGCTTAAATGTTATTCGTGTGCAAATTCCAGCATTGCGTGAACGCCGTCAAGATATCGAAAAGTTAGCTTCGCACTTTTTAGGTCGAGCTGCCGATGAACTAGGTGTGGATATGAAAACACTTCACCCAAGCACAGTTGAAACCTTAAACCGACTCCCTTGGCCTGGTAATGTTCGTCAATTGGAAAACATCTGTCGTTGGTTAACTGTGATGGCAAGTGGTAGCGAAGTGCTTCCTAACGACCTCCCCTCTGAACTCATCAATGAAAAGCGCCCAACCGATCAAGAAGACAGCGCCGGATCGTGGCAACAACAATTAGAAAGTTGGGCTCGTTCAGCATTATCAGCCGGAGAATCAGAACTGTTGAATATTGCTCAACCAGAGTTTGAGCGTATTTTACTACAAACTGCGTTAACCCATACTAATGGCCATAAGCAAGATGCCGCAAAATTATTAGGTTGGGGACGCAATACTTTGACCCGAAAATTAAAAGAGCTCAATGTAGATTAAGCTCAATAAACACTCTTAATAATCGAGTGGTTGATGTGTTATAAAAAACAAACAACTCATCAACCACCAAAATAATAACTGAATAACTATCTTTACAAAGTGATGAAAGCAGCATAATTACGCTATTATTATAAAAAACACAGACTAATTTACAGACTTTGATTTATACTCATAATTCATCCTCTATAAACATTGATTGGTATGAAATCCCCACGCTTATCATTACGCACAGCTATTATTTTACCTTTGACTCTCATTTTGTTCACGATGAGTGTGATAATTTTTGTCATTCAATCAATTAGCTACCAAAATACTTTAGAAGACATTAGTAAAAAAGAGCTAACAACACTAGCGCAGACGGTAAAAACCAACTTAGGTAATTATCTCTACCCTTCTTTTATTATCAGCTCCACATTAAGCCAGTCCGTTATCCATCATTTTCAAGAACCAGCGAGTACTTCGGAAAATAAAGCACTCTTTATATTTGATATCTATGAAAATATTAAAAATCGGCTCCCTCAGATTGATACATTAAGTATTGGAGTAAATAAAACCGGTTATTATTACGGCTTTCGTAAAGAAGACGATCAATCTTTATCCTTATTATTAAAAGATGAATCGACCAATAATGATCTTGTGGTTTTTGATGGTGACAAAAGAAATGCCAAAGAGTTATATCGAATCAAAAATTACAATATGTATTCACGTCCTTGGTATGCGCCTGTCGCTTTTTCCCGTAAACAAATGTGGTCTGAACCTTATATCAATAAAGATGAGAAAAAAGAGATTACCCTTTCGGCTCTTACTCCCATCATTGATAAAGACCAATTATATGGCGTAATCTCTGTCGATATTAAAATATCCAGTTTTAATCAATTACTTACCGAACAAAAAAATCAGCATAATCGTTCAATATTTATTTTTGATGCTAACCAACGCTTAGTGGCACAATCGGGCTCTTCAGACGAATTAAGTATTATTAGTAAAAATTCCCTTAAATCAAAAAACCACAATCTACTTTCAATTGCAGATGGCCGTCGTACGATATATGCCAGTACCGATCCAGTAATCAAAGCCACATCAAAAGCTTATTTGTCGCAATCGGTTGATGATGAGCAACTGTTTGAATTTGCACTCGATAACAAAAAACACTTTGGTTATGTCATACCATTTAACGACCAATACGGCCTGAACTGGCATATTGCGATTTCAATTCCGGAATCAGAAGTACTAAGTAAAATGTCTAGCCAACAACACATGATGAACTGGACAATTATCGGTAGTACTACCTTGTTATGTTTCATAGGCTTTATCTTCTTAACCAGAGTCACTTCACCGATAACACAAACCGCTAAAGCGGCGCAAAGGTTAGCGAAAAAGGAATGGGATACGCAATTGCCTGTTTTTGGTCATACTTTTGAGACTTACACCTTAGTTAAGTCTTTCAATGAAATGGCCACCGACTTACAAGTCGCATTTACTGACTTACATAAACAGCTCGCATTTGACTCTTTAACCGGGCTATATAGTCGTGAGGGATTAATTGAATCAGTTAAAAACCGCAAAAGACTCAATGGGTTTGTATTTATTATCGGATTTGATAGCTATTCTAATATCAACGATACTTTGGGCTACCATAGTGGTGACCAACTACTTAAGACAATTGCGGAGACCATCAAAACTATTGCGCCCACTAACAGTTACCAAGCAAGAGTAGGCAGTAGTGAATTTGCATTGATTACATTGAATATGGAATCAAGCTACAAACAAGATTTAATTAATTTGATTATTCGAACTTTTGATAAACCAATTCGCTTAGGCATAGAAAATATCTTATTGGCTCCGGTCATTGGAGCGAGTGACATTAATCATAACGCTTTAGAGCAATCCCTTCGTCAAGCAAATATTGCTTTAAGACATGCGAAGAAACACCAATTAAAAGAAATCACTTACTCATCTGAAATTGAAGAAAGTTCATTAAAACGTACCCAAACGATCTTACAAATCAGCGAGGGCTTAAAAAGTCGTGAATTTGTGCCTTTCTATCAACCCTTAATTGACCTAGAAAGCGGTAAGATTATTGGGGCTGAAGCCCTTGCTCGCTGGTTATCAAAAAGCAGGGGCTTAATCTCACCGATGAAGTTTATTCCGATTGCAGAAGAAACCGGCTTGATTCATCAAATTGGTTATCAAATTTTATTGCAGTCATGCCAAGATACTCAAAATGAAATTGATGCTGGTCGCTGGCCTGAAAACTTCCATATTCATGTCAATGTCGCAGTCGATCAGCTTGCTTCAGAGCAATTTATATCAGAATTAAGGTATATCTTAGAAAAGACTAGACTATCTCCAAATAACCTAACCCTAGAAGTCGTGGAAAGTAATTTAATTGATGATAACCCACTACTACTGGAACATATTAAGACCATTCGCTCAATGGGTGTCGGTATTGCCATCGATGACTTTGGTACTGGCTACTCTTCACTGACTTATCTACAGACGATCCCATTTGATTGCTTGAAGATCGATCGAGCTTTCATCAAAGACTTAACGAAAGAAAATAGCCATAACTCGATTGCTGCGGCGATCTTATCGTTAACACGAGATATGAATGTCGAAGTAGTTGCAGAAGGCATTGAAACTGAGGAGCAAGCAAACATCTTGGCTGAATTAAAATGTGAGCAAGTACAAGGCTTCTACTATGGCCGACCTTCTCCACTCAAAGATTGGGCCACTAGCTTCCCGCTTAAATAAACAAAATTCCCCCTCAATGTTGGTTGTCCAACGATTGGGGGTCACTTCAAAATGAAGTCGCGGTATTTTTACAACTAATACATACTCAAAGTCATTGAGTTGCGGTCAACAAAGCCGCAGCTTCAAGTACGACCAGTATTAAATAACACGTGAGAACTGCTGCTGACGAGCGCGAGTTCGTAGGTAAGTATCAAAGCACATACAAATATTACGAATCAATAAACGGCCACGTAAGGTCACTGTAATATGCGAATCGGTCACTTCAACTAACTGGTCATCAACAAACGTTTTTAGCAAAACTAAGTCTTCGTTAAAGTACTGATTAAAATTGAGGTTAAACTCTTTTTCGATCCCAACTTTATCTAGGGTAAAGTTACAAATCAGCTGCTTAATCACTTCACGACGAATCAAATCATCTTGGTCTAATACCACACCACGCCATAATGCATGGCGTTGCTCATCAACTTGAGCGTAGTACTTTTTCAGCTCTTTTTGGTTTTGTGCATAACTATTGCCAACCATAGAAATCGACGACACACCAAAGCCAATCAAATCACAATCCCCTTGAGTAGTGTAACCTTGGAAATTACGGTGCAATACACCAGCTCGTTGAGCAATCGCGAGTTCATCGTCTGGTAGAGCAAAATGATCCATACCAATAAACTGATAACCAGCCTCAGTAAGGGTTTTAATCGTATACTGCAGAATGGCCATTTTTTGCTCAGCGCTCGGCATGTGTTCTACTTTCAGCTTAGCTTGAGCGGCAAATAACTGTGGCATATGCGCATAGTTAAAAATCGATAGTCGGCCCGGTTTCATGGCTAACACTTTTTCTAGCGTATGTGAGAAGGTCGCTAGTGTTTGTTTTGGTAAACCGTAGATTAAATCGAGGTTGGTAGAACGGAAACCCAACTCTTTGGCTCTTGTGACCATGGCAACAATGAAGTCTTCATCTTGCTCACGGTTCACCAATTTCTGAACTTCTTTATCAAAATCTTGTACACCGATACTCAAGCGGTTGAAACCTTCGGCGCGTAAATGATCGAGCATATTAAGCTCAATTTCACGCGGATCGACTTCAATACTAATTTCAGCATCATCGGTAAAGGTAAATTCAGCATGTAGAGCAGTCATAATACGCGTCATTTGGATTTTGGTGAGGAAGGTTGGCGTACCGCCACCGAAATGCAATTGACTCACCTGACGCTGTTGAATCAACGGTGCGCGCTCACGAATTTCTTGAATTAACACTTGTAAGTAATCATCGGCTTTATGCTGATGACGGGTAATCACTTTATTACAGCCACAGTAGTAACAAAGCTTATGACAAAACGGGATATGAATATAAAGTGAAAGTGGACGCTCTGGATAGTCGACACAAGCCATATCGAGATCAGAGATGGTGAACGCTTCATGGAACTCAACCGCGGTTGGGTAGGATGTATAACGAGGGCCAGAGTAGTTATATTTCTCTAGCATTGCTTGATCCCACACGATTTGTTCTTTTAGCATCATGACTTCCACTTATTATTTCAACAACACTTACTGAATGTGCCCTAGTCACCTAGGCTTTAAGTTATCAATATCGACAGCTATCAATACTAATTTTTACCCAATATGGATATACCTACAAAGGTTAAAAACGAGCCGAGTTTGTTCTACATCATTTTTATTGGAATTTGATTGTTTAACGGAGCGATTCGCTCCTTAAGAGCAGACAACTCAGCAATCACTTGATCGGTCAAACGCACTTCGGCTTTCTGGCGCGCTAAGTTTTGCTTCATTCGATCTTGTTTGGCGAGCTTTTGTCTCTCTTCACCGCGGGCCATATCTTTGACGACGTCATACAGTTCATAAATCGCAGGATAATCTTGAGCAAAGTCGATACGTTGCTCACCTTGGACATAATCCATAATGCAATACACTCGGATCACGATTTCAGATAAATCACATTGCTCATGAATACCGGCCTTACATAAGGTATTCACATTTTCAAAGATGTTGGCGTTACGCTTTTCAATTGCTCTTTGTTGTTGAATTTCAATTAGTTGCTTCTGCTTTTTAATTTTGAACAGCAAAAAACCAGCATAACTGGCTAAAGCAACAATAATGATGGCTCCAACAATGGCTAACAATACGATCGGCATAAAATTCCTTCCGCTAAACGCCCTACTCACTCAATAAAGTGGCAGGGCTATTCGTTTATTTAAAATCGTTTAAATCTAAATCTTCAAATTGTGATAGTAGATCATCATCTGAAGCAGGTTTCTTCGATTTCTTAGAGACAGGTTTTTCACCCACAACTTGTTTTTCAGGCTCGGATTCTACCATGTCATCTTCATCAAAAATGCCAAGTTGCTTCATTAATGTTTCCAAACGATCTAATTTTTGATCGACATAGTTCTGCAAGCCTGCCCCCAACTTCTCACCGTTGTCTAGGCGGTCGATCAACACATTTAATTGAGGATCGTTTTGGATCGCTTCAAGCTCTTGTTCGGCATTAAGCTTACGCTGCTGCTTCGACGGTTTTGCTTTCGCTTCCACAACCAAAGGAATCGGTTTCTTACTGCCATGGCGAGGATCTTTCGAACCTCCTTGACTACGTTGGTTGTGCGCACCCGAACCATCTGAATGACGGCTACCAGTTTTTAAGCCTTTACGCTTGTTGAGACGCTTACGTAAACGACCTTCTACATCCGATTCAGAGCGATTACGCGTTACAATCACTTCTTCAGAACCGGTTGATCCTGGCTTTCTAGATTTTTTCTTACGAGACATTCTTTTTTCCTATTTTAAGGCCGAAATTTATTACTCAGCCTTTTTCAGTAACATGACATCATTACCGATAAATTCAAGTTGCAGATGATCACGATTAGCTAAGAACTCAAAGGTTTCTCGGCTAAAAAACACCACATGAGTCGGATCATGTCGATAATGCCAACTGGCAAAGGCATCCACATCTTTCACTAACTTGGTCATTACACCAAGCCAACCACCCGGCTTTAACATATCCAGCCATTGTTGCCACACTAGGTTGGGAGTAAAGAGGTGTTCGATAACTTCGGTTGCAGTAACGAAGTCATATTGTTGATGTAGAGCCTGTTTATTAGGGTAATAGTAAAGATCATACAACGCCACTTGATGCCCTTGCTCTTCTAGCATCATCGCTAACGCCGGGCCCGGTCCACAGCCAAAGTCTAAGCCTTGAGATTGCGGAGCGATACGTTGTAATAATGGGTCTGCCATACGCGATAAAAAGCGACGGTAGCCCTGATCTTGAGGGTCATTTTCATGCAAATCATACACCGCTTTTTCAGCTTCAGCATCCACACGCTGCTCTGGGTTTACAAACACCAAAACACACTGCTGGCATTGTAAATACTGGCGACGATTATCCTGATAATAGATATTGGTTTGGCTACTTTGGCACAATGGACAGGTATACATAAAATAACCCCTTAGATTAAGGATGCGCAACATACCAGAAATGGCGGTTAGAGTGGAGTTTTATTAAGCAATTTCGCGAAAGATTTTTTGTTAGAAAAGCAAAACCCTCAACAAATTCACACTTGTTGAGGGTCTGATAATCTATATTGTAAAACTATACTCAAAGTAACTGAAGTTGCAGTGAGGTGGTAAGGGAATGAGGCCCCATGAACATAGTTTTCTTATGTGATTGAGGCGAATAAACATCGCCAACACAGCTATAGTTTTAAGTACGAAGGGTATAGAGCTTAATGCAAACCGCCGATGTACTTAGACAAAATATCAATGTCCTCATCGCTTAGATTTTTAGTGACATCTTGCATCATGCCATTTAAATCATTACTACGATCAGCGGAGCGGAATTTTTCTAGCTGAGCTTTAATGTATTCAGCATGTTGACCTGAAATTTTCGGGAAGCCGCCTAATTCCATACCATGTCCACGAGGTCCATGACATGCAACACAAGCAGTAATGCCTTTTTCAGCATCACCGGCAAAGTAAAGTGCTTTGCCTTTTTCTACTACATTTTCAGGGGTTGAACCTTCGGTTTGAGGTAATGAGGCGTAATAAGCAGAAAGATCTGAAATATCTTCATCTGTTAGTGGCATCGCCATCGCGCTCATCACAGGGTCATAACGACCTTGTTTGCCACCGCTGCTCATGCCTAATTTAAGGTCATGCATCTGCTTTTCTAAATATTTAACATGTTGGCCTGCTAGCTTAGGGTATTGAGTCACGACGCTATTACCATCAGCACCATGACAAGCCGCACAAGTGGTAGATTTTTCCTTCCCTGCTTCAATATCACCTTGTGCCCACACAGAGCAGCTGGCAACTAAACTAATAATGAATACTAATTTTTTCATGACATTCCATTTATAATTATTCAGCTTCCACTACCACGATGCATAAGCGTTCATGGTACACTATGTCTAACGGTTACTTGGGGATACTTATTTTAGTCTTGCCCAGACAAGTAAACCAATTGTACACAATTATACATAAAAGCAATCATTCCTCTACAAAAGTGGAGATGGAGTTAACAAATATGGAAAAAATCCATTATCAAAATACCCACTTTATTACGAGTGCCCCTGATATTCGCCATCTTCCTGAAGACGAAGGCATTGAAGTTGCTTTTGCAGGTCGTTCTAATGCTGGGAAATCCAGCGCATTAAATCGATTGACCAATCAGAAAAACCTCGCGAAAACCAGTAAAACACCGGGTCGAACTCAGTTAATAAACTTGTTTAAAGTGACAGAAAATTGTCACATTGTCGATCTACCTGGTTATGGCTTTGCCCAAGTACCAATTGAAATGAAAAAGAAGTGGCAGAAATCACTCGGTGAGTATTTACAAAAACGCGAATGCTTAAAAGGTCTCGTGGTGTTGATGGATATTCGTCACCCGATGAAAGATCTCGATCAGCAGTTAATTTACTGGGCGGTAGAAGTGAATATTCCGGTTCAAGTTCTACTGACTAAAGCCGATAAACTGAAACAAGGCCCACGTAAAGCGCAACTATTGAAGATTCGTGAAGCATCGATGGCTTTCTGTGGTGACGTGCAAGTCGATGTGTTCTCTTCTTTGAAAGGGATTGGCGTCGATCAGCTACGTAACAAACTCGACTCATGGTTCGCCCCAGCCTTAATGAGCGAAGAGATGATGGAACAACTGCATCGTGAAGAGTTGGCAGCAGAATTTGCCGCTGAAGATGAGGTCATCATTACTAACCCTGAAATTCAGGATGATGTCAGTAAAAACTAATACCGATTAGCTGAAAAACTTTGGCTGCTTTTTTATATCTGATGGGCCCGCCAAAAATGAAGCGTAAACTTCAGATAAAAGAAATCCCCAAAGGCATGGCAGCCTTTGGGGAAAATGGGAGAGAAATGGAGGTTTTCTAATTGTAGTGTCCCCAAGTAACTTAGGTATATTGAGCATTGACCAAGAACCTAAAAAACACAAGATTACCTCCTTTCCCGATTCTGAGCCCTAAAAACCATCCGGCTAAATACACTCATCAATCCGCTCATTTTCAATCAAATTACAAAAATTTCCGACGTAATTCACAATCTTGTTTTCATTGGTAAATTAAATACACGATAGAAGCAATAACTGGTGATTTGTTCTGTTGTTTTACTACAAAATGAATTTTGCTCTGTAATTAGGAAATTTAGAGGTTACTCAGCAGAATATTATTGAGGAAAAATAAAAATAAATGCAGAAATTTAAATTGAAGAGGGTGATTTAATTCGCTTTTCTTTCAGTTGGTTAGTTAATTTTACTTTTACTTCTCTACAAGAAAAAACGCCCCAGTCAAAAACTGACTGGGGCGGCTGAAACAGCCTAATCCAATAACGTGAAACAAAAGGTCTAAAAGATAGAACATCTTACCTCTGTACCCTACGACTATTAATTTACCGGAAATGATACTCAGATCAAGCTTTTTCTGTACTAAATTTTCATATTTTTTATGAAAATTACCAATTCACAAACAAAATCAAAACTTTATTTCGAATAAAAAAAAGCCACATAGTGAGGTGGCTCATAAAAATAGATGTAAATGAAACAACAAATTCTTAGTGGGCTTGATCCCAGTTGTCTCCATGACCAAATTCTGCCACTAATGGCACATTCAGCTCAGCAGCAGACTCCATAAGCTGCTGTATTTTTATTTCAATACGTGCTAATTCGCTTTCTTTCACTTCAAACACCAATTCATCGTGTACTTGCATCAAGAGTTTCACATCGCCATTGCCTTCGGCTTGGATCCACTGATCGACAATCAACATGGCTTTCTTAATGATGTCTGCCGCTGTACCTTGCATTGGCGCATTGATTGCCGCACGTTCAGCACCTTTACGACGCATACCGTTGCTCGATTTAATTTCTGGTAGATGTAAACGACGACCAAATAAAGTCTCAACATAACCCTGTTCTGTTGCTTTTGAGCGTGTATCTTCCATATATTGCATTACGCCAGGATAGCGCTCAAAGTACACATCCATATACTGTTGCGCTTCACCACGAGGAATACCTAGTTGCTTAGCAAGACCAAAGGCACTCATGCCATAAATCAAACCAAAGTTAACCGCTTTAGCGCGACGACGCTGTTCAGACGTGACTTGTTCAATGTTGCATCCCATCACCTCAGCGGCAGTCGCGGAGTGAATATCTTTACCTTGAGCAAACGCCTCTAATAACGCTTTATCTCCGGATAAGTGCGCCATGATACGTAATTCAATTTGTGAGTAGTCGACCGCTAAAATTTTCCAACCATGTGGCGCAACAAACGCTTGGCGAATGCGGCGACCTTCTTCATTACGAATTGGAATATTTTGTAAGTTTGGATCGGTTGATGATAAACGCCCGGTCGCGGTAACCGCTTGATGATATGAAGTATGCACTCGGCCCGTTTGCGGGTTGATCATCTTCGGAAGTTTATCGGTGTAGGTTGATTTCAACTTAGCTAAACCACGGTTTTCTAAAATCAGCTTAGGTAACGGATAGTCTAATGCTAGCTCTTGCAACACTTCTTCATTGGTTGATGGTGCACCAGAAGCAGTCTTCTTCACCACAGGCAACCCCATTTTCTCAAATAGAATCGCTTGTAATTGCTTTGGTGAATTAAGGTTGAATTCTTGCTCAGCCAACTCAAACGCCTTGGCTTTTAGCTCTTCAAGGCGTGCTTCTAATTCTTTAGATTGAGCATTCAGTAGCATGTCATCAATCATCACGCCGGTACGCTCAATACGTGAGATCACGGGTACTAGAGGTACTTCAATATCTTGATAGATAGATTTCAAACCGGCATCTTGCTCTAAAGCGGCTTGTAAACGGTTATGCAAACGTAATGTCACATCGGCATCTTCCGCCGCATAAGGACCAGCTTCTTCAATATCTAATTGGTTGAAGGTCAGTTGCTTTTTGCCTTTACCTGCCAGTGATTCAAAAGAAATGCAGTTATGTTGTAGGAAGCGGAACGCTAGACTATCCATATCATGTTTGCCACCCACGCTGTTAAACACGTAAGACACTAACATGGTGTCAAAGCGAATGCCTTTCATCTCGATATCGTAACGTGCGAGTACGCTAGCATCGTATTTAAGGTTCTGGCCGACTTTGGCTTGTGAATCATCTTCGAGAATCGGTTTCAGTTGCTCAAGTACCCAATTTCGATCCAGTTGTACTGGTGCATCAAGGTAATCATGGGCAACGGGTACATAAGCCGCTTCGCCTTCGGAAACTGCAAATGACAAACCAATCAAGTTGGCTTCCATGTAGTTCAAGCTGTCGGTTTCAGTATCAAAAGCAAATACATCAGAAGCTTTCAATTTATCTAACCAAGCAAGGAAAGTCTCTTGATCAAAAATGATTTCATATTGGCTGCGATCAATATTGGCAGGACTCATATCGACTTCAAGCGCATCGGCGGTGGTCGCAGATTTAGTGGCACTTTGACTCGCGCCGCCGTGTTGTTCTGCTTTGACTTGTGCTAGCCCATCAACTGCCGCAATGTTACCGTCTCCGCCTTCAAGTAACTCGTTTAACCAAGATTTAAAGGTCAGCTCGCCAAATAGCTTCATCAGCTCATCTTTATTTGGTTCGGCTTTGCAAAGATCTTGTGGCTGACAATCGAGATCCACATCCAACTTAATGGTGGCTAGCAAATAAGAAAGATCCGCGTTCTCTTTATTTTCTAATAACTTCTTCGCCATGGTTTTCGAGCCACGGAAAGAAAGATCGGCGATCTTATCTAAATTTTGATAAATGGTTTCTAGACTTCCTAGACCTTGCAACAAAGCTACCGCGGTTTTATCACCGACACCCGGTACGCCCGGAATGTTATCGACTTTATCGCCCATCAACGCGAGATAATCGATGATAAGTTCAGGTGGTAAGCCAAACTTTTCAATGACGCCTTCTCTATCCATCACCACATTAGTCATGGTGTTGATCAGCGTGACATTATCATCCACCAGCTGAGCCATATCTTTATCGCCAGTGCTGATTAATACCGGCATGCCTTGCTTAGAAGCTTGTGAAGACAAAGTACCAATCACATCATCAGCCTCAACACCCGGCACACAAATCAGTGGCAACCCCATCGCACGAATAATATTGTGTAAAGGCTCAATTTGATCGCGTAACTCTTGCGGCATCGACGGACGGTTGGCTTTATATTCAGAGTACATATCATCGCGGAAGGTTTTACCTTTAGCATCAAAAACCACCGCAATTCGCTCAGAAGAAAACTGCTTCATCATACTACGTAGCATGTTAACCACGCCGTACACCGCATTGGTTTGAATGTTACCGTTATTCATACTTTCAGGATAAGCGTGAAAGGCGCGATATAAATAAGAAGATCCATCAATAAGAATCAAAGAGTTGTCAGCGATTGTTGCCATAGTGTCTAGTACCCAAGCTGATGAGAAACATACGATCCGCCTAGAATGCCACGTCTGACTAAATGAATCTATTGATATGTCGTAAGCACAACTTAATCATCTGTGGATAACTTTGTTGTTAACTTTTTAAATGAAATTTCACAAAAATCAACATTATTAATAAAAAATAATATTATTCAAATATAAACAACAACTTATATAGAAACCACTCATGATAGGATAAAAAGAATCGCAAGGATCTTTTGTGGAAAACAATTAATCACAATGGATCCTATGTTAATTGACAATAATAACGATAGGTAAAATAGGATCACTAAACCATAGGCAAAAAGAAAGCGACACCGAATGGGCGTCGCTTAGCAAAAAGTGGCTAGATGTAATACTTGATGCACCTACCACGAAAGCTTAAATACACTGGAAGCAATGTGAGCAATGTCGTGTCTTCAAGAAGCCAAGAATCTCATGCTGTTGCGTTTGATTCTCTTTTTCCCTTCGACGTAGTTAATAATAATCATTCTCATTAAATGATCAACCCCTAAATGAGAAAAAATATCATTTAATTTAAAGTAATTTCGAAGGGTAATCTCAAGTGATTGATATTGCTTGAAGTTTAAGATCGTTGCTCGGATAATAAAAATGGTTTCTAGGTGCGAGTTTCTAGGAAAAGAAGATGGGACGTTACTCGGTACTCGGTACTCGGTACTCGGGCATTTCACTTCTCGTAGCTAGGAAAACATAGAATAATGAAAGGTGATTTTTAGCTGTGGCACAGAGCCATCATAAAAAATCGTCATCCTGAAAAGCGACGTAGGAGCGTAGTTCAGGATCTCCAATTACTATAGGAGATTCCAAACAGCTCGTCCCTCACTTTTGGAATGACGGTATTAAATGTATCAGCCTCGAGAAACAAGCAGCGGAGCGCCCGAGCGACGAGTTACGCATTCACTTCCTGTTGAGAGGAAACGTCAACTACCGTGGTGAGCTTTTTCATTAAGTAATTAAGCAGCACGCCATACATAGGCACAAACAAACCTAAGCTAATGATCAGTTTCACACTGTAATCAACCAAAGCAATTTCGGTCCAATGTTCTGCCATAAATGGATCACTACTCATATAAAAGGCAATAGAGAAAAAGGCGATAGTATCAAGCGCATTACCAAATAGTGTTGAACAGGTTGGCGCCACCCACCATTGTTTCAACTGACGTAAACGGTTAAAAACGTGCACATCCAAAATTTGACCAAGCAAATATGCCATAAAACTAGCAATAGCAATACGGGCAACAAACAGGTTAAACACGCCTAACTGAGCCATTCCTTGGAACTTGCCTTCAAAGAACATCACCGATAATACATAAGAAATCGCTAGTGCTGGCAACATCACCCAGAAGATGATTTTACGTGCCATACCTGCACCAAAAATGCGTACTGTTAGATCCGTCGCTAGGAAGATAAACGGGAAAGTGAATGCGCCCCAAGTGGTGTGCAAACCAAAGATGGTAAAAGGAATTTGGACTAAGTAATTACTCGATGCAATCACCACCAAATGGAAGATAACCAACCAAAACAGTGCTTTATTTTGTTGTTGATTAGTGTATTGAACAGACGAGAACGCCGCCTGCGAAGCAGATTTTAAACGAGTCATATTGTGACCTTTTTTTAATATATGGGGGCGAGGGAACCCATAATTGCAAATGAATAATATTCGATATTTGACTAATTAGTCAGATATTAAGGCGAGAGATTATACAGAAATGATCGCCCAGTTCAACTGTTCGTTTTTCAAACAATATGTTCGGGTCTCGGGTCTCGGGTCTCGGGTCTCGGGTCTCGGGTCTCGGGTCTCGGAAGTTTTCTATTTCCCAACAATCGAAGCAAGCTAAACATTACTGTATTACAAATAAACTCTCCGCTCCCACCAACGAGACACGAGCAGCGAAGCGATCTGCCCTTAAGCTCTACCCTATTCCCATAGCAAATAATTTCGCTAGATATTGCAGCTCTTCGTCCGCTTGGTTCGGTGCCATAGCTTCTAACCAGATAGTTTCGGAATAGTGTTCAGCACGTAAAAATAGCTGGCAGCCTTCAAAGTCGATTAACCATGAATGCAGATCAGCATCATTTTGCTTTTCAATAATAGAAGCCGATAACAGTGTCACCAGTTCTGAGCCTAATGCGGGAAAGGAGTCATAATCAAACCTAGGGTTCAACAAGATAACTCGACCGGCCTGTGCATCAAATTCTCTTAAGCTGTATTTAGCCATAACCTACCCTTCCCCATTGGTTAAATGTTCTTGGATCACATCTAAAAATGCATCGGCGTATTTTTCTAATTTACGTTGCCCAACCCCATTCACTGCCAGCATTTCACCATAGGAGGTCGGCAGAATATCCGCCATATCAACTAAGGTCGCGTCACTGAATACCACATAAGGCGGCAAACCATCTTCATCGGCAATCGCTTTACGCAGTTTACGTAACTTGGCAAATAGCTTCTTATCGTAATTTTTAGTCACCAGTTTGTCGTTCTTAGCGGAACGTAGTGCGGTATCTAAACGCGGCACCGCCAGTTCAATCGACATTTCACCGCGTAATAAAGGACGCGCTTCTTCGGTTAGTTGCAAGGTAGAGTTACGGGTGATGTTTTGTGTGAGTAACCCTTTGTGAATCAATTGGCGCATAATGCTTACCCAATAATCATGGCTATGTTCTTTACCAATCCCATAAGTACTGATCTTATCGTGGCCGTTATCGCGTACGCGAATATTCTGCATACCACGCAATACTTCGACGACATAACCAACACCAAAGCTTTGGTTGACTCGATAAACACACGACAACGCTTTTTGCGCCGCTTCTGTGCCATCAAAATGTTTCGGTGGATCTAGGCAGATATCGCAGTTGCCGCACGCTTTGTGGCTATATTCACCAAAGTAATTTAGTAGTACTTGACGACGACAGGTTTGCGCTTCCGCAAAAGCACTCATCGCATTGAGTTTATGGCTTTCCACTTGCTTTTGCGGACCATCATCTTTTTCATCCAGCATGCGGCGCAGCCAGCCCATATCGGCCGGGTCATATAACATCACCGCTTCCGCAGGCAAGCCATCACGCCCGGCGCGTCCGGTTTCTTGATAGTAAGATTCAATGTTACGCGGAATATCAAAGTGCAGAACAAAACGGACGTTAGGCTTATTGATGCCCATACCAAACGCTACTGTAGCAACGACGATTTGAATGTCGTCTTTTTGAAAGGCTTCTTGCACATAAGCGCGTTCATCATTATCCATACCGGCATGATAGCCCGCGGCACGAATATGGTTATTGCACAACTTTTCCGTCACCATTTCGACTTTTTTACGGCTGCCACAATAAATAATGCCACATTGCCCTTTTTGGGTGGCAAGGTAGCGGATCACTTGCGAAACCGGCTTATGTTTTTCTAATAAGGTGTAACGAATATTCGGTCGGTCAAAGCTGCCTAAATATTCCAAAGGTTGATTCAGTTGTAGGCGAGAAATGATGTCTTTGCGGGTTGCATCATCGGCAGTGGCGGTTAACGCCATTACAGGAACATGAGGAAAACGCTGCTTTAATTGGCCGAGTAGCGCGTATTCAGGGCGAAAATCATGCCCCCATTGAGAAATACAATGCGCCTCATCTACCGCAATCATGCTGATCGAAAGGTGCTCTAATCGTTCACTAAAATCTCGGCTTAAGATTCGTTCGGGTGAGATGTAAACCATCTTCAATTGACCGTTGTTCATACGGTTATAAACCCGAATCAATTCCTCTCTTTCCATACTGGAATTAATGCATTCTGCCGCCACGCCATTGGCTTTTAATTGGTCGACTTGGTCTTTCATCAAGGAAATTAAAGGGGAAATAACGATGGTGAGACCAGAATGCAATAAAGCGGGAACTTGATAGCACAAAGACTTGCCGCCACCAGTTGGCATAATCACTAAGCTATCTTGTCCAGCAAGCACACTATCGATCACTTCTTGCTGACCAACACGAAAGTGCTGATAACCAAACACATCTTGCAGAGTTTGAGCGGGTGTCGGTGTTGAGTGCGAATGCACTTGTGCAGCGTCAGTGGTGGGCATGCCTATCTCAATACAAAAAGTGAACCTAAAAATCAGCCGCCCATTGTAGTGGGGATCGCAGCTGATTGAAACATGAGGATCGGGCAATTTACTTATTCCCGTAATTCATTAGGTATATTACGGTTTGGATTTTATACTTGCCATTATACCCAAGTGACTTCAAGATGCAGAATTCAGAGCTATCATCCAAACCTTTAGGCAAGGAAGATTGGCGAAGGAATGTAGGCACCTTTCAAACCAATCTGACGCTGTATAAAGGTTTGAATGAAGCTTCCGAAGGGCAAGTTAAAACAAGCTTTATGCTGCGTTAAATTGAACAGAGATAGAATCACTATGATCATATTCAATTTGCCTTGCCTAAAACTTGTTTTAATCTTGCTGAAACTCGCATCTTGAAGTTACTTGGGTATATTTCTAATAATAAAAAGATAAGCCGTTATGGATGATGAATTAAAACGAACTCAGCAAGGCGTGCTACTTGCCGTTCTTGCCTACTTGATGTGGGGAATTGCCCCTATATACTTTAAAGCCCTTGGTGATGTGCCTCCTTTTGAAATCCTTTGTCATCGCATCATTTGGTCTTTTGTTTTTCTTGCGGCATTGCTGTATTTCACTAACGGCTGGCCAACCGTCAAAGAGACATTACGCTCTAAAACCAAGGTCATTTATTTATTGATCACTTCGGTCACGATTGGGGCTAACTGGCTAGTGTTTATTTGGGCAATCAGCATTGGTCATATGCTCGATGCCAGCCTAGGCTATTACATCAATCCGTTATTTAATGTTCTATTAGGCATGATTTTCTTAAGCGAGACGCTACGTAAGCTGCAATGGTTTGCGGTCGCGCTGGCCACCATCGGTGTCCTAGTGCAATTGGTCGTATTTGGCTCAGTGCCAATCATTGCCATTATGCTGGCGCTCACATTTGGTGTGTATGGCTTATTACGTAAAAAGGTCAATTTAGATGCCTTTACTGGGCTATTCATTGAAACCTTAGTACTACTACCTATCGCATTTCTTTACTTGTTTGCTATCGCCGATACTGCAACTAGTCACTTGGGCACCAATACTCTGACACTTAATGTATTACTAATTTCTGCCGGTATTGTCACTACCTTGCCTTTATTATGCTTTGCTGGTGCGGCAGTCCGTCTACGCCTCGCTACTCTAGGTTTTATTCAATACATAGGCCCAAGCTTAATGTTTATCTTGGCGGTGTTTGTATACGACGAAGCCTTTACGGCCGATAAAATTATTACCTTTGCTTGTATTTGGGCAGCCTTAATTGTATTTACTTGGGATGGATTGAAGAACAACTCTAACAATAAGAAGTTGGCAGCGGCGCAAAGAAAGGAAGCGCTAGAGATCGACATTACCAATGAAACGTTGACACAGGATTTAAACCAAACCAATCAACAACGCTAAAAGCCCACAATCTACATGGAATAATTTATGAGACTACCATCACACTATTAAGCAAGGTAGTCTTAACTCTGCAATCGACTATTTAAGTTAATATGCAGACTTACTACCTCACCCTTGTGCGAGATCTCGCACAAATTAGTGAGAAAACTAACATTAACTAATAATAAAAACCGCCCCAAAAACACACAAACTATTGATAAATAACAACTATAATCAGATTTGTGTTTTTTTTCATGAAATAATTTGAACTCACACCATTGTTCCATGTCGGTTTATGCGTAATATTAACCCCGTCGGAAGGATGCTGACAGGAACAGGAAAGACCCAAGGATTGGTCATCTTCAGGATGAAGATTTGGTTACTTAGGATGAGTAATCAGCATGGAGCAAACGGACATTGAATGGACGCAATCATTACTAGGATGGTAGTGACTAAGGAAAGACAATGGACACCTCAGGATTGAGGCATGGAACACACGTCAGGATGATGTGAATGGACACCGCTCATGGAACAAGTGATGCGCGCTAATTAGGATAAATTAGCTGGCTAGGATAAGGCCAAGGACACCGCTAGGATGGCGATGAAAAGGAATAAGCTGAAGGAAACAGCACTGCTATCAAGGATTTGATGCATGGAGCACTTATAGTAGCCGGATTGCTGCGAGTAAGACTATAACCCCGATGGGCTTTTGCCCTCGGGGTTTTTCTTTATTAACGCCTTCTGATACACAAAAAGGCGACCCAATAGGCCGCCTTTTGATTGGAGTGGCTATATTTCTATATAATCACTTAGTCTGCTTTAGGACCTTTTTTGTCCATACGGTCTTTCATTTTTTCCCACTTTTCCATGCACTGTTGGTGTTTTTCACCAGACAGCTTAGTAAATTGTTCTTTTTGCTCAGGCGTCAATACACTAAACATATCATGACGTGATTTAGCCATTTTCACTTGGCCTTCTACACGTTGATTGGCCATATCTTGAGCAAGACTGGTCACTGCCGCTTGATCAAAATCATCCGCCATTACTAACTGTCGCATTTTTTCGTGGCTGGCTTTCATTTCATCTTTATGAGCTTTAAAGCCTTCTTTCATCGCTTGACGATCTTGCTGGCGTAATTCTTTTAACTGATCTTTTTGAGCATCAGTTAAGTCTAATTGTTTCCAAATGCCACGTTCCATTCCCTCACCACATTGCTGATCATGCTTACCGCCATGCTGTTGATTACCATGAGGTGCCGCGAGTGCAGACATAGAACCCAGTACTAACGGTGCAGCAATTAAAACAACAAGAGACTTTTTCATAAATGATTTCATAACACATTACCTTTTTATTATGGATAAGTTGAGCTGCCATTTCTTGGTTAGCGCCCGATAACCAATAGAATAAACCTTGCAATGTAAAAGGGTGTATTGCTTACGTAAAACAATGTAAATCGCTGTCAAATTAGTCGTTTTTATAAATAAAACAGAGATAATGCTATTATTGCACTCGATATCTATCTCTAAATAAGGCCCTTTATGACTCACATTCTATTAGTTGATGATGATACTGAACTCACTGCATTACTTGAGGATATTCTAACGTTAGAAGGCTTTACCATCTCACAAGCACACAATGGTATTGATGGCCTACAAGCCATAGATAACAGTGTTGATCTGATCTTGCTGGATATTATGATGCCAAAAATGAACGGTATGGAAATGCTTAAACAACTAAGGCAACGGTGGAAGACCCCTGTATTAATGCTGACCGCGAAAGGTGAAGAAGTCGACCGAGTGATTGGCCTTGAGCTCGGTGCTGATGACTACTTACCCAAACCGTTTAGTGATCGTGAATTAATGGCACGCATTCGCGCTATTTTACGTCGTACTCAACCTAATAAACCTGAACCAACAGAAACGAACACTCCTCATGGTTTGCAAGTGTTTCCGGGTAAACAAGAAGCCTACTATCAAGGCACATTATTAGATCTCACCACCACGGAATTTACGTTATTAGAGTACTTTTTAACTCACATGGGTGAATCCATCAGTAAAGAAGATTTAAGCTTAGAGGTACTAGGTAAGCGCCTCAGTCCTTTTGATCGCGCGATTGATATGCATGTGTCGAACTTACGCAAAAAACTTTCTGAGCACCATGAGCAAACCTTAATTAAAACCTTACGAGGGAAAGGTTATCTTATGGTTGAGGATCAATAATGAATTTACCTAAGTTTTCTAGCTTATACGGTCGTATTTTTGCCATATTTTGGCTAACCATGTTATTAGTATTAATTGCAGTGGTTGCCGCCTCTCAACTCGATCCTAGACAACTTCACGATATTCCGGCTGAGCCATTAAAAGAGATGAAGCAAACCGGACAAGAGCTTACTAAAAACTACCAAAATGCTTCTTCACTCAAGCAAGCGATGATGCAAATAAAAATGCACAATATAGATAGAAGCCGTCTCAGTTTCTACTTTACAGACACGAATGATCGTTGGATCAATCCACCTCAAGGAATGAAGCAAAAAGCACTAAATAATTTTATTACCCAATCAGACATGTTAGATAAACCTCAGCAACGTTTGTATGGTCGAACAATGATCGCTGGCCCTGTCCCAGTCGTGATTGCCAAACAAAACTTACACATATACTTCGCTATCCGTTGGCATCAACCGCCACCTTTTTTACTGCAATTACTCGATAGACCGATTCAATTGCTTCTCGTAGTAATGTTAATTAGTACTCCACTATTACTTTGGCTCGCATGGGCATTAAGTAAACCAGCGATGCGCTTAGAGAAAGCGGCGCAAAAAGTCGCTCGTGGAGTGATCGAATACGATCCAGAATTAGAAAAGGGCCCGAGTGAATTTAAACAAGCCGGGGCAAGCTTTAACCAAATGGTCAACGCCATTAACAATAAAACCTCTGAACAGCAGCGATTATTATCTAACATTTCTCATGAACTGCGCTCCCCACTCACCCGTTTAAGAATGGCGAATGCGTTAGCGATCCGCAAACAAGGTGAAAGCTCAGAACTGACTCGCATTGATACTGAAGCGGAACGATTGGAGCTAATGATTAATGAACTATTAGAACTATCTCGCCAACAAATCGATGCCCATCAAATTCACCAAAATATCTCAGTGCAAGAGCTTTGGGGAGAAACTATCGAAGACGGTATATTTGAAGCTGAGCAACAACAGAAAACTCTGATTTGTAAATCAATTCCCAACACACATATCACCGGAAACCCTAACTTGCTGATTAGTGCAGTCGAAAATGTCATACGCAATGCGATTCGATATTGCGACCAATCGGTTTGGGTGACTTTTAGCCGACAACATGATGGGCTGACCATTTTGATTGAAGATGATGGCGAAGGGGTTAATGACAGTGAACTTGATGCAATCTTCCGACCTTTTTATCGTGTCTCTACCGCGCGTGATAGGTACAGTGGTGGCGCAGGATTAGGCCTAGCGATTACCCATAATGTCATCATGCAGCATAATGGTCATATTCATGCTTCACGTAGTCAACATGGTGGCCTTGCGGTAGCGCTAATTTTACCTATCGATTTATGATCGAGGACTGGTATTATATACCCCAAGTCACCCATTAACGGTATCAGCACTATGTTCGACATTGCTTTATTTGAACCAGAAATCGCTCCTAACACTGGCAACATTATTCGTTTATGTGCCAACTGTGGCGCTAACTTGCACCTAATCGAACCACTAGGTTTTGATTTAGAAGAAAAGAAAGTGCGCCGTGCCGGTCTGGATTATCATGATTTAGCACGTGTTAAACGTCATAAAGATTATGCAGCCTTTATTGAATATCTAGAGCAAGAAAAAGGTGATAACTACCGTATTTTTGCTTGTACTACCAAAACGACTGGTCATCATGTGGATGCAAAATTTAAACAAGGTGATGTTTTATTATTTGGCCCAGAAACCCGTGGCCTACCTGCTGACACAATTGAAGCGCTACCAATGGAACAACGAATTCGTATTCCTATGATGCCAGACAGCCGTAGTTTGAATCTATCCAACGCCGTCGCAATTATTGCTTTTGAAGCCTGGAGACAAATGGGGTTTGAAGGGGCGGTTTAAAAACGAGGCTCGTATCTTGAGCGCTACGCTTCTCGGTTTTCGACCGAGCAACGATAAGCGTAGCGCACGAGAGCCTAGACACGAAATCTACTTATCTATCCTCTTATCTTCATCGGCTTTCTTTTCAAACTCGCCTTCAAACACATCCCCTTGCTGATCATGCTCTGAAGTATTAAATGGATTTTCACCATGAAACTGCGATGAAGAATGGAACTGAGCCGAAGAGCTAACTTTGACTCGCTGCATGAGTTGTTTAGCAATCCAAGCACGTGGAGCTGGCAATAATACCAACATACCGAGTGCGTCCGTCATAAAGCCGGGAGTCAGTAGTAATACCCCTGATACTGCTAACATGACGCCTTCAATAATTTGCTGCGCCGGCAGTTCACCTTGCTGCATGCGTGATTGCACTGACATCAAAGTTTGGATGCCTTGGCTACGCACCAAAGATGCCCCGACGAAAGCGGTTAATAGCACAATCGCAATAGTCGGCCATAAGCCAATTAAATCACCGACTTGAATAAACAACGCAATCTCAATGATCGGAACACAAATAAATAAAATAACTAAAATCGGAAACACAAACACCTCCTGGTAATATACCCAAGTGACTTCAAGACACCGAAACTCACACCTTGAAGTCACTTGGGTATATTCCTTTCAGTGTATGCTTTCCCACTTCATACAACAAATGTTAACCATCTCAAAACGTAACGATTACCGATAAAGTTACAACTTACCTACAATTTATTTGCAAACAGACAGAAACTCTTATTAAGATGCAATTGTACGATGAAAAGTTTGATCTATGATCTATTCTTACACCCATAAAGGGGTATGATTGCATCGTCAAAGATAAGCCATCTGTATGCAGTGAATGGATTCTAGCAACGTAGGCAAAGATATTTTTTATTAGTGTTCCATGCTTATAGGATCCATCCAATGACTACATTAACTATTGAAACACCTGTACAACAATTCCGTATTGAAGAAGACTTACTAGGTACTCGTGAAGTACCTGCTGAAGCGTATTACGGCATCCACACTATCCGTGCAATCGAAAACTTTAATATCTCCAATACAACTATTTCTGACGTACCTGAATTTGTACGCGGTATGGTTATGACTAAAAAAGCGGCCGCATTAGCCAACAAAGAAATTGGCGTATTACCAGCCGATATCAGTGACTACATTATTCAAGCCTGTGACGTAATTCTAAATACAGGCAAGTGTATGGATCAATTCCCGTCAGACGTTTTCCAAGGTGGTGCAGGTACTTCAGTTAACATGAATACTAACGAAGTTATCGCCAACTTAGCACTTGAGTTAATGGGTAAAGAAAAGGGGGAATATGACTTCATCAACCCAAATGACCACGTAAACAAGAGTCAATCAACGAATTGTGCTTACCCAACAGGTTTCCGTATTTCTGTTTACAGCAGCATGATGAAAACCATTGAAGCGGTTAAGTACTTAAAAGAAGCCTTTAATAATAAAAGCGCTGAATATAACACTGTGCTCAAAATGGGTCGTACTCAGTTACAAGATGCGGTTCCAATGACAGTAGGCCAAGAATTCCACGCTTGGTCTGTAACGCTAAATGAAGAAGTACGTAACTTACAATACATTTCTAAGTTATTACTGGAAGTAAACCTAGGTGCAACTGCTATTGGTACTGGCTTGAACGCTGCACCAGAGTATCAAGCATTAGCCGTTAAACACTTATCTGAAGTAACCGGTTTTGAATGCGTTCCAGCGGAAGATTTAATCGAAGCGACATCTGACTGTGGTGCTTATGTGATGGCACACGGCGCACTAAAACGCCTTGCGGTTAAACTGTCTAAAATCTGTAACGACCTACGTCTATTGTCTTCTGGCCCTCGCGCTGGCTTAAATGAAATCAACCTACCTGAACTACAAGCGGGTTCTTCAATTATGCCTGCTAAAGTAAACCCAGTAATTCCAGAAGTCGTAAACCAAGTGTGCTTTAAAGTACTAGGTAATGATACCGCGCTTTCTTTTGCGGCTGAAGGGGGTCAATTACAGTTAAACGTAATGGAACCTGTGATTGCACAATGTATGTTTGAATCACTAGAAATCCTGAAAAATGCTTGTGTTAACTTACGTGACAAGTGTATCGACGGCATTACTGTGAACAAAGAAGTGTGTGAAGCATACGTGTTCAACTCTATCGGTATCGTGACTTACCTAAACCCATATATTGGCCACCACCAAGGTGACATCGTGGGTAAAATCTGTGCCGAAACAGGTAAGAGCGTACGTGAAATCGTACTAGATCGCGGCTTGCTAACCGAAGAGCAATTAGACGAAATCTTCTCTCCTGAAAACCTAATGCATCCTCAATACAAAGCGAAACGTTATAACTAATTATTGTCAATCAAATATACCCAAGTGACTTGGGTATAAAGGGAACGTTTAACGTTCCCTTTATTTCAACTTTGATTAGGAAATTAACGTGCATTGTGGATTTTTGTCGTGTTTTTAAATCTACACCCCAGGTTAATTTTTTAGACTTTAAAAAAGGTAACAACATGTTATTACAACTTTTAATTGTATTACTCTTTATCTACCTCGGGGCGAGGATTGGTGGTATCGGTATTGGTTTTGCCGGTGGTGCCGGTGTTATTGTACTTACTACTATCTTTGGCTTAGATGCAGGTGCGATTCCTATTGATGTCATTTTAATTATTGCATCGGTCATCTCAGCAATTGCCGCGATGCAAATCGCTGGCGGTATGGATTGGTTAGTGCAGTTAGCGGAACAATTTTTACGTAAAAATCCAAAACGCATTACTTTTTACGCTCCGATTGTCACTTACTTTATGACGCTACTTGCCGGTACAGGTCACACCGCATTCTCTACCTTACCAATTATTGCTGAAGTCGCGAAAGAACAAGGTGTTCGTCCATCTCGCCCACTTTCTATTGCGGTTATTGCTTCACAAATCGCAATTACGGCGTCTCCAATTTCAGCAGCGGTAGTTTTCTTCTCAGGATTATTAAAACCATTTGGCGTAAGCTACTTAACGCTGTTAGCGATTTGTATTCCAACCACCTTTATTGCTTGTATGATTGGCGCATTTATAGCGAACTTCCTAGGTTGTGAATTAAAAGATGACCCTGAATATCAAGATCGTATGGCAAAAGGGTTAATCAAACTTAAAGGCCAACAAAAACGAGAAAAAGCGACTGGAACAGCAAAGTTATCGGTCTACATTTTCTGTCTAGCGATTGTTTGTGTGGTAACCTATGCAACATTAATTTCACCAACAGTTGGTGTGATTACTCATCCACATATTGTACTAACTCAAGCAATCATGGCATTAATGCTAACCGCAGCGGCCGCGATTGTGTTGCTATGTAAAGTCGACGCTTCTAACATTGCTTCTGCGCCAACTTTCCGTTCAGGTATGAGTGCGTGTATCTGTGTACTTGGTGTAGCGTGGCTAGGCGATACTTTTGTATCAGCGCACATTATTGAAATCAAACACTTCGCGGGTGACTTACTAGAACAATACCCATGGATGCTAGCCATTACGCTGTTCTTCGCTTCTATGTTGCTATACTCACAAGGCGCAACTACAACAGCATTAATGCCTGCTGCTCTAGCAGTAGGTGTTGCACCATTGACTGCAATTGCATCTTTTGCAGCAGTAAGTGCGTTATTTGTTCTTCCAACTTACCCGACACTATTAGCGGCGGTTGAAATGGATGACACAGGTTCAACTCGTATTGGTAAACTAGTGTTTAACCATCCGTTTATGATTCCAGGCGTTATCACTATTGCAACGTCAGTGGTTCTAGGTTTTGTATTTGGTGGCTTCTTGCTGTAATTAAAACCATAACATCACACCAAAAAAACGAGTCTACGGGCTCGTTTTTTATTACTTAAGGTTTTCCCTTAACTGAAACTCGCATCTTGAAGTTACTTGGGTATATACTCGCACAATGAAACCAAAACCACTTTTGTGTGGTCTGATGCTGAGATCCTTCTTTTATACTGACACTTTAAATCGGAAATTGAACTTTTATGGCTGCCATTCGTTGCTTATTTACGTTGCTCGTTAGCTTATTTATTGGTTTTACGACTACCGCTCAAGCGGCCAATTTTGACTCAGTACAGGCGCCTTTAGCCAATTTCACCAATTCAGCTACGCCCGGTACCAACAATCAATTCGTACCTGTTGATCAGGCGTTCCCATTCAATTTCATTCAACAAGACGACACGGTTACCCTAGATTGGCAAATCAAACCGGGCTACTACCTGTATCGTGAGCGTTTTTCTTTCCAAGCTAACAAGGCAGAAATGGGCGAAGCCAAGATCCCAGAAGGGACTTTTCATTCCGATGAATTTTTTGGTAATGTGCATATTTTCACCGAGCCAGTCAGTGTTGAAATACCATTAAAAAGCGTTGCCGATAACGGTGAACTGATCGTCCAATATCAAGGTTGTGCCACCACAGGTTTTTGCTATCCACCAGAAACGCGCATCGTCCCTTTAGATCCAATAGGGCCACTAGATCAAACTGGCCAAGCTCCTAAGGCAACAACATCTAACTCAACAACCAGTAGCTCTCAAATCACAGACAGTAACCAGGCAACAAAAAGCCAGCTTCAAGTTACTCAGGCGACTCAACTTACCACCAGTACCAATTCTGCAGACAGCAATATTGCCTCTCAATTGGCAGAACACTGGTGGACACCATTATTATTCTTACTACTCGGTATTGGTTTAGCTTTTACTCCATGTGTACTACCAATGTACCCAATTTTAACCGGCATCGTACTTGGTGGTGGTCGTTTAACAGCCAAGAAAGCGTTTAAATTATCTTTCATCTACGTACAAGGCATGGCACTAACCTACATGCTACTTGGCTTAGTAGTGGCTTCTTTGGGCGTGCAATTCCAAGCCACCTTGCAAGCACCTGTAGTATTAATTAGTTTAAGTATTATATTTGTATTGCTGTCACTGTCGATGTTTGGCCTCTACACCATTCAACTACCGAGTCGCCTACAAACTTGGCTCAATGAACAAAGCAATAAACAACAAGGCGGTAATTTAGCTGGGGTGTTTATTATGGGCGTGATCTCCGGTTTAGTGTGTTCGCCTTGCACTACCGCGCCACTTTCTGGTGCATTATTGTACGTGGCGCAAAGTGGCGATCTACTGACTGGTGCAATTGCCCTGTATGCCTTAGCAATTGGCATGGGCATTCCACTGATCATCGTCGCGGTGTTTGGTAATAAATTACTACCAAAAGCGGGCGAGTGGATGAATCGAGTAAAGGTATTGTTTGGCTTTATCCTACTGGCGGCACCGATCTTCTTACTAGAACGCATCTTGCCAGAAATTTGGACACAAGGATTATGGATCACCCTCGGGCTCATCAGCTTTGCTTGGCTATACCATGTTAAACAAAGCATGCAGCAAGCGAGTTGGCAGCAAAGTCTTATTGGAATCGTGGCGATTCTGGGCTTAGTGTTCTCGGCGTATTTCGGCTTACAAACCGCAGGAGTGATTAACTCAGGACAAAATCATACGCAATCATCACAAACTGATATCGCCTTTACCCGTATCTCAACGGTAAGCGAACTAGATCAACAACTCGCCCAAGCCAAAGCCGCCAATAAACCGGTGATGTTTGATTTCTATGCCGACTGGTGTGTCGCATGTAAAGAGTTCGAAAAATACACCTTTCACGCACCCAAAGTCGCTAATGAGTTGGCTAATTTTGTCTTAATTCAAGCCGATGTTACCGCGGCGACACCAGATGATATTGCTTTGATGGAGAAAATGAAGGTACTTGGCCTACCGACCATTGAATTTTGGGATGCTCAAGGTGAACATATTCCACAAGCTCGTATTGCTGGTTTTATGAATGCAGATAACTTCTCTCAACATTTAAAGCAAAACCACTTGCTGTAGAGCGTTAAGCTAGACAAAAGTCGGATATGGTTCAGACTTTTGCCTTTGCTCAGTTGAGAGATAGGGTAAACAGGTTGATAATGAATGCATTGTTACTTCAACAGTGAACTTATTGTCATGGATTCGACATACAACATTATCATTGCAGATGATCATCCACTCTTTCGTAACGCCCTATTTCAATCAATTCATATGGCGGTGAGTGGCGCCAACTTACATGAGGCCGACTCTCTCGATGCGTTACTGGCATTAATTAAGAAAGTCGATGAACCCGATCTTTTATTACTTGATCTGAAAATGCCCGGCTCAAATGGCATGTCAGGGTTAATCCACCTACGTTCTGAATATCCAGATTTACCGATTGTGGTGATTTCCGCCAGCGAAGAATCTAGCGTCGTCAGTCAAGTAAAAAGCCACGGCGCGTTTGGTTTTATTCCAAAATCCAGCGATATGCGCGAACTGAACAGCGCGCTCAACCAAGTACTCAATGGTGATCCGTTCTTCCCTGAAGGACTTATTCAAAACAATGACGCTTGTAACGAGATCAGCCAAAAACTGGCCGCCTTAACCCCTCAACAATATAAAGTATTAGGCATGTTGTCAGACGGCTTACTTAACAAACAAATTGCTTATGAATTGAATGTCTCAGAAGCGACGATTAAAGCGCATATGACCGCCATATTCCGTAAGCTAGACGTTAAAAACCGGACTCAAGCTGTTATCTTGTTGCAACAGTTGGAAACAGAAAATTAATCATTACAAGCCATTATTCGCGATCAATAAAATGTATCAATAGCAAAAATATGATACATTTTATTGGTCGCTTTCTTTTTTCTCTTTAGCAACAAAAAGTGAACCCTCATTCACAGTCCTCTGCTAATTCACCCCCGACTAAGCGACATATCGAGATAATTTAGCGACTCGATGTACTTTAATGCTAACGCCATTAATCAAAGAGTGCCTTGCATGTTTATAATTGACCAACTTATCTTACTCGCCGCCATTTTAATTGCCTTTGGTATCCTCTCAAGCAAGGTTTCTGCACGTTTAGGCTTACCAGTATTGGTAATGTTTCTGATTGTTGGCATGCTAGCGGGAGAAGATGGTCCCGGTGGCATTGATTTTGATAATGCTCTTATCGCCCATTCATTAGGTACCTTAGCGTTAGCAGTCATCTTGTTTGATGGTGGCTTAAACACTCCGATGGCATCGATTAAATCAGTCTGGAAACCCGCCTCTTTATTAGCCACGCTCGGAGTTTTGTTCACATCTGCAATAACGGGCTTTGCTGCCGCTTACATTCTTGATATTCCTTTAATTTATGGCTTATTGATTGGTGCTATTGTCGGTTCAACGGATGCTGCTGCGGTCTTCTCTTTATTAAGAAATGCTGGCATTCATATCAACCCTAAACTCAAATCAACCTTGGAAATAGAAAGTGCAACCAATGACCCGATGGCGATCTTTCTCACCGTTGGGCTCTTAGAGATAATTGTCAATGGATTAGAGCCAGGCACAGGCTTACTTATGCTCTTCATCCAACAAATCGGCATAGGCTCTGTTGTCGGTCTTGCATGTGGGTGGTTATCTGTTCGATTAATTAATCATATCAATTTAACGACGTCCGGCTTGTACCCCGTCATGGTAGCGGCTCTAGGCTTATTATCATTTGGAATTAGTGCAAATTTAGGTGGAAGTGGATTTTTATCTATTTTCATTACAGGCGTAGTAATTGGTAATAGTCGTTTTGTCTTCCAACGCAGTACTTTTTTATTCCATGATGGATTAGCTTGGTTGGGCCAAATCTGCATGTTTATGATATTAGGACTACTTATCACGCCATCATCACTACTCGATGTTTGGTTTGAAGGCTTAATGATTGCAGTGGTTTTAATATTAATTGCTAGACCAATTTCCATTTTACCGGTATTAAAACCTTTTGGTTTCAACTTACGAGAAATTACATTGGTTTCTTGGGTTGGATTACGAGGCTCGGTACCCATCATCCTTGCTATTTACCCTTTGATGTATGGGGTACCTGATGCTGGGTTAATTTTTAATGTGGTGTTTTTCGTCGTATTTATTTCGGCTACCATACAAGGTTCAACTTTACCTCTAATGGCTCGACGATTAGGTTTAACAGAACCTGCACCATCAACCCCCACAGCAACATTAGAAATCACCACCTTAGGTGACGTCGATGCTGAAATTGTTAAATATAGACTCGGAAAAGACTCAAGGATAGCCGGACGTCGTTTATCTCAAATGGCACTTCCTGATGGCACCGTTGTCGCCATGATAACGAGAGGTAAACAAGTCATCCCACCTCGTGGTTCCACATTAATATTGGCAGAGGATCATCTATTTATCATGATGAAGCCTAATGTTAGAGATTTTGTTGACCTTATTTGTTCGAGCGCAGATGAGACGCCAATAGAAAGCTTACCTAAACATGAACTATGCTTGAAAGGATTTACTAAAATAGGTGATATACACCATTCTTACGGTATCGATTTACCCGCAGAGCACCATCTCTCTTTAAATGAATTATTAATGCAATCATTTGATGGTATCCCTATTCGTGATGCTGCAAAGGAATTTGGTAATGTCACATTGTTTATTCGAGATATTATTGATCAGCGAATCACCACGGTCGGAATTGTCATCACCCCAAAAGAGTCACTTTAACTCTTAATATCACGAAGGAGCCATCTTGATCAGCGTTTTAATTACTCAATTTGTCGTATTATGGGCCGTCATTGATCCCGTTGGTACCGTGCCGATTTATCTATCTCAAACTCAAGGACTGACTACCAAGCAAAAACGCTTAGTTGCCCTAAAAGCCGTCGCTATTGCAACCGGTGTATTATTATTCTTTTTGGTGATGGGGCAGATCTTACTAGAAGCGATGCAGATTCCATTGCCAGCCTTCCAAGCTGCTGGTGGATTAGTCTTATTACTATTCGCTTTAAGTATGATTTTTGGTGAAGGAAAACCGGCACAAGAAGCAAAGTTAACTCAAGATCTTAATCGTTCGGATCTGGCAAATTTAGCGGTTTATCCATTGGCGATTCCCTCGATTGCGTCTCCAGGGGCGATGATGGCGATTGTGCTGTTAACTGACAACAATAGAAATTCGATTATCGACCAAAGCTTAACTGCCGGTGTTATGGTTCTGGTATTATTATCAACGTTAGCCTTATTGATTGGCGCGACAGGCATTCATAAAATTATAGGTAATGTCGGTGCGGCAATTATTAGCCGAGTGATGGGGTTAATCTTAGCGGCTGTTGCGGTGAACAATTTACTCTTGGGCGTGAAAAACTTCTATTTTAATTAAGCTCGCTTCCCGCTGACGTTTCCTTATTAGACCTTAGACTAACCTTATTAGACCTTAGCCTAGCCCTAACCAAGAGCTAGGCTAAATTATTCCAACCCATCTCACAAAAAAGCCGCTAAGGTCTTAATTTTCCACTATTCCTGCCCGACTAAAGTTGAAAAGCTCCTGATAAATTCTGCTGCTATTGTTCTTGTGTAACGTTTTATTAACAAATGGTTTTGTCATTTTTTGACGAAAATAATTAAGTAAAACAAAAGGAGAATGGCCATGGCGTTTGAATCTGACAAACATGCCCAAGCCTACTGGAAGGAAAATCTAGGCATTATGGCGACACTACTGACTATTTGGTTCGTGGTGTCTTACTGTGCAGGCATTTTATTTGTCGATGCACTTAATACCATCCAATTTGCAGGATTCAAATTGGGATTTTGGTTTGCACAGCAAGGGTCCATTTATACCTTCGTGGTGTTGATCTTCGTGTATGTCGTTCGCATGAATGCGCTTGATAAAAAATACAGTGTACAAGAAGACTAAGAGGCTAATATATGGATATTCAAATTTGGACGTTTATTCTCGTCGGTATCACATTTGCAGTGTATATCGGCATTGCAATTTGGGCACGGGCTGGTTCAACCAGTGAGTTCTATGTCGCCGGTGGTGGAGTTCACCCGGTTGCTAATGGTATGGCGACGGCTGCCGACTGGATGTCAGCGGCATCATTCATTTCAATGGCAGGTATCATTTCTTTTGCCGGCTACGATGGTTCAGTTTACTTAATGGGTTGGACTGGTGGTTACGTATTATTAGCACTTTGTTTAGCCCCTTATTTACGTAAATTCGGCAAGTTCACGGTCCCTGATTTTATCGGTGATCGTTACTACTCACGTACCGCACGCTTAGTGGCCATCTTCTGTGCCATCTTTGTGTCGTTCACTTATGTGGCAGGCCAAATGCGTGGTGTAGGTGTAGTTTTTGCGCGCTTCTTAGAAGTCGACATTAACCTAGGTATCATCATTGGTATGACGATTGTATTCTTCTATGCGGTATTAGGCGGCATGAAAGGCATTACCTATACTCAGGTAGCACAATTCTGCGTACTGATTTTTGCTTTCCTTGTTCCGGCAGTATTCACCTCTATTATGATGACTGGTCATGTGTTCCCACAAATCAGTATGGGTTCAACAATCTCAGGCTCTGATGTATACCTAATGGATCGTTTAGAAGGGTTAACACAAGAATTAGGCTTTAACTCCTATGTAAATGGTTCGAAAAGTACGGTCGATATCTTCTTCATTACCGCTGCATTAATGGTGGGTACAGCAGGTTTACCACACGTAATTATTCGTTTCTTTACTGTACCTAAAGTAAAAGATGCTCGAATCTCTGCAGGTTGGGCACTTTTGTTCATCTCGCTACTTTATACAACGGCTCCAGCTGTCGCATCATTTGCTCGCGTAAACTTGATTGAAACAATCAACGGCCCAGATCAACAAGGTGTTACCGTTGAAAATGCCCCAAGCTGGTATAACAACTGGGAAAGCACTGGTCTTGTTTCTTGGGAAGACAAAAATGGCGATGGAAAAATGTTCTACTCTGGCGATGAGCGTAATGAGATGAACATCAACCGTGACATCATCGTACTGGCTTCTCCAGAGCTGGCCAAATTACCCAACTGGGTAGTAGCACTACTAGCAGCGGGTGGTCTAGCAGCCGCACTATCGACAGCAGCAGGCTTACTATTGGTCATATCGACCTCAATCTCTCATGATTTACTGAAGAAAGAGCTCAAGCCTAATATGACCGATAAACAAGAACTATTATTTGCTCGAGGGGCCGCAGCACTAGCGGTAATTGGTGCTGGTTACTTAGGCATTAATCCACCAGGCTTTGTGGCACAGGTGGTAGCCTTTGCCTTCGGCTTAGCAGCAGCATCCTTCTTCCCAGCCATCATCTTAGGTATTTTCTATAAGAAGATGAACAAGGAAGGTGCGATTGCCGGTATGGTGACAGGTATTACCTTTACTGCTGCTTACATCATTTACTTCAAGTTCGTAAACCCTGCGGCAAGCACACCTGACAACTGGTTCTTCGGCATCAGCCCAGAAGGTATCGGTACGCTAGGTATGTGTCTGAACTTCGTAGTATCAATTGTGGTGAACAAGTTCACGGCTGAAGTACCAAGAGAGGTACAAGATATGGTTGAGTCAATCCGCTTCCCGAAAGGCGCAGGTGAAGCTCATAACCACTAAAACTTAAATCAAATAGCCTAAGTGAAACAAAGCCCGAAGCGTATATATTCTTCGGGCTTTTGGTTGCTTTAAAGGCATTAATTAATATTGATAGCTGTCATCCTTGAGGAGCCTAAGCGACATCGAGGATCTATATACAGCGCGTGGTGAGTAGATTCCCGCTCTCGCTTAGGCTCGGCAGGAATGACGATACTCCAATGAGCTAACCATCTAACTAACCCTTCTCTACCTCAATCCCCAACACTTGCGCAACGGCTTCAAGCTCAGCTAAATCTTCCACAAACAACAAAGCATTCGAATCATCGACGGCAAGATAAAAACTGCCTGCACCGTCTGGAGTATTAATGGTGATCGCATGGATGTTTTCCACTTTATCTGTCACCACTAACCCCCCCATCGCAATACGTACTTGTCCTTGGAAAATTTCGACCAACACACCTTGCTTAGTTTGATACTCACCCATCATCACTTACATCCTTTTACTATTCATTTCATACAAACCAATCATCATAACCGATTCAATACAGCTCTTAACTTTAACGGTTTAACTGGTTTAGTTAAAAATTGAAAACCACCCGCTTTTATCGCTCGGTTCACTTCTTCTGAGCGATCAGCACTGATCACAACCCCGGCAAAGCTATCACCTATTTTATCTCTTAATACATCCAGTACTTCTAAACCGGTGCGACCATTATCTAAGTGATAGTCAGAAAAGACGACTTCTGGGTTCCAGTCGTGCTCTAACGCACTGATACTTTGCTTAAGATCGATCGCAGTACGGACCTCACAGCCCCAACGTTCAAGTAAGGTTTTCATGCCTAACAAGATATCCGGTTCATTATCAACACACAGTACTTTAATATTGGCCAGTGGAGCATGTTCGATAACTTGGGCTTTCACAGGTTCTACTGGTAACTGATGGCAGCGCTTCAAACTCACAGAAAATACCGTACCTTGTTGTGGCCATGAGCGCAGATCTAGGTGATGTCCCAGCAACCGAGTGATTCCGCGAGCGATGGCTAAACCTAATCCTAGCCCTTGATCGGCGCGATTTTCATCGACTCGGGTAAATTCATCGAAAATTTCACTCTGTTTTTCCAATGGAATGCCAATGCCGTTATCCCACACTTCAATACGAATATCATCCTGCGTACGTCGCACACCAAGTAATACTTTGCCTCGACGACCTTCTTGTTGACTATAACGAAATGCATTAGTCAGTAGGTTTTGCAGTACTCGACGGAGTAATTTTGGATCGGATTCAACAATCAACTGAGTCGGTACTCGCTCAAATTCAACATTTTGCTCTGCCGCTAATACGCTAAATTCTGCATCCAACTTGTCTAGTACTTCACGCAATTCAAAACAGCGAATATCGGTCGGCACTTTACCGGACTCTAAACGTGAAATATCCAACAGATCACCAATTAAATCTTCCGCCGCCCCTAAAGCACTTTCGATATGAGCAGAAAATTGCTTAGTATTATCATCACTGGCAGTTTCGTTGAGCGATGAGGCAAACAAACGTGCAGCATTGAGCGGTTGCATTAAATCATGGCTAACAGCAGCCAATAGTCGGCTTTTGGATTGAGAAGCTTGTTGTGCATCTTGAGTTGCACTCACCAGTTTGGTGTTTAGATTTTCTAACTCGTGGGTACGCTCTTGTACTCGGTCTTCTAAGGTTTCATTCGCTTCTTTTAATGCTTGTTCGGCGCGCCGGAAAGCAGTGATATCAGAAAAACTCATGACAAAGCCGCCACCAGGCATTGGGTTACCTTGTACTTCAATCACTTGACCATCTTCGCGGGTTCGAGAAGATGTGTGTTGAGTTCCGCGCTCTAAATGCTCAACCCGACGGCGAACATGTATTTCAGGATCGCCCGGCCCACATAAACCTTGCTGGGAATTATGACGAATAATATCAGCAATAGGTCGCCCGACTTGAATTAAACCCGGAGGAAAATCAAATAGCTCCAAATAACGCTGATTCCACGCCACCAGTCGTAACTGCTTATCAACTACCGCAATACCTTGGCTAACGTGTTCAATCGCCCCTTGCAATAACCCACGGCTAAAGTCATACAGCTCGGAGGCTTCATCGACTATCGCTGCCACTTCTTCCAACTGCATATTGCGACCTTGCAGCGCCGAGGTCAGCACTAAACGCGCGGAAGATGCACCAAATACCCCCGCTAGTACCCGCTCGGTGTGACGAATCAATGGTGCGGAAGCCTGTTGTTGAGGTAGTAACGTTTCTGGTTGTTGTGACCAAAAAAGTTGGAAAGCATTACGTGCTCGCTTGCGACCAACAAAGCGTGAAGCCAGCATTTCTAATTCTGCCACACAGACTCGACTTTGATACAAACTGACATCTTCACTTTCTGGAAATGGTGTACCAACAAACGAAGCGGCTTGCAGGCGTTCACTTAAACTCGAACGCGTCACTAAAGAAACAAAAACGTAGGCCAAACTGTTCACCACAAGGCTCAACGCCATCCCCCAATCGGAAGACTGTAAATTGAAGCTTTGTAGCCATTCAGGAGGGGTAAGGAACCAGACTAAGAAGTTAGTTTCTTTGCTCCCCGCCAGCATATTGGTTTGCAGCATTAAGGTAGCAAGCCATACCACAAAGCCGAAAGTTAATCCGACATACACACCTTTACGATTCCCCTTGCGCCAATACAAACCGCCAAGTAATGCAGGAGCAAATTGTGCGATTGCCGCGAAAGACAATAAGCCAATCACTGCAAGTGAAGGCACCCTATCAAGTATTTGATAAAAGCCCCATGCTCCCGCTAATAACAGGGCAATCAAAGCGCGACGTACATTGAGTAATAGGCCTGAAATATGTCCAGGTTTGGCCTTAGATAACTTCATTCGGCGCAGTAACATCGGCCACACTAGGTCATTAGACACCATAATGGTAAGTGCAATAGTCGAAACAATTACCATGCCACTGGCAGCAGAAGTCCCCCCTAAATAAGCCAGCAAAGCAATGGTATCTGCACCAACCGATAACGGCAGATTAATCACATAAGCATCCGCACTTGAACTACCCAGTAAATATTGACCAGCCCAAGCGACAGGCAATACAAACAAGCCCATCAATACTAAATAGATAGGAAAGACGCGTCTTGCAACATGCAGATCACGCGCTTGGTCGTTTTCCACTATGATAGTGTGGAACTGACGCGGCAAACAAATGATCGCCGCCATCGTCAATAGCATGTGAATCACTAAAGTGGGAATGTTAGGTGCTTGGTAATACTGTTGTGATAGTTGGCTTAAGCTGATATCCGGAGTTTGATAAATCAGATACATCACAAATATGCCAACCACTAAAAAGGCCAACAGTTTAACTACCGACTCAAACCCCACCGCCATCATAATGCCGCGATGATGCTCAGTGTTATCGATATGGCGAGTACCAAACAACATGGTAAACACCGCCAACACGCCAACCACAAACCATGACACCTGCATATCTTGGTAGCCAAGTTGTTGCATTAAATTGGGCGCAACCAGCCCTAGCCCCATGGTAATACCACGTAATTGCAACGCGATATAAGGCAAGATACCAATAACTGCGATTAAAGTGACGGTTATGGCTAACCCTTGAGATTTACCATAACGCGCCGCGATAAAATCGGCAATCGAGGTAATATGTTCACGTTTGGTGATCAGAATTAAACGCGCGAGAATGCGCCATCCCAGAGTAAACACAAGAATGGGAGCAAGATAAATCGGTAAGAAAGACCACATATCTGCACCAGCTTGACCGACCGTGCCATAGAAAGTCCAAGAGGTACAATAAACCGCAATAGATAAACTATAGATCCAAGGTCGCCAACGAAATAACCAGCTTTTTTGCCTATCACCATACCAGGCAATTAAAAACAGTATCCCTAAATACGCCAGTGATACTGGGATCACTATCCATCCTTGCATATCGCCTCAATCTACCATCCATGTATCTTGATTCGATTGTGCTATGGCGAGCTTTTCCCCTCAATCGCTTTACGCCTAATTTGTGGGCTCAGTGCGAAATTACTGGATAATAAATTCACATCAAATCAGTCTGATGATTTTAATCTTTTGGGATCATCTAATTTAATCAATAGAGCCAGGACGCCCATTGCCGCCATTGCCCAGAAAACGCCCGCGCCCCACACTTGATAACCCCAACCACTTAACGCTGTCATCAAAGCAACAAATGCGCCTAGAGGAATCGCATTGTACAAACCTTGCAATGGCACCATATGACGGTCATCAGACTGCTGAATATAACGAATCGTAGCAAAGTGAGTCAGCGCGAAAGTTAAGCCATGCAACGTCTGCAACCCCGCCAACAGCCAAATATCATGGGTCAGCGCCAGGCCACTCCAACGGACTATCACTGCGACAGAAGCAACTAAAAACATAGCACGCAGCGACCACCCTCCGAATAATCGCGCGCTAAACGCAAATAACAACACTTCGGAAACCACCGAAAAACTCCACAAATAGCCAATCATCGACTCGGGAATCCCTACTTCTTTCCAATGAATGGCACTAAAGCTGTAGTAGGCAGCATGAGAACCTTGAATCAAAGCAATCAAGCACAGAAATTTCACGATTGACCATTGCTTGACTAACCCAATAAGTTTCGGTCGTTCTTGATGCTGATCGGCGGCTTGAGTCACCAATAACTGAGTTGGATTACGCAGAGAAAATAAGGTGGCCACCAATAAACCTGCCATCGCCGTATAGACAATCATATCCGCACCAAAACCATTGGCTAAATAACCCACCAATGTTGAACCAACGATAAAGGACACCGAGCCCCATAAACGACTACGGCCATAATCAATCACTTTCAATTTACTGTAATAGTTAGCGACCGCATCGGACAATGGCATACCGGGACCAAAGCTAGCATTAAAACCGACCGTCGTTAACGCCAACCACCAGAAATCACCGCCAGTCAGCACATGCAAGCTACAGAAAATTAACGAAATAAACGTCAGAATACGCAAAGCTGGTAATAAATATTCGACTTTGTGTAGTCTCGGGGTGAGTAATAAATTAGTTACACAGCGAGTAGCAAAGCCTAACCCAATTAACAGTCCAATATCTGTTGAGGAGACACCTTGTTGTGAAAGCCATAAGCCCCAAAAAGGCAAGTACACACCATAAACAAAAAAGAAGCCGAAAAAATATTGCGATATCCAGCCGAAAGGCGCGGGCTTGAGCATGATTCCATCCAAGGTTTTGTTGAGATACAAAAATCAAACGATATTATGCCTGTAAACCCACGAAGTGACTATTCAAGTAATATTAAAAATACCGAGCCCCCATGATCGAATTAAGATATATAGCCAAACTTCTTGAAGTTGCAATGAGGTGACAAGAGGATGAAGCCCCATGAGCATAGCTTGCCTATTCAATTGGGATGACAACAAAGCGGCAACTTCAAGAACAAAGGATATAGACCAAAGTCGTCTAGCGTGGTTACTAGAAAATAGCCACACTGATACCTCACATTTTTGTATGAGTATGAGTGTCGTTGCCATGCCTGATAAATTTAATATGACATTAGCACCTTTTGATCGCTTGTCAGAACAGCAACGGGCACAACTACGCTCGAATCTTGATGTGGCTTACTTTCGCCAATCCGACACCATACTCACTCCAGGAAAATGTGATGAAAATCTGTATGTATTAATTAAGGGCGCAGTAGAAGAAACCAGTGATGATGGTCGAGAAGTGTTTGCTCATTACGCCCATGAAGATATGTTTGATGTACGATCACTACTTGATGGCAACATAAAACATCGTTATACCGCCCTAGAAGACACACTTACCTACCTACTTCCTCAACGTATTTTCTTAACCTTATATGAAGAAAATGAAGATTTTGCCGCTTATTTTGATAACAACCTATCCGCTCGCCAACAACGAATTGAACAAGCACATAATCAACAAAATCTAGCTGAATTTATTCTGACCAAAGTTGATGCAGCTATCTACACCCCAGCATTAATACTTGAGGCGGATGCCAATTTAAAACAAGCCACCGAACAGATGCAGCAACATGGCAGTGATGCAGCATTAATTGCCTTGCCCACTCACCGACATGCCAATCAACAACATACCGATTCACAATTACCGTTTGGCATAATTACTCGTACCGATTTATTGCACGCCATTGCCCTAGATCAACAACCGCTTGATTACCCTGCTCAACAAGTGGCGAATTCTCCGGTTCTGCATGTGCCTGAAGGTGATTATTTATTTGATGCCATGATCATAATGACCCGTTACAAGTGCAAACGCCTTGCGGTAACTCAAGGGCAACAAATCATCGGTATGCTTAACCTCACCCAAGTGCTGAGCGCATTTTCAACCCATTCGCACGTATTAACCTTAAGAATTGCTAACGCCAATAATCTAGAGGAACTGATCGATGCGGCCAGTCGACAACGAGAATTAGTACACACCCTGCAACATAACGGTATTCGTACTCGATTTATTATGGAGCTTATTTCTGCAGTCAATGAACAGATCATAGAGAAAGCGTTTGAGCTTATTGTACCAGCGCACTTACATGATCACTGTTGCTTATTGGTACTCGGCTCGGAAGGACGTGGCGAACAAATTCTCAAAACCGATCAAGATAATGCGTTAATCATTAAAGATGGTCTACATTGGCATCAATTTGGCCCTTTGATGGACAGTTTCAGTGAAACTTTGCAACGGCTTGGTTATCCACCGTGCCCCGGTAAAGTGATGGTCAACAATCCTGAATGGGTCAAAAATCAGCTTGATTGGAAAAAATGCTTACAACAATGGGCCAAAGAAAGTTCGTCATCTTCGGTGATGAAACTGGCGATTTTTTCGGACGCTCAAGCCATTGCTGGCAATAAAAGTCTACTCAAACCACTGAAACAACAGCTACACATTTTAATGCACAATAATGGGCTAGGCTTGATGGAATTCGCTCGTCCTGCGCTAGGCTTTGCGGTGCCATTAACCTTTTTTGGCCAAGTAAAACAAAGCAAACAAGGCATTGATATTAAACAAGGTGGGATTTTCCCAATCGTACACGGCATTCGCACTTTGGCACTAGAGCATCAAATTCTCGCTAGCAATACTTTCGAGCGAATTGAACAGCTACAAAAACAAAATATTCTAGAAAGCTTAACTGCTGATAATTTATCGGAAGCCCTCAAACTGTTTATCAAGTGGCGACTATCACAACAACTGACTTGCCAACATAGTCACAATCAACTGGATGTCCAAAGCCTCAATCGTAGTGAGCGCGATCTACTACGCCATAGCCTACATGTAGTCAAAAAGTTCAAGCAATGGCTTGGTTACCATTATCAAATTAGGGAGTAAGCGTATGAACACTCTGCAGCGTTTATATTGGTTTTATCGCCTAAAAGGTTCTCCGTATCAACCGTTATTTGGCATGATCCCCAAAGGTGAATTTGTGTCTTTAGATTGCGAAACTACCAGCTTAAATCCACAACAAGCGGAATTGGTCACCATTGCTGCCACCAAAATCATCAACAACAAAATCATTACAAGTGAGCCGTTTCATATCAAGCTGAAAGCGCCGCAATCGTTATGTTCCAATTCAGTGAAAATTCATCGTATTCGCCATAATGATTTAGCTGAAGGCTACTCGGAAGCCGAAGGATTAGAGAAATTACTGGCATTTATCGGCAATCGCCCATTGGTGGGATACCACATCCGTTATGACAAAACGATACTCGATCGCGCTTATAAAAAGCACTTTGGGTTTCCACTCCCTAATCCATTAATTGAAGTCAGCCATCTTTATCATGAGCAACTAGAACGCCTACTCCCCAACGCTTATTGCGATTTAAGTTTAGAGGCGATTTGTCGACACTTAGAACTACCGATTCAAGAACGCCATGATGCCCTACAAGATGCCATTACCGCAGCATTGATTTATGTTCGGCTCACTTACGGCAGCATGCCAAACCCAAGTCTTGCTTATCGAAAAGGTTAAAACATCCGATCCAGCTCTCATTTCATCCGATAATTTTAGCTAAAAAACCTTTATTAACAATATCTAAGCCTAAAGTCTAATTGTAGAAAACACCTCATAGGCGGAAAGTAAGATAAAACAAAAAAGACAACCCCCTACAGATTAAGAATTGAGTCCTACTCAAGCAAGGAGAGCCCAATGAGTGAAGTTCATATTCATCCAGTTAAAGAAAACATCTTGCAGCAAACTCACGCCGATAATGACACTTACTTATCCATGTACCAGGAATCGGTCAATAACCCACAAGGTTTCTGGGACAAGCACGGCAAGATTGTTGATTGGATCAAACCTTTTACTCAGGTTAAAAATACGTCTTTTGAACCTGGCAACATCAGCATCAAATGGTTTGAAGATGGCCAGCTTAACGTCTCCGCTAACTGTATTGACCGTCATCTCGCAGAACGTGGTGATGAAGTCGCGATTATTTGGGAAGGTGATGATCCAAACGATGACGCGCAAATCACCTTTAACCAACTGCATGAAAAAGTGTGTCGCTTCTCCAATGTATTAAAAGCACAGGGCGTGAAAAAAGGCGACGTGGTTTGTCTTTATATGCCAATGGTGCCAGAAGCCGCCGTCGCCATGCTAGCATGTACTCGTATCGGTGCTATCCACACTGTCGTCTTTGGCGGTTTCTCTCCTGATGCTCTGGCCGGTCGTATTATTGATTCTAACGCAAAAGTTGTGATCACCGCCGATGAAGGGGTACGCGGTGGACGCGCCGTGCCACTTAAAGCTAACGTAGACCAAGCTTTGCAAAACCCAGAAAACAATATTAGCAGCGTGGTAGTTTTCCAACGCACTGGTGGCAATGTTGAATGGAATGCTGAGCGTGATATTTGGTGGCATGAAGCAACCGAACAAGCCTCGCCAGAATGCGCGCCAGAACCAATGAATGCTGAAGACCCGCTATTTATTCTCTACACTTCAGGGTCAACCGGTAAACCAAAAGGCGTACTTCATACCACTGGCGGTTACTTAGTGTATGCCACGATGACATTCAAATATGTGTTCGACTACCAACCAAATGACGTGTTCTGGTGTACCGCTGATGTCGGCTGGATCACTGGTCACACTTACCTTGTATATGGCCCACTCTCTAACGGTGCAAAAACCATTCTATTTGAAGGGGTGCCAAACTATCCGAATACTAGCCGAATGAGCGAAGTGGTTGATAAACATCAAGTCAGCATTTTATATACCGCACCAACGGCGATTCGTGCACTCATGGCAAAAGGCGATGAAGCAATTAAAGGCACCAATCGTTCCAGCCTACGCATTATGGGCTCGGTAGGTGAACCAATTAACCCTGAAGCTTGGGAGTGGTACTACAAAACCATCGGTGATGAACGTTGCCCAATTGTTGATACTTGGTGGCAAACAGAAACTGGCGGCATTTTGATCACGCCACTTCCGGGCGCAACCGAACTAAAACCGGGTTCAGCCACACGTCCATTCTTTGGTGTGCAACCAACATTATTTGATAATGAAGGAGATACACTGGAAGGTGCTAACGAAGGTAACTTAGTGATCACCGACTCTTGGCCGGGACAAATGCGCACTATTTATGGTGACCATGACCGCTTTGAGCAAACCTACTTTTCAACCTTTAAAGGGGTTTACACCACAGGTGATGGCGCACGCCGTGATGAAGATGGTTATTACTGGATCACAGGTCGTGTCGATGACGTACTTAATGTATCAGGTCACCGCATGGGTACCGCAGAGATTGAATCGGCTCTCGTGGCATTTGATAAAATTGCCGAAGCGGCGATTGTCGGTATTCCACATGATATTAAAGGTCAGGCGATTTATGCTTACATCACGCTAAATGATGGTGAGTTCCCATCTGCGGAATTACATAAAGAAGTCAAAGACTGGGTACGTAAAGAAATTGGCCCAATCGCCACGCCAGATGTACTGCACTGGACAGATTCTCTACCGAAAACTCGTTCAGGTAAAATTATGCGCCGCATCTTACGTAAAATTGCCACCGGTGATACCGGCAACCTAGGAGATACTTCAACTCTTGCCGACCCAAGCGTAGTCGATAAGCTAATCGAAGAAAAAGCGAATTTGGTGTAGATATCGATCGCGACACCTAAAGCGTAAAAATAAATAATAAAGACCGTGGCTTAGGCTGCGGTTTTTTTCGTTACTCGATTCTCGGGCGCTACGCTGCTCATGGCTCGAAAAAGAAAAAGCCCTTCTCACTTCAATCATAATATTGAAGGTTTCACATCAATGTCGAGAAACGAGCCACGAGACTCCGAAAACCGGCTATCACCTCATTAGACCAGTAAAATGCTGCGATTTGCGCTGATTTAGCTATAATTGGACAAATCATTAGATGTAGCGTCATTTTTTTTGCTATCTTACTTAGCAAAGCATCAAAATTATGACATGATGCATTTTACATTCACTTTAATGGATATTAGCCACACAATGTCAGCAAACTTACGAGTTCTAGTCTTAAATGGGCCGAATTTAAATTTGCTCGGGTTACGTGAACCGACGCATTATGGTTCTAATACATTGTCGGATATTGTTAATAACTTAGAGGCGCAAGCTAAAGAGTTAGGTATCGAACTGTCTCATTTACAATCGAATCGTGAATACGAATTGATCGAAGCAATTCATGCCGCCTACAACACCGTCGACTTTATCATCATCAACCCTGCCGCGTTTACCCACACTAGTGTGGCATTACGCGATGCATTGCTTGGAGTAAAGATTCCATTTATTGAAGTGCACCTATCGAACGTTCACGCTCGCGAAGCTTTCCGCCATCATTCTTATCTTTCTGATAAAGCAGTTGGTGTGATTTGCGGGCTCGGTGCTCAAGGTTACCAATTTGCACTCTCGGCAGCGCACACTCATTTAAGCCAAACATCATCGGTTTAATGACGTCGCTACCAAGATTTCACGCGTTCAAATTACTTGACCGCGTTTACGATATTGGCAGTAGTTTAACTATTGTCGTGAAATGAATAATTAAATTAATAGAGAACACATTATGGATATTCGTAAAATCAAGAAGCTTATCGAGCTAGTAGAAGAATCTGGCATCGCTGAACTTGAGATCTCTGAAGGTGAAGAATCAGTACGCATCAACCGCTATAGCAATCAAGCGGCGCCTGCGGCTCCAGTTCAATATGCAGCAGCTCCTGCTCCAGCAGCGCCTGCGGCTGCTCCAGCGGCATCTGAACCAGCAGCGCCTGCGGCTGCTCCAGTAGAAACTGGTCACAAAGTACTTTCACCAATGGTTGGTACTTTCTACCGTTCTCCAAGCCCAGAAGCGAAATCTTTCATCGAAGTTGGTCAAAGCGTACAAGAAGGTCAAACGCTTTGTATCGTTGAAGCGATGAAAATGATGAACCAAATTGAAGCTGATAAAACAGGTGTTGTTAAAGCTATTCTTGTTGAAGATGGCCAGCCTGTTGAATTCGATCAACCGCTTGTTGTGATTGAATAAATCTGTTGTCTCAAACAGATCTCTCATCATTAACACCGCAACAAGAGGCAATAAAATGCTAGATAAATTAGTCATCGCGAACCGAGGCGAAATCGCCCTACGTATTCTTCGCGCATGTAAAGAGCTAGGCATTAAAACGGTCGCCATTCACTCAACGGCTGACCGTGATTTAAAACATGTACTACTTGCAGATGAAACCATTTGTATTGGTCCCGCTCGCAGTACAGATAGCTACCTAAACGTGCCACGCATTATTTCTGCTGCAGAAGTATCGGGCGCAGTTGCTATCCACCCAGGTTACGGTTTCTTATCTGAGAATGCCGATTTCGCTGAACAAGTTGAAAAATCTGGCTTCATCTTCGTTGGCCCGAAAGCTGAAACGATTCGCCTAATGGGTGATAAAGTTTCTGCTATCAACGCAATGAAAAAAGCTGGCGTACCTTGTGTACCGGGTTCTGATGGTCCGTTAGACGATGACGATGCGAAAAATCGTGCCTTTGCAAAACGTATTGGCTACCCAGTTATCATCAAGGCCTCTGGTGGCGGCGGTGGTCGTGGTATGCGTGTCGTACGTAAAGATGCCGATTTGGTTGAAGCAATTGCAATGACTCGCTCTGAAGCAAAATCTTTCTTCAACAATGACATGGTTTACATGGAGAAATACCTAGAAAACCCTCGTCACATTGAAGTTCAAGTATTAGCAGATGGCCAAGGCGGCGCAATCCACCTAGGTGAGCGTGACTGTTCAATGCAACGTCGTCACCAAAAAGTGGTAGAAGAAGCTCCAGCTCCGGGTATTACCGAAGAAATGCGTCAATACATTGGTGAGCGTTGTACGCGTGCTTGTATTGAAATCGGCTACCGTGGCGCCGGTACTTTCGAGTTCCTATACGAAAACGGCGAGTTCTACTTCATCGAAATGAACACTCGTATTCAGGTAGAGCACCCAGTGACAGAAATGGTAACTGGCATTGACCTAATCAAAGAGCAATTACGTATTGCAGCAGGCCAACCTTTATCATTCACGCAGAACGATATTAAGATCCGCGGCCATGCGGTTGAGTGTCGTATCAATGCGGAAGATCCAGTGCGCTTCCTACCTTGTCCGGGTAAAATCCAACACTTCCATCCACCAGGTGGTATGGGGGTTCGTTGGGAATCTCACGTGTATGCTGGCTACTCTGTACCGCCACACTACGATTCAATGATCGGCAAGCTTATTACTTTCGGTGAAAACCGTGATGTTGCAATTGCACGTATGAAGAATGCATTAGCTGAAACCATCATTGATGGCATCAAAACCAACATTCCTCTACAGCTAGACATCATGATGGATGAAAACTTCCAGCACGGTGGTGCAAACATTCATTACCTTGAGAAGAAGTTAGGGTTACAGTAAAAGCAGGTTGCTAGGAGCTAGTCCCTAGTTACTAGGAAAAGATAAGAGACCGTGGTGAAAACTGCGGTCTTTTTTTTGTTTTCGGGTTTCGGTACTCGGGCTCTTTCTTGCTTAAGCAAGAAAGAGCGTTAATAAGTGATACAAAAAGCTGTCATCCTTGAGGAGCCTAGGCGACATCGAGGATCTATATTCAACGCGCTGTGAGTAGATTCCCGCTCTCGCCTAGACTCGGCAGGAATGACGTTTTTTTGTTGGGAATTGTGCGTTTCGAGTGACGCGTCTCGTGTTGCGTGTAAGAGCGATCAGCCTCTCGCAATATTTTTTGCTCTTGCTTTTACACGCAACACGAAGCGAAGCGCTCACACAACGCGCAACCATCTTTTCGCTTTTCCAAGCCACGAGAAGTAAAACGCCCGAGATTCGAGTAACGCTCATTTATCCTATTTGTGTTTCTTTTGATTGTTTGTAAAAATGCTTCCCCTCTCTTCACCTCAGTAAAGATCATCTCGATGAAAACACTACAGGCTCGTTATCGACAAGCACATAAAGAAGCTAAGTGGGCGATTGGCCTCGCCTTAGCCTATTTTGTCTGGTGGTATATTTCCGCTTATGGTTTAGCGCCTAGCCCACAAAACATCACCAAGATGCCAACCCTCTACTTTGGTTTCCCGTTATGGTTTTTAATGGCTTGTATAGTCGGCCCAGTTATCTTTACTTTACTGTGCGCTGCGATGGTGAAATGGATGTATAAAGATATGTCACTAGAAATCGAACAAGAAGAACATCATGAATAGCCAAATTCTTATCCCGTTAGCATTATACCTTATTGCGGTGTTCGGTCTGGCTTTTTGGAGTAGTCGCCACAGCAACAAACAAGGTTTTTTAAATGAATATCTAGTCGGTGGTCGTAGCATGGGCGGCTTTGTATTGGCGATGACCCTTGCTGCTACTTATGCCAGTGCCAGCTCCTTTATTGGTGGCCCAGGCGCAGCTTATCAAATGGGACTTGGTTGGGTATTACTGGCGATGATCCAATTGCCTGCGACTTGGCTGACTCTCGGCGTATTAGGTAAAAAGTTTGCCATTGAAGCCCGTCGTCATAATGCTCTTACTTTAAACGATATTCTGTACGCCCGTTATAAAAATCGCGGTGTCGTAGTGTTTGCATCGTTATCTTTATTGTTAGCTTTCTTTGGCACCATGGTGGTTCAGTTTGTCGGTGGTGCGCGTTTGCTGCAAACCGTGACTGGGCTTTCTTACACCCACGGCTTGATGATTTTTGCTATTACGGTTGGCTTGTACACGACGATTGGCGGTTTTCGCGCCGTCGTCATGACCGATACTTTGCAAGGCATCATGATGATTATTGGTACGATTGCATTACTAGTCGGTATCGTGCATGCAGGTGGTAGCATTGGCGAAATCGTCACCGACTTACACAGCATTGATCCGGCTTTAATTACCCCTTACGGACCAAACCACTTTCTCACCGAACCTTTTATGATGAGCTTTTGGGTACTAGTGTGTTTTGGGGTGATTGGTTTGCCCCACGCCGCGGTGCGCTGTATGTCATATAAAGACAGTGGCTCTCTACACAAAGGCATGGTAATCAGTACCATTATGGTGGCACTATTGATGTTAGGCATGCACTTAGCCGGCGCTTTTGGTCGTGCTATCGTGTCGGATATCGCTAGTCCTGACCAAATTATGCCAACCTTAATGATCACAGTTCTCCCACCCGTCGTTGCCGGAGTTTTCTTAGCTGGGCCAATGGCGGCAATTATGTCGACGATTGACTCACAATTAATTCAAGCCTCCGCGACCTTATTGAAAGACTTATACATCAACTACATCAACCCTTCGATGGCACAAGGCGAAAAAGCGGAAAAAACACTACCGAAACTATCATTATGGGTCACCGGTATTTTTGCTGCGTTAGTGTTTGTCGCGGCGCTTAACCCACCGGATATGATCATCTGGCTAAATCTATTAGCCTTTGGCGGCATGCAAGCGGTATTCCTATGGCCATTGGTATTAGGGCTTTATTGGAAAAACGCTTCGGCAACTGGCGCTTTCGCGTCAATGGTGGTTGGGCTGTTTTCTTATATCGCATTCAGTACCTTCAAACCGGACATGGGCGGTATACATGCCATCGTACCGACACTACTACTTGGATTAATCGCCTTTATCATTGGTAGTAAGCTCAAGCCCAACACTCAGCTTCAAACCGTTGATACAAAGACGGTATATTGAAGCCACTTAAGTATATAATCTCTACAAGGCGAGGCGCATCTGCTAAACTTCGCCTCAATTCTTATTTATCCAAATTAACCTAGCAAGAGGCCAATCCCATGCCTTGGATTCAAATTAAACTTAATGCCACTGACACTAACGCCGAAGCCATTGGCGACATGTTAATGGAAGAAACGGGCGCGTTATCTGTCACTTTCTTAGATGCCAAAGATACCCCTGTATTTGAACCACTACCGGGTGAAACTCGTTTATGGGGTGAAACAGACATCCTCGCGCTTTACGATGCAGAGATTGATACTCAACTCGTATTAAACCAAATCAAAGGCAGCCAAATGCTCAGCGACGATTTTGCTTATAAAATTGAGCAGATCGAAGATAAAGACTGGGAACGTGAATGGATGGATAACTTCCACCCAATGCAATTTGGTCAGCGTCTATGGATTTGCCCAAGCTGGCGCGAAATCCCTGATCCAAGTGCCGTTAATGTGATGCTTGATCCGGGCCTAGCATTTGGTACCGGTACTCACCCAACGACCTCTGTATGTTTAGAGTGGTTAGAAGGCTTAGATCTTGAAGGCAAAACGGTCATCGACTTTGGTTGTGGCTCTGGCATTTTAGCGATTGCAGCTATCAAACTAGGCGCTGCCAAAGTGATTGGTATTGATATCGATCCACAAGCGATTTTGGCTTCACGCGATAATGCTGAGCGTAACGGCGTAGCAGACCAATTAGAATTATTCCTACCTCAAGACCAACCAGAAGGCTTAATTGCCGATGTCGTGGTTGCTAACATCCTTGCAGGGCCATTACGCGAGCTTTCAGACGTAATCACTAGCCTAGTCAAACCAAATGGTTTATTGGCTATGTCTGGCGTGCTTGATTCGCAAGCAGCCGATGTTGCGACTTACTACCAAGATGCTTTCGAACTTGACCCAATTATCGAGCAACAAGAATGGTGCCGCATCTCGGGTCAAAAAAAGCCTCAGTAGCGCAGCATTAAAAACTTTTTATCTCTACCCTCGGGGTTAATTGACTGAAAAGTAGACAATTTCGCAAACTATTTATGAAATGGTCAAATATTAGTCTTTTCACGCCCCGAAAAAATGCGTAAAATGCGCGCCCTTGCCGAGATGAAGTGTGATGCTGTTTTGAAAATCGGAAATTATACATTACCGAACAACCTAATCGTCGCCCCGATGGCGGGTGTGACCGATAGACCGTTTCGTGAATTGTGTCTTCGATATGGTGCAGGAATGGCTGTCAGTGAAATGATGTCCTCCAATCCTAAAGTTTGGAACACATCCAAGTCGCTACAACGCATGGTACATGAAGGCGAATCGGGCATTCGTTCTGTACAAATTGCGGGCGCAGATCCTGATCTCATGGCACAAGCTGCGCAAATCAGTGTTGAAAACGGTGCTCAAATCATCGACATCAACATGGGTTGTCCAGCCAAAAAAGTGAACAAAAAACTGGCAGGTTCCGCGTTGTTGCAGCACCCCGATATTATCGAGCAGATATTAAAAGCGGTGGTGAATGCAGTTGAGGTTCCAGTAACCTTAAAAACGCGCACAGGATGGGACACAGACAATAAAAACTGTGTTGAAGTTGCCAAGATGGCTGAGCAATGTGGCATACAAGCGCTGGCACTCCACGGGAGAACGCGAGCTTGCATGTACAAAGGCGAAGCAGAATACGACAGCATTAGAGCCGTCAAACAAGCTATCTCTATCCCGGTAATCGCCAATGGTGATATTGATAGCCCAGAAAAAGCGAAATACGTATTAGATTACACTGGTGCGGATGCTCTAATGATTGGTAGGCCTGCCCAAGGTCGACCTTGGATTTTTAACCAGATCCAACATTTTTTACAAACCGGAGAACACTTGCCACCGCTTCCAGCAGAAGAAGTGCAAGACATCTTAATTGGTCATGTTCAAGCCCTTCATGAGTTTTATGGAGAGTTTTTAGGCCCTCGCATCGCTCGTAAGCATGTGGGTTGGTATCTAAAAGAGCATGATAGTGAAGGTGAGTTCCGCCGTATTTTCAACGCCATCGAAGATGCAGAAAAGCAAATTGATGTGCTAAGAAATTATTTTTATACCACGAGTATTTAAACACTCGCAGCAAGACGACCCGCGTATGAAGCCTAGTGATTCAGGTTAATAAGCATCGTCAACAACGCTGTCGCTTTAAACATAAGCAGGGTAAATACCACCCTAAATAGTTAAAGTTACAGCTAGGCGGCAAGTGAACGAGGCCCCATGAGTTTAGCTCGTCTAAATGATTGGGGTGAGAGAACGCTGCCAACAACGCTGTCGCTTTAAATATGACGGGTATCGTTGCATTATAATTACCAGAAGAAGAGCTAAGACTAATTATGTTCGAACAAAATCTGACTTCAGAACCATTCACAGTTACTACTGTTACATCACAAGACCAGATCACACAGAAGCCACTACGTGACTCTGTAAAAGCATCTTTAAAGAACTACCTTGCTCAGTTAAATGGCCAAGACGTTAACGATCTTTACGAATTAGTATTAGCTGAAGTTGAACAACCAATGCTAGATATGGTTATGCAGTACACTCGCGGCAACCAAACTCGCGCAGCGAACATGATGGGTATCAACCGTGGTACTCTTCGTAAGAAGCTTAAAAAATACGGCATGAACTAAAATTAAGTTAGTTTGATATAATAAAGGCTTACTATGATTTGTAAGCCTTTCCTATTATTGAAAACTCTATAAAAGAAATATTGCTATCTATTTTAAACATATCCAAAACCATCACTTCTCCTGAATCAATAACTCCCTCTCAATTTTTTCATTCACTTTCTTCTCACCATTCTCGAAGATGCAAGATAAATCTGAAAAATATCAGCTATAGTTGACTCTCTAAGCCGTGATGATGGCCATATTTCACTATTCAAGCAGAGTTCATGAAAAATACAGTTACGATCAAAGACATTGCCAAAAAAGCCGAAGTATCGACCACAACAGTGTCAATGGCATTAAGGAGTAAGGGAAATATTTCAACTAAAACAAGAGATAGAATCATTAAGATTGCTCACGATATTGGCTATGTACGCAATCACCTTGCCGCCAAATTGCGATCTAAATACAGCAAAACCGTTGGTATCGTGGTAGGTGATATAAGTTGTGAATACACATCCCATGCTTTAAAAAGCTTGCTTGATAGACTGCAAAAACAAGATTATCTGATCAATATTTATCAATGCGATCATCAATGGAAAAAACTCACCGAACAAACTCATCAGCTCGTCTCCCAAGGAGTTGATGGGATCTTTTACTGTTTATCTGAAGGCGCTTGTTATCATGCGGCATTAGATTTTGTCCCGGATGATTTACCCATTATTGATTTATCAAAAAATACTATCTTTACCGATAAAGTCGATTATCTCGGTATCGACCACGCTAACTCAGGAAGAATGGCAACAGACTATTTCATTAATCAAGGTCACAGAAAAGTTGCCTATGTCGGAGGCGAAACCGGCTCAATGTGCAGAGCTGAGCGAATTTCAGGCTACTTTAAAGCCCTTAATCACGCCAATTTATCCGTAAGCATCCATTGTGTTTTGGATTCAGATGAAGGGTTATCTGAAAGAATTTTTCATTTATTAAAAGAAGATGCAGCTATCTCGGCCGTGATCTGTCATGATCTTCAATCCTACGGTGAAGCGTGTATTGCCATCGAACGTTTAGGCCACAAGGTTGGCTACGATCAAGTCTTCGGTAAAGTTGTCTCTTTGATCTGCTTTGTGGATACAAGACCAACCTTCACTTTTAACTATCAACCTTTATTTATTTCAGCCGATCTGGGGGAAATAGGCGTTCAAGCTTGCCGACGATTTTTTGAGGTCAACCAAGAAATGGAAGACTCTCCCAAAGAGAAATCTCCTTCTTTTCGCCTGATGATCCCGTCTAGCATTCATCATAAATAACCATTTTATTAAAATTTTCGAGAAGTAAAACGTTTAACTAAAAAGTCGATTTATAAAGTAAAACGTTTAATTTTTAATAAAAACATCGCTTTATTTCGCTTACTTGACTTGGCCCTTCTTATAATCTCCTTGTCATGAATTCAAGGAGGAAATGATTTATGAACCTTATAAAATCACTCACTGGCGCCGTTTCCAGATTATCGTTAATTGGCCGTGCGTTAATGCTACCGATTTCACTCTTACCCGCTGCAGGCTTATTGCTCGCCTTTGGAGACAAGTTTGACCTACCATTAATGATGCACGCAGGTGGCGTAATCTTTGATAACTTACCCTTATTATTTGCTATTGGATCGGCGGTGGGCTTAGCTGGAGAATCGGGCATTGCAGCATTATCAGCTGCGGTTTCTATTCTCATCATTAATACCACAATAGGCACGATGTTAAATATCACGCCTGAAATGGCAATGTCCGGTGGAAAATATGCATTAGTGCTTGGTATTCCTACCCTGCAAATGGGTGTGTTTGGAGGGTTAATTTCCGGTATTTTAGCGGCCTACTGCTACAATAAATTTCATGCGATACAGCTTCCTGAATTTCTAGGATTCTTTTCTGGAAAACGTTTTGTTCCCCTCGCCACTGCATTATTTTCTTTTTTTCTTGGTTTATTACTCCCTTATATTTGGGGGCATATTCAAGATGGTATCAATGCGTTATCTGGTATCGTCAATGGTGGCAATCAGGCATTATCCACCTTCATTTTTGGCTTAACAGAAAGGGCGTTAATCCCTCTTGGATTGCACCATATTTGGTACCCTTCTTTCTGGTATTCGTTTGGTGAGTACACAACGACAACAGGACAAGTTATTCATGGGGATCAAACCATTTGGTTCAAAATGCTTGCCGAAGGTGTGAAATCCTTCTCGACTGATAGCTACCAAAATGCTGGGAAGTTTATGCAAGGCGAGTTTCCTTTGATGCTGTTTGCACTGCCTGCGGCTTGTTTGGCCATGTACCATGAAGCTCACACCAAAAACAAAAAAATCGCCGCGGGTATTTTATTTTCTGCTGCATTAACTTGTTTCTTAACCGGCATTACGGAACCTGTGGAATTCACCTTTATTTTTGTTGCACCTATTTTGTACGTCTTTAACGCTATCATGGCGGGCCTGTCTTACATGGCGATGTATTTATTAGATGCTCATATTGCGAAATCGTTCTCAGCGGGGTTAATTGACTATATCTCATTTGGTATTGTTCCATCACTCAATGGTTTTGAAACCAATTATTTAAGCGCGGTGATTGTCGGCATCCCAATGGCAATTATCTATTATGCTGTATTCCGGTTTGTAATCAGAAGGTTAGATGTAAAAACTCCGGGTCGTGTCACCATCACGACTAACATTGATGACATTTCAGATAATGAGTTAGCCACCAAAGTACTCGCAAGTGTGGGCGGACTTGATAACATTCAATCATCTACGGCTTGTATCACACGATTGCGATTACAACTTAAACAAGGTGATCTTATTGATAAAGATAGCCTCACCCAATTAGGTGCTAAAGGAGTGGTTTATGTCGGCGATACTGGAATTCAAGTGATCCTTGGCTCCAGAGCGCAATTTATTTCTAATGAAATTGAAGGGCTATTAAAAGCATAATAAAATAATCCCTGCTCTTAAATTCAAAAAATTATCGATTTAACAAGGTTTACGTGAATTCGTAAACCTTGTTATTTTGAGTACTGCTTTTGCAGCCCCTCCTTCTTTATTACTCATTTAAATGAGGTTGAATACCACTAACTTGTTGGCGATAAACAGCTGGGGTTAATCCTGTATGACGACGAAACATTTTAATGAACGCGGATGCATCGCTATAACCTAACAAGAAAGCCACTTGATTAATTGAATCATTTTCCTTGAGTAACTGTAAAGCCGTCACAACTTTTAAGCGCTGTCGCCATTCATTAAAACTCATACGCAATTGTTTTTGAAAACGACGCGTTAAAGTTCTCTCGGTTGAATACACTGATTTAGCCCAATCAGATAAACCGCGATCATCAGCGGGATTGTCTTCTAATGCTCGTAAGATAGGCTGTAATAAAGCATCTTGCGTTGTGGGAAGAAAATCATCGACTTTGTGAGCGCTCGCTAACCTATCAAGTAATACATCGGTTAAACATTTGTCTTGATGACTTTCAATTTTATCCACTTTTCGAATAATTAAATCATCAATAATAGCAAGCACCAGCGGTGGCAAGGCGATCATACAAGCCTCTGTAGGCAAACCTTCAGAACGGGCAATATCAATATTAATTGCGCAATACTCAACATCCCTTCGGTTAAAAGCACGATGCGGCACATTAGCGGGAGTCCAAATGGCATAACCGGCAGGTGATACCATTTTTCGACCATTAACTTCCATCTCTAACACGCCTTGTTTAATGAGATGAATCTGTCCCCAATTATGTTGGTGCGGCAACGTTTCTGTGCCACCAGCAATGTGAAAGTAATGTATGAATACCGTACTTGGTAATTGCTCAACCAATTTAGGCATAAAGGTTGGGTTGCCATTCATTTGATTGTTTGTCATCACTCCATCCCATTTATCCGCTTGTCTGAATCGACCTATTCAGTGTCCGATTCAACCTACAATCTTTTATTTCTTTCATGCCACACTACATGTTCAGTTTGATAAAACGTTTTATCGTTAAGGTATAACAAGTTTCTTCAAGGAGGAACAACCATGACAACAGACTCCAAAACCTTATTTGTCCGTAGCTTATTTCCGACTATCGCTGTTGCAATATGGGCAACCAATGCAGTCGTCAGTAAAATGGCAACAACAACCATTGAACCTGGCACCATCGCATTTTATCGCTGGTTTGTGGCATTATTAATTCTCACACCATTTTGTTTAGTTGAAGTATCTCGCCAATGGCTGGCAGTCAAAAAATACTTATTGAAGCTAACGATCCTGGCTTCTTTAGGTATGGTTCTCAATCAAAGCTTGGCCTATTACGCAGCTTACACCACCAGCGCCACCAACATTGCTATTTTCTTATCGTTAATGCCGCTGATTGGTTTATTCCTCGCAGTACCACTGTTAGGTGCTAAGTTGCACAAAATGATTGTACTCGGTGCCGTAATTTCATTCTGTGGCTTAATTTATATGCTCAGTGAAGGCAACCTAATGCATCTTGTTAACCAAGGCTTAAAACAAGGTGATCTATTGATGCTTGCGGCATCTTGTGCTTATGCCTTGTATTCCGTCTTACTAAACCGTTGGAATTTGCCCTTAACCACTTGGTGTACAGTCTATTGCCAAGTATTTCTTGGCGCGCTTTTACAACTACCTTTATTGTTTTCAAGTCAACACTGGGGAATCGAAATAGAGGCTTGGCCCATGGTAGGGTTTGCTGCGCTGGCCGCTTCCATCATCGCTCCTTGGTGTTGGTTAAAAGGCGTCGCGTTAATTGGTGCTGAACGTGCGACCTTATTCATGAACTTAGTGCCTATTTTTACGGCTAGCATCAGTATTGTTTTGCTGGGCGTACATCCAACCCAATACCATCTTATTGGTGGTGCACTGGTATTTTTGGGCTTAACGTTGGCGCAGCGGAAACCCAAAACGATGAATATGCTATCATCACTTCAACCATCCACTGCAAGTCAAGCAAACCCACCGCTGTCCAACGATCGTAAATAAACCCTAAAATCACTGCAATTTTATGTCATCGTTCCGCTACTGCAATCGGTGCGATATACGGCGCTCAAGCGGCAGGAAAGACAATAGGTAAGGATAACTACATTGGCCAACAAGCAGCATTACAAATCATACGAAAAATGCAGCAACCGAATTTGCCACCACAACGAATTATTGTTCCACCAAAAATGATTCTGCGAGACTCCGCTTAACAACCCCACCACATCAGGTTATCATTTGACCACTTTTATAATGGTTCAAGGATGAAACATGAAAAGCTCTACTCATTATCCTCTCCTATTATTAGCGGCAGCAACGTTACTTGGCTGTGCACACCAAGATAAACAAGAGTTTAAAGAGGGCGCTCGTGATGCTGCTCAGGCGACTAAAGAGGCAGGTAAAACCATCGGTCACGCCACCCGTGATGCTGCTAAAGAAACTGGCCACTTTTTCCAAGATATATTCAAAGATTAAGTTTTTGATTTTGTTTAACATACAAAAAAGCCAAACGATTGCGCGAGCTTTTTGGTTTGAAGTTAGTTAGAATGTGCACCATCAAATCTTGGCGTTTTGTGATCGATTGGTCACCACTCTCAAACAATTAAGATTTTTACCAAAGTATGCTAGCTCTCGCTCTAGTTTCACTTTGGCAAACATCTTTTTCTGTTTTTAACTCCGTGATTTAAGGAATATGGAAGCCATGCAAAACGCTCGCCCAATTCGTCGCGCTTTAATCAGCGTATCTGACAAAACTGGTATTGTGGAATTCGCTCAAGCACTCACTCAACGTGGTGTAGAGATCCTTTCAACTGGCGGCACTTTTAAGCTGCTGCAAGATAATGCCATCACCGCCACAGAAGTGTCTGATTACACAGGTTTCCCTGAAATGATGGACGGTCGTGTTAAGACTCTTCATCCAAAAGTACATGGTGGCGTATTAGGCCGTCGTGGTACGGATGAAGCGGTTATGGAACAACACGGCATCAACCCTATCGATATCGTCGTGGTTAACCTTTACCCATTCGCTGAAACGGTTGCCAAAGAAGGCTGTACGCTAGAAGATGCCGTTGAAAACATCGATATCGGTGGGCCAACTATGGTTCGCTCTGCGGCTAAAAACCATAAAGATGTCACCATCGTGGTTAACGCGCACGACTACGACCGCGTGATTGCAGAAATGGATGCTAACGATAAGTCTCTAACCCTAGAAACGCGCTTTGATTTAGCGATTGCAGCATTTGAGCACACTGCGGCTTACGATGGCATGATTGCGAACTACTTCGGCACTATGGTTCCTAGTTACGGCGAGAACAAAGAAGGTGATGAGGAAAGCAAGTTCCCTCGCACTTTCAACCAACAGTTCGAGAAAAAACAAGATATGCGCTACGGTGAGAACAGCCACCAAGCCGCAGCTTTCTATGTTGAAGCGAATCCTCAAGAAGCGTCAGTTTCAACCGCTCGCCAAATCCAAGGTAAAGCACTGTCTTACAACAACATCGCCGATACGGACTCTGCCCTTGAGTGTGTGAAAGAATTCAACGAGCCAGCTTGTGTGATCGTTAAACACGCCAACCCATGTGGTGTAGCACTCGGTAAAGATATTCTTGAAGCCTACAACCGCGCTTATCAAACCGATCCTACATCAGCCTTTGGTGGCATCATCGCCTTTAACCAAGAATTGGATGCTGCAACGGCACAAGCGATTGTTGATCGTCAATTCGTTGAGGTGATTATCGCCCCATCAGTTTCAGCTGAAGCGATTAAAGTCGTGGAAGCGAAGAAAAACGTACGCCTACTAGAATGTGGCGAATGGACAAGCAAAACCACTGAGTTTGATATCAAGCGTGTAAACGGTGGCTTACTAGTTCAAGATCGTGACCAAGGCATGGTAGAGTTGGATGACCTTAAAGTGGTATCAAAACGTCAACCAAGTGCTGAAGAATTAAAAGATGCACTATTCTGCTGGAAAGTGGCGAAATACGTGAAATCTAACGCGATTGTGTATTCAAAGGGCGATATGACGATTGGTGTGGGCGCAGGCCAAATGAGCCGTGTTTACTCAGCCAAAATTGCGGGCATTAAAGCCGCTGACGAAGGCCTACAAGTTGAAGGTTGTGTGATGGCATCGGATGCTTTCTTCCCATTCCGTGACGGTATCGACGCTGCTGCAGAAGCGGGCATTAAATGTGTGATTCAACCTGGTGGTTCAATGCGTGATGATGAAGTCATTGCCGCAGCCGATGAACACGGTATGGCGATGATCTTTACCGGCATGCGTCACTTCCGTCATTAATTTTTTCGTTTCTCGTATTACGTTTCTCGTATCTCGATAGATCGCTTTTGATTTTCCGAGTCACGAGAAACGAGCATCCGAGAAACGTACATAAAAGAGATACGATAAATATGAAAATACTAATCATTGGCGCCGGCGGCCGCGAACATGCACTCGGCTGGAAAGCGGCGCAAAACCCAAACGTTGAAACCGTATTTGTTGCACCGGGTAATGCGGGTACCGCGCTTGAGCCTAAACTTAAAAACGTCAATATTGGTGTAGAAGATATTGAAGGCTTAGTTGAATTTGCGCAAAACAATAGCATTGAATTGACGATTGTGGGCCCAGAGGCACCACTCGTTATTGGTGTGGTTGACGCTTTCCGTGCGGCAAAATTACCTATCTTTGGTCCAACCAAAGATGCCGCGCAACTTGAAGGCTCTAAAGCGTTCACTAAAGATTTCCTAGCGCGTCATAAAATCCCAACAGCTGATTACGCTAACTTCACTGAAATCGAGCCAGCATTGGCTTATGTGCGCGAGAAAGGCGCACCTATCGTGATTAAAGCGGATGGCCTTGCTGCTGGTAAAGGTGTGATTGTTGCGATGACACTTGAAGAAGCAGAAGATGCCATTCAAGATATGTTGGCTGGCAATGCCTTTGGTGACGCTGGTAGCCGAGTCGTCATCGAAGAATTCCTTGATGGTGAAGAAGCCAGCTTCATCGTTATGGTTGATGGCTCTAGCGTTCTACCAATGGCGACGAGCCAAGACCATAAACGTGTCGGTGATAAAGATACCGGACCAAACACCGGCGGTATGGGTGCTTATTCTCCAGCACCTGTTGTGACACCTGAAATCCACCAGCGCGTGTTGGAAGAAGTGATTTACCCAACCGTTCGCGGTATGGATGCAGAAGGTTACCCTTACACTGGCTTCCTTTATGCCGGTCTGATGATCATGGCTGATGGCACACCTAAAGTGATCGAATATAACTGCCGCTTTGGTGACCCTGAAACACAACCTATCATGATACGTATGCAATCTGATCTCGTTGAGCTTTGCTTGATGGCAATTGATGAGAAATTAGATGAAGCAGAATCTCACTGGGATCCACGTGCTTCAATCGGTATCGTACTCGCTGCGGGTGGTTACCCTGGTGATTACGCTAAAGGTGATGTGATCAGCTTACCTGCTACCAATGATGTTGAAGGTGAGAAGATCTTCCATGCGGGTACAGCGAACAATGCCAATGGTGAAGTCGTGACAGCCGGTGGGCGCGTACTATGTGCAACGGCATTAGGTAACACGGTCTCAGAAGCTCAACAACATGCTTACGAGCTTGCAAAACAAGTAAGCTGGAACGGTATGTTCCATCGCAATGATATCGGTTATCGTGCGATTGCTCGTGAACAAGAGCAGAAATAAATTCTCAGCCCAATAAAAAAGCAAAAGCGCGTACTTGATAAAAGTACGCGCTTTTTTATGTTCAAAAACAATATATTGAAGTCACTTAGGGATAGCATTAATTCATAATAAGGTGAGCTCGTTGAATACAGCCATGAACCGGCTTCTCTAACGATAATAACTTCTCAACTATCACGGTTTTACTCTTTTTATCTTTATAACCAATAAACGCAGCATAGCTGTTTAAACTATTAATTCGCTCTTTTACCGCGAATGGTATATTAGCGACTTGATCAAACTGCAAATTGTTATATTGAATACCATCACATGAATCAAAGGTACTACCATTCCATATCCCCTGAATTAACTCAAAACCTCGGTCATGGATATCATCGACCTTTTTGACTAAGTCTTCCGCTTGTTGTGAGTAATAATCTAAGTCTTTTTGGTTTAATGGTAATATTTGGTCATCTAAACGATAACGCTGATAAATCGCCTCGCCTTCAGAGCTAAAACGAATATGCACAAGAAACGGCTTTAAACCATCGCTGCTTTGTTGCATTTCACCTTCACGAACGATCTCTTTAATGGTGCCCTTTTGCCACTGGTAGCTACTTTTATACCAAGCATTATCCGGTAATTGAACGTAATCTGATGCCACCCTCGGCTTAGATAGAGCTCGAGTATACCAATAGAAAGCTTTTGAAGTGTCTTCTAGCTCGCCACCGGATAACTCGGCAGACTCGATTGAGCCTGAGAATTTACTACTGATATGATCTGTCCATGAGCCAGATGATGAACAACCGGCAAGCAAAGATAAGACAAGAATGGAAAATAAACTACGTTTCATAAAAAACTACGCTGAGAAGACACTCAGCGTAGTATATACATAAACAACCGCTGGGTGCGAGTTGCAAATTATCAAGACAAAGTAAAATTATTTTACTGCGTCTTTTAGTGCTTTGCCGGCTGTGAATGCTGGAACATTTGCGGCAGAAATTTGGATCTCAGCGCCTGTTTTAGGGTTACGGCCAGTGCGAGCTGCACGGTGGTTAATTTTAAAAGTACCAAAACCAATTAGTTGCACTTGATCACCATCTTTAAGAGCGCCAGTTACGCCTTCAAGAGTTGCTTCAAGAGCCGCTTTAGCTTGAGCTTTAGATAAGTCTGCTTTTTCAGCAATGGCATCGATTAATTGAGTCTTGTTCATTCTAGGTTTCCCTTCTCATTGTTTTTAAGGTCTGAAGTCACTCTAAATCATAAAGGCCACGTCTGGCAAAGGTTTGTGGCACTTCTTTTGATCTTATGACGTAATTTTGACCATAATTTGAGCCTTAACTCACATTTTGTATTTTTTTAGGAAAATCAGATACAAAATGATGAATTTTAAACTATTAATGCTTTCTTGATTTAAATGACACTACATTCATTAGAATAATCTTTTATGGCAATTTCATTACATTAATGTTCAACACTAATGCCAATATTACTCATGCCTTCTTCACGTAGTTCGATACGTAACTCTTTGATCAGATCAATATCGCGAACTTCTGATTCACGTAGTGGACGGAATAATGCCCATTGAACATCCCATTCTTGGCAAACCGCTTCATTCTCTTTTTGATTTTCGTTGGTGATTTCATCACTACCTTGTGCTTCTTCAAGCTGAGCAACTGTTTTAACAGAGACTTGGCTTAAGTCGATCATCGATTCAAACATTTCTTCACGGTCGAGCAGAGCATGTAGCAGAATAGATAAGCCAATACAGGCATCAATCGCAGGGTATACCGCATAGAATTGATAGTCTTCTGAGCTTGGGATCAACTCTTCTAGCTTTTCAAGTTGACGTTCGAAATTCACTTTGGCAGTTTTAACCGTTAGCACTTCCCAAACACTGTCTAAAATCTCACGGTATTTTCGCGCATCGGCAAATTCGGTATTTTCACAAAATAAAGCGTAGTTTGGATACATACGCTCACATAAACAGGCCATGAAAGTCATTTGCTGCCAAGGGACGAATTTTTCTAAGCGGACTTGAAGGGGATTCTGTAGCATAATTACGTTAACTCATTCCAAATAATACCAGACATGGGAAGTGTACTTGATAACCGTATCGTTTACTTGAAAAAGCATTCGGTTTACCTAAAAAAAGCATGGAGCTTAGTATAATTTAATGAAACCAACTGTCGAAACATCTGCTACCCCATTATTGTATATTGCATCAAAACAGCAGCAGGATTACCTAGATTTATTACAACAATCTAGCTTAAAACATATCGCGATTACTCAAGATAAATCACAAGCGAACATCGTCTTGGCCGATCCGCCCCTTCTGGCTAAATATCTTGATGAATTCACTAATCTAAAGTGGGCTCAAGCTACTTATGCCGGTATTGATAAGCTCACTAAACCGGAACTACGCCAAGACTACACTCTGACCAATGTGAAAGGAATTTTTGGACAACTTATTAGTGAGTATGTTTTAGGTTATAGCTTGAGCTACTTCCGACACTTGAATCAATACCAACAATTACAAGCTCAAAATAAATGGCAACCTATTGAATACCAGTCTGTGATGGGAAAAAAAGTGGTGATTCTCGGCACAGGTTCTATTGGTACTCAACTCGCAGCATGTGTGTCGGCATTAGGGTTTGTCGCGATTGGTGTCAATAGCCGAGGTCTGATCCCACAAGGCTCAATGTTCAGCCAATGTTACTCAACCGAGCAACTCGATGAAGCATTAGCCCAAGCCAATGTGGTCGTTAATGCCCTACCGAGCACGCCACAGACTTATCATATTTTAAACGCTCAACACTTATCACATTGCCAATCGGCTTTATTATTTAATATTGGCCGTGGAACGGCGGTCGATGATGATGGCTTGTTACTGGCTTTAGAAAAAGGTTGGATTGCACACGCTTATTTGGATGTTTTTCCGCAAGAACCATTACACCAAGAAAGCGCGTATTGGCAGCACCCTAATGTCAGCATTACTCCGCATATTGCGGCCAATAGCTTTCCTCAACAAGTCTTCGATATTTTTAAGCAAAATATGCAACGCTGGAAAAATCAACAACCATTATTAAATCAAGTGGATTTTAGTCGAGGTTATTAGTGGCTAGTTTTAGATTGCTATTAGATAACATTCAACAATGCCAGATTTGCGCCAAATCGCTTGCCCATGGGTGTCGGCCAGTGGTTCAAGCTCACCCTGATGCCAAGGTATTAATTATTGGTCAAGCACCAGGCTTAAAGGTTCATCAAACTGGTATTCCTTTCAATGATGCCAGTGGTGAGCGCTTACGACAGTGGATGGGGATTGATAAAACGCTCTTTTATGATCCGCAGTTTCTCGCCATTATGCCTATGGGGTTTTGTTATCCGGGAAAAGGCAAAAGTGGCGATTTACCACCGCGTAAAGAATGCGCGCCGCAATGGCATGAGCAATTACTGAATCAATTGCCAAATATTGAACTGATATTATTGATAGGCCAATACGCTCAAGATTATTACCTAACCAATAAACCCAAAACCTTAACTGAGACAGTACAAGCTTGGCAGCAGTATCAACCTAAATATCTACCTTTACCGCACCCTTCGCCACGTAATAATATCTGGCTCAAGAAGAACCCTTGGTTTGAACAACAACTCGTCCCGCATTTGCAAAGCATTATTGCTGAACTACAACGTTAGTCGATTTCGCTTTACGCTGCATCAACCACAACGCTAAGCCGCCGTAGATCGCAACTTGTGCCCAGAGGTGCCAAACATAAGGAAGGACTTGTTCGAAGCTTGCGCCCATTTGATTAAGACGCAAAAAACCATTAATCGCAGGGGTCGAGGGCGCTAATTGTGCTAACCATTTAAGTAAACTTGGCAGCTCTGAAGTCGGCCAGACAAAACCGGCACAAAAAACCAAAGGCAAAGAGCTCAATACCACAATTAAAGTCGCCAATTCTTTACGCGGAATTAACTCGCCCATCACCATCCCCAAACCAATCACAGCGAATAAAAACGGAATAATTAACGCAAATAAATGGGAAATAGAAGCAAGGCGACTGATGCCATAAAACTCGAAACTAAAGCCGAAGTAGTACATCACCAATGGAATATAAGTTAGTAATAGAATGACCGCTCGTGCCGACCACATATCAAACGCCGAACAATCTTGCCAGTATCCCACTTGCTTGGCTTGGCGTTGCTCATTAAGACCGCCCCCGAGTAAACCTGCAGCAATCAATAAGGTTTGGTGCAAAATCAGCACAAACACCGCTGGTACTATGTAGTTAATATAACCATTGGTTGGGTTAAAAACTGGCTGCATCGACAGTTTAATTGGCGCATATTGCTGAGCCGCCAAAACCAAATTTTCTCCCGACATGACCATTCGAGACACTTTAGCCTGCGCCGATAACGTCCCGCCCGCGGTGGCGAGCCCTTCAACGACCGTTCCATAAATCAGAAAATAAGCCGCATCACCGGCATAGGCTAACGCCGGGCTTTCACCGAGTAATAAATCACGAGCAAAGTGGCGAGGGATCAATAAAATCCCATGCACCTTACCTTGATTAAATAACTGCTTGGCCTCTTGTAAGCTATAGGCATGTTGAGTGATTTGAACCTGTGGCGTGGCATCAACCATTCGCTCAAGTGTTCGACTGGTTGAGGTGTTATCTAAATTGACGACCACAATTGATTGCTCACGCGGTAGTTGCTGGCTATAAGGTAGAGGATATAAAAACGAATACATCACTACCCCACCAAACACGGTAAGCAGTAATGCCGAATTGGTATAAATCGACTTTAATTCACAGCGAAACACTTGCCACCAGCTCATGATACGTCGTCCTGTTTATCGGATGACACCAAAGCTCTCGCTCTTAACCACACCACCAGCAGTAACGTTAAAAACACACTCAGTGCGAGCAGTGAACCCATCACTTGCGACAAATTGACACCGTTATTGACCTGTTTTACTTGCACATCAATATAGTGGCTCACCGGTAATAAACTGCGCCAAATCTGACCGAGTAACGGCATATCTGAGGTTGGAAAAGTGATCCCCATAAAGGCAAAAGCTGGCGCGGTAAATGCGGCAACAAAACTCATTGAACGGGTGGCATCTAAAGTAATCATAAAAAATAACGCACCGACACTTTGGCAAGCCAAGACCATCAATACTTGCGCCGATAATAAAATCCCCCAACTGCCGTGCATCGGCCAACCTAACCAGCCGTACATCCCCCATAAAAACACCATACCTTGCGCGAGATATAACGGAGAGTAAGCCAACAGCTTAGTGACAACTGCCCGCAAAGGAGTGACAGCAAGCCAACTTTGCATGCCTTGCGTTCTTTGCTCTAATGAAAAACTCAGCACGGTAGTCGCGACAATTAAGATTTGCCATAACGCAGGAATCGCCGCCGAGACCAAGAATTGGCCATAATGACTATTACTATTAAATAACGCTGTGATTTGAGTTTGGATCGGCACCGCCTGAGCTAACGCTTGTTGTGGAACAGTATCGCCTTTGCTGAGATTCTTAACTGCTTCAATTTGCGCGTTAAAAGTACCCTGAGCTTGCTGCATAGCGGCGTTGACTAACTTACCAATCAAGATAAATTGGCTATTATAAAAGGTAGTAATGGTAGGAGGATGACCCAGTAATACATCTTGAGTAAGACTATCTGGGATCACCACTAAGGCGTAAATTTTACCCGATTGCAGATCTTGTTTGCCTTCCGACACCGAAGTGTAGCTTTGAGTCACTTCTAAGGTAGGACTAGCATCGTAATAACGCACCACCCCACGCGACATACTTGAGTGATCAAAATCAACGACTCCGATCGCAAGATCTCGAGCGCTGCCAGCCGAGAATATCCACCATAGTGCAAAAAACATCAGCAGAGGTAACCAGAACAACATTGCCTTTAACCAAGGTTGAGTGACTATCTGTCGCCATTCTTTAATCAATGCATGCCGATGCAACATTAATCGTGTCCTACATTCTCAAGCAACACACTCATGCCAACTCGCAAACCTTCAATTGGTTGAGTTGGACGAGCTTCCACTTCAAAAGTACGCATATCAAAACCTTGATTGGCATCGGTAGTGCGCCAAGTAGCGAAATCGCCCATCACGGCGACATGAGAAACCATAAAGTTATATTGCTCATCACTTAGCGCAGGAATCGTTACTTTGAGCTCAGTACCTTGTTTAAATTGTTGTAATTTATCTTCACGAACGTGGAAAATCGCCCACGCATCCTGCATATCTAAAATCGTCACCACAGGAAAACCTTGCGGGGCTAGCTCTCCAGAATGAAGCAAAATATCGCTCACTTCACCATCATGCCAGCTGGAAACTTGAGTATCAGCGACATAGGCTTCAACTTCAGCCACCGCACCAGCGGCTTGTTTTTCTTGTTGCTGAGCGGCGCGCTTAGTCTCATCACGTGCGCCCTCTTGCGCCATTTGGTACATTTGATAAGCGGCACGTTCGGTATATAACGAAGCCTGCCATTGAGTGTAGGCTTCATCACGTTTTTGCTCTGCGACCACGCCATCTTGATACAAATTTTGTACTCGTTGGTAGGTTTTTTCCATCAAACTAGAAGCGGCTTTCGCTTTACGCCATTGATCTTGCGCAGCCGCTATCTCTTGGTTGCGTGTGCCTTTTTCGGCTTGTTCTGCCATCGCACCCGCTGCACCTTGAGCGGCTTTCGCTTGCGCTAATTTAGCTTCAATCTCTGGGCTTAAAATAGTAAAAATTTGCTGACCTGATTTAATTTGATCGCCTTTTTTAACCAACACTTGATCAATGCGCCCCGGCACTTTCGATGAAATCAAATATTGCTGCGCTTCAATCTGGCCTTGAAAACGTTCCGCTTTAGGTTGATAGGCAAGCCAAAAGGTATAAGCCAACCAGACCAAAGCCAAAGCCACAACACCAATAAAAATAATCGATTTACGTGAGCGCATTATTGAACCTCTAATCCTTGATATTGTTGGTATTGATTAAAACTGTCGACTTCACCACTGATCGCCAATAAGCGCGATAAAGAAAGAACATATTGATAAGCCGCTGCTGAGCGTTGAGTTTTAATGCTATTTAAATACATTTCCGCATCCACTACATCCAAAGAAGTCGCCAGCCCCTGACTAAAGGCTTTCTTCTGCAAGCTAAGGTTTTCACTGGCCATGCTGACACTCGAGGCTAAGCCATTGTATTCTTCTAACGCTTGATTAGCTTCACGATAAGTTTTTTCCACCAGCAAAGATAAATCTTGTTTGGCTTGTGCGCGTAAATAACCTACTTGCTTAATGGCACTATGGGCAACGCTGACTTTTTCAGAGCGACCTGAAGTATCCAGTAGAGGAATGCTCACGCCAACCCCTACGAGCCAATCTGGCGTATTATCGCCCACTAACGTGTCATCTTGGTACAAGTTGTAATTACCGTAGAGATAAACTTCTGGATAATATTTTCCTTTCTCTACATCAACCAATCCACTGGCTTGCTTTTCTTTGGCATCCAAAATGCTCAAGCCAGGGTAGCTTTGCAAGGTTTTATCCATAAAGGCTTGCATCGGAGGTAGACTTTCATTAATAAAAAGATGGGTAGAAGGTTCAGCCAGTGCCGGTGCTTTAATCAAGTTCGTCAGTGCCATTTGGGCGATTTCCAGATCACGCTGTGCTTTTTTAGTATCAACTTGCGCCTTATGATAAGCGGTTTCTGCTTGTAGACGCTGCACGCGAGCGATTTGGCCTTGCTCTTGCATTTTGAGTGCGTTATCGAAGTGTTCTTTTAAGCTTTGCTCAACTTCTTGTCTAGTGGAGAGTATTTGTTGCGATAACACCATACCAAAATAGTATTTCGACAAATCTTCAAATTTACCTTGCTGCTTCATTTCCAATAAATATTTAGCCTCTTCAGATTTTGCTTTGGCAATATCTTGCGCCGCTGAAATCCGCCCTCCTGTAAAAATAGGCCAAATGGCACGAATCGAACTAGTAAAGACATCCTTTTCCACCAAAGTCGAGGTCAACATGCCATCAAAGGCTTGAGTTAAAGCACTGGAACCTAACGAAGTACTGTCCGCAAACTCAGATGGGGAAACGTCAATATCATCGTCTAAACGTGTGTAATTGGCACTTAAAGTAATGCTTGGTAAGTTCATCGCGCCAGCTGCTTGCTGTTTATATTCAGCTTGCTCAACACTAGCACGCTCTGCGGCTAAGCCATCATTATTTCTCAGTAGTGATTGCCACGCTTGATAAAAAGTCACGTGTTGCGCCCAACTCATCGTTGGCATTAATAAGAGTAATGGAAGAGTAAAAATAGCAAGGTGATATTTGAATCGATGCATGTGTCTGTTACTTATCCATAGTAGGTGCTGACGACTCATTATAGGTCGTAGATTGATAGACAGATCCGAGCAGTTATTCTGCAATAATATGCTGGAAAAAAATGAGAGATAGCTCACCATCCCCTGTGACTTAGGTATACCACATTAACGGTATCAATGAATGATCATTAATTACTACCGAAACAAATAAATAAAAACGCAGCCTAGACTGAAGACTGCGCTCTTATTATTTATTACTAAATTATACACTCAAGTACGAAGAGTATAGGATTATTTATGATACGGCTTAGATAGTTCATGTACCGCATCAACAAATACACCAGCGTTTTCTGGTGGTACATCTAAATGAATACCGTGACCTAGATTGAATACGTGACCAGTACCGGCATCACCAAAACCTTCTAGAATCGTAGCGACTTCTTGGCGAATACGTTCTGGCTGAGCATACAGCATTGACGGATCCATATTGCCTTGTAATGCTACTTTATCACCCACACGAGCCACGGCATCTTGAATATTAATCGTCCAATCAAGACCAATCGCATCGCAACCTGTAGCCGCAATTTTTTCTAACCACATGCCACCATTTTTAGTGAATAGCGTAACAGGTACGCGGCGACCGTCATTTTCACGAATCAAGCCATCAACGATCTTATGCATATATTGTAAAGAGAAATCATGGTAATCACGTGGTGTTAATACACCGCCCCAAGTATCAAACACCATTACAGACTGAGCACCGGCTTTAATTTGAGCATTTAAGTATTCAATGACACTATCAGCCAGTTTATCTAAAAGCGCATGCAGAACGGCCGGATCGGCATACATCATTTTTTTGATTTTAGTGAACGCTTTAGAACTTCCACCTTCCACCATGTAAGTTGCTAGTGTCCAAGGGCTACCAGAAAAACCAATCAGCGGCACTTCACCTTGTAAGTCTTTACGAATTTGACGAACCGCATTCATTACGTATTGCAACTCACCTTCTGGATCAGGCAAACCAATTTTATCAACATCAGCTTTACAAGTAATTGGGCGCTCAAATTTAGGGCCTTCACCCGTTTCAAAGTATAAACCTAGTCCCATGGCATCTGGGATAGTCAAAATATCAGAAAACAGAATCGCCGCATCAAGCGGAAAACGACGTAATGGTTGAAGCGTGACTTCTGAAGCTAACTCGGCATTTTTACATAAAGACATAAAGTCGCCCGCAACACTGCGCGTTTGGCGATATTCAGGTAAATAACGACCGGCTTGGCGCATCATCCATACTGGCGTGTAATCTACCGGCTGTTTTAATAAAGCTCGTAGATAACGGTCATTTTTCAATTCAGTCATTTTTCTATCCTAAAAATTTGAGGCAGTCTTTATATCCAAGTGACTTGGGTATATTTGGCGCTTATTCTAACATTACACAGCGCACATTTTGCTAATGGTTTGTAATCCAGATCATGTTCTTGAACATTAAAATCTATCGCAATTTGCTTCAATTGAGGCATTTGTTAATACTTTGTTGGCTAGCACAATTATAACGAGCTGAAACACATGAATGTTCAGCATCTCATAACGACATCTTACTTACCCCTCCGGCAATCCCGGAGGTTTTTTTTATTCCCTTCGCAATTGAAGCTTCATCGTCGTTGACGGCGTTCATTCGCCTCAATCATTTAGACAAGCTAAACTCATGGGGCCTCACTCACTTGTCGCCTAGCTGCAACTCCAATTTCTTTGGGAATAATCGTTAAGTATATGAAATAAAACTATGCTGTTATTCAATGTCACAACCTAGTGTATGTTCGATCAAGGCGCGTGCAATGGTTCCCTTTGGAGCAATCGGCGGTAGCTCATTAGCACGAAACCAACCGGCTGATGACAATTCATATTTATCCACTCGAACCTCACCACTGTCATAATCCGCTAAGAAAGCCATCATCATACTAGACGGAAATGCCCAAGGTTGACTGCCAAAGTAACGAATATTGGTGACATTAATGCCAGTTTCTTCTTTCACTTCACGCGCCACACATTGCTCTAGCGTTTCCCCGACTTCGACAAAACCGGCAATCACGGTATGCATGCCACTTTTATGACGAGCATGATGCGCCAATAGAATTTTATCGTCTTTACGAATCGCGACGATGATGCAAGGAAAGATTCTCGGGTAATGCAAAGTGCGACAGTCATTACATTGCATCGCCAGTTGATTATGATTAAGACGATTACGCCCACCACAATACGAACAAAAGCGTTGAGAAACCGACATGTAACCATATTGAACGGCGCGGCTAGCCATCAAAAAAACGGCTTCAGGAAAAGATAATAATTCTCGTAATGGCGTCATTTCGAACTCATCGTCAAGATCGCTGGCATTCAACCAAGCACACGGAACACCATCTAATTCACCAATAATAACCGCATGTTCTATTGGTAAATTGAGTGCTTCAGCAGATCCATAAGGCAATGTTTTGTCTTGCAAATGTAACGAACTGCCATCAACGATACACCAGTTTACTTTCTGATCTTTTTTTAACATCTGCTCATCTCATTGCTTGAAGTTCCACCATTTTACTGGCAATCTAATTTCATACCAGTGCTTATCGATTTGCTGCCTATAAACACTCATATCACTACATGGTATACACTATCAAAAAGGACCCTCTATTAATCACAAAGTAGAGCGGCTAAACGCCAATAACGCGTTAGCTATTATGAGGATACAGCCATGCTAAATAAACTAAAACAGACTCAAGCACAATTTGGCGGTTCCAGTGAAGTCATCGACCATTGGCTCGACACTAGACAAAACTTGATTGTTGAATATTGGAAATTGGCAGCATTAAAGCCAAGCCATCATAAACAAACCGCCATCGAAAAACTTCCTTCTCCTGAAGAGTTACAAGATTTCTGCCAACATGTGGTGGATTATATTTCTGAAGGTCATTTCAAAATCTACGACATGGTGATGCAACAATGGGAATCAACCGGCTTTTCACCAACCGAAGACATTAACACCACATATTTTAAAATTGTTGAAACTACAGACCCTTTACTGAATTACACCGACAAATACGCCGATGTTGGGATCGAAGATGAACTTGAAGATTTTGATTTCGATCTATCACAAATTGGTGAAGTATTGGAAGATCGCTTCGAGTTAGAAGATCAGCTAATTCAGATGATCGCTGAAAGCTTAGAAATCCCACCGGGGGCTTAACATTACTTTTCATTTTTCAGGCTACCTTCATTTAAGGTGGCCTTTTTCTTGTAAATTATTGAAATATGTTTGACACCAACACGTACTCATCACGCTATTTCACATTAAATTAATTACATAAACATTTTATACCAGAAATAAAAAAGGCACCCGAAGGTGCCTTTTTAACAGTCTTAGCTTACGTCAATCTCTTTAAAGATTATTCTTCAGAGAAACCTGCGTTAAGTAGTGCTGCAAGGTTATCCGTTGCTTGTTCAACGGAAGGACCTTGTTCTTCACCTTCACGTTGCTTTTGACGATCTTGGTGGTAAGCATAACCAGTACCAGCTGGGATCAAGCGACCCACAATTACGTTCTCTTTCAAGCCACGTAGTTCATCACGTTTACCAGAAACCGCAGCTTCTGTTAGTACGCGCGTCGTTTCTTGGAACGAAGCTGCAGAGATGAACGACTCAGTTGCTAGAGACGCTTTAGTGATACCTAGTAAGTCACGCTCGAACTGTACAAGTGCTTTGCCTTCAGCTTCAAGCTGACGGTTAGCGATTTTAACTTGTGCAAATTCAACTTGCTCACCTTCAAGGAATTCAGAATCACCAGAATGCGTGATTGTACACTTACGTAGCATTTGACGAACGATAGTCTCGATGTGCTTATCGTTAATCTTAACACCTTGTAAGCGGTAAACTTCTTGAACTTCGTTAGCAATGTATTGAGTAACAGCGTGAACACCACGTAAACGTAGAATGTCATGCGGTGTTTCTGGACCATCAGAGATCACATCACCACGTTCCACTTTCTCGCCTTCAAACACGTTAAGCTGACGATGTTTATGAATCATTTCTTCATAAACCTCACCGCCTTCGCGCGTGATTAATAGACGACGTTTACCTTTGGTTTCTTTACCAAACGACACAGTACCGGTGTGCTCAGCAAGAATCGCAGGCTCTTTCGGCTTACGTGCTTCAAACAAGTCAGCTACGCGAGGTAGACCACCGGTGATATCTTTGTTTCCGCCAGATTTCTGAGGGATACGAGATAGTGTGTCACCAATGCCAACTTCCGCACCATCTTCAATGTTAACGATCGCTTTACCCGGTAGGAAGTATGCCGCTGGCATATCCGTACCTGGAATCATCACATCGTTACCTTGAGCATCAACTAATTTGATCACTGGACGCATATCTTTACCAGCTGATGGACGCTGTGCTGGGTCGACTACTTCACTTGAAGATAGGCCAGTTAGGTCATCAGTTTGGCGAGAGATAGTCACACCATCAATCATGTCTACGAACTGGATACGACCTGCCACTTCAGTGATGATTGGCATGGTGTGCGCTTCCCAGTTAGCAACAATATCACCAGCCGTAACTGCTTCATTGTCGCCTTTGCTTAGCAAAGAACCGTATGGAAGTTTGTGTTTCTCTTTCGTGCGACCGAACTCATCAATGATGGTCATTTCAGATGCACGAGAAGTGATTACAAGCTTACCATCTTTGTTCGTTACATACTTAGCATTGTGAAGTTTCACAGTACCCGTTGTTTTCGCTTGAATGCTGTTTTCTGCTGCTGCCGTTGATGCCGCACCACCGATGTGGAACGTACGCATAGTAAGCTGTGTACCTGGTTCACCGATAGACTGTGCTGCGATAACACCTACCGCTTCACCTTGGTTCACTTTATGACCACGAGCGAGATCACGACCGTAACAGTTTGCACAACAGCCGAAATCAGCTTCACAAGTTACGACTGAACGTACTTTGATCTTATCAACAGAGTTGTCTTCAAGGATCTGACACCATTTCTCATCAAGTAGAGTATTACGTGGAATCAATACTTGCTCAGTACCTGGCTTAACGATGTCATCTGCAACAACACGACCTAGAGCAAGCTCAGAAAGTGCAACTTTAACATCACCACCTTCGATATGAGGCATCATATCTAGGCCTTCGAAAGTACCACAGTCATGCTCTGTAACCACAACGTCTTGCGCAACGTCTACTAGACGACGAGTCAAGTAACCAGAGTTCGCAGTCTTAAGTGCCGTATCGGCAAGACCCTTACGAGCACCGTGGGTTGAGATAAAGTACTGAAGTACGTTTAGACCTTCTTTAAAGTTTGCTGTGATCGGCGTTTCGATGATTGAACCATCTGGACGAGCCATAAGACCACGCATACCGGCTAACTGACGAATCTGCGCTGCAGAACCACGAGCACCGGAGTCAGCCATCATGTAGATGCTGTTAAACGATTCTTGTTGTTCTTCTTCGCCATCGCGGTTAATCACGGTTTCAGAAGAAAGGTTATCCATCATAGCTTTTGCTACGCGGTCGTTGGTAGACGCCCAAATATCGATAACTTTGTTATAACGCTCACCCGCAGTAACAAGACCAGATTGGAATTGCTCTTGGATTTCGCGTACTTCTTCTTCTGCTTCAGAAATTTCAGTGTATTTCGCAGCCGGTACAACCATATCGTCGATACCAACAGAAACACCAGAAAGTGCTGCGTATGCAAAACCTGTGTACATGATTTGGTCAGCAAAGATTACTGTATCTTTAAGACCAAGCTTACGGTATGCCTCGTTCAACAAGGTAGAAATTTGCTTCTTACCTAGTTTTTGGTTCACGATGCTGAAAGGTAGGCCTTCAGGTACGATCTGCCAAAGCATTGCACGACCCACAGTGGTATCAACCATGCCAGTATTTGTTGTGCGGTTACCGTCTTCATCAACCACAGTTTCAGTGATACGTACTTTAACGCGAGCATGAAGCTCAGCAGTCTTAGTACGGTATGCCTTTTCAGCCTCTTCAGGGCCAGCAAGGTACATACCTTCACCTTTAACATTGATCTTGTCACGAGTCATGTAGTAAAGACCCAATACAACGTCCTGAGAAGGTACGATGATCGGATCACCAGATGCTGGTGAAAGGATGTTATTGGTTGACATCATTAATGTACGTGCTTCAAGCTGAGCTTCCAATGTTAACGGTACGTGTACCGCCATTTGGTCACCATCGAAGTCGGCGTTGTATGCCGCACACACAAGTGGGTGAAGCTGAATCGCTTTACCTTCGATAAGTACAGGTTCGAATGCTTGAATACCAAGACGGTGAAGTGTTGGTGCACGGTTTAGTAGAACTGGGTGTTCACGAATTACTTCGTCTAGGATATCCCAAACAACCGCTTCTTCGCGCTCTACCATTTTCTTCGCTGCTTTAATCGTTGTAGCCATGCCACGAGATTCTAGCTTGCTGTAGATAAATGGTTTAAATAGTTCTAGTGCCATCTTCTTAGGAAGACCACACTGGTGTAGACGTAAGTATGGACCGACTGTAATTACAGAACGGCCAGAGTAGTCAACACGCTTACCAAGTAAGTTCTGACGGAAACGACCTTGCTTACCTTTGATCATATCAGCCAAAGATTTCAGAGGACGCTTGTTAGAACCGGTGATCGCACGACCGCGACGACCGTTATCTAGTAGGGCATCAACAGATTCTTGCAACATACGCTTTTCGTTACGTACGATGATATCTGGAGCCGCTAGGTCTAGAAGACGCTTCAAACGGTTATTACGGTTGATCACACGACGGTATAAGTCGTTCAGATCTGAAGTCGCAAAACGACCGCCATCTAGAGGTACTAGAGGACGTAGATCTGGCGGTAGCACTGGAAGTACTGTTAAGATCATCCACTCAGGGTTGTTGCCTGAAGCAATGAATGCCTCAACAAGCTTCAAACGCTTAGTGATTTTCTTACGCTTAGTTTCAGAGTTAGTGGTTTCTAGCTCTTCACGCATTTGCTCAGCTTCTGCGCTCATGTCCATGGTGTGTAGCAGATCTTTGATCGCTTCAGCGCCCATTTTCGCAACGAACTCGTCACCCCACTCTTCCAAGCGGTCTAGGTATTCTTCTTCCGTTAGCATTTGACCTTTTTCAAGATCAGTCATGCCAGGTTCAGTCACTACATACATTTCGAAGTAAAGTACACGTTCGATGTCACGTAGCGGAATATCCATTAATAGACCGATACGAGATGGTAGTGATTTTAAGAACCAGATATGTGCAACTGGAGAGGCTAGCTCGATGTGGCCCATACGGTCACGACGAACTTTAGTTTGTGTAACTTCTACGCCACACTTCTCACAGATAACACCACGGTGTTTCAAGCGCTTATATTTACCACAAAGACATTCGTAGTCTTTTACTGGACCAAAAATACGCGCACAGAACAGACCATCACGCTCAGGCTTGAACGTACGGTAGTTAATAGTTTCTGGCTTTTTAACTTCACCGAAAGACCATGAGCGAATCATGTCTGGAGAAGCTAGACCGATTTTGATTGCATCAAATTCTTCGGTCTTATGCTGTGCTTTTAGAAAGTTCAGTAAATCTTTCACAATCAGCTCCTGTAAGGAGTTAAGAGACGCTCAAATTGAACGCCTCTTTTCTACCGGGTTAAATCCGAGAGTTCTTTATCATTAATCGCGCATTTGCTTAATAAATAATAATGATTACTCTTCGTCTTCTAGCTCGATGTTAATACCTAGCGAGCGAATCTCTTTCAACAATACGTTGAACGATTCTGGCATGCCAGGCTCCATGCTGTGGTCGCCATCGACGATGTTTTTGTACATCTTCGTACGGCCATTCACGTCATCAGACTTAACAGTTAGCATTTCTTGAAGCGTGTAAGCAGCACCGTATGCTTCTAGTGCCCATACTTCCATCTCACCGAAACGCTGGCCACCGAACTGAGCTTTACCACCAAGTGGTTGCTGAGTTACTAGGCTGTAAGAGCCAGTCGAACGTGCGTGCATCTTGTCATCAACCAAGTGGTTCAGTTTCAACATGTACATGTAACCTACCGTTACAGGACGCTCAAACTTATCACCCGTACGACCATCGTATAGGTCTAATTGACCAGACGTTGGAAGATCAGCAAGCGCAAGCAATTCTTTAATTGCTGGTTCGTTTGCACCATCGAATACAGGTGTAGCAATCGGTAGACCGCCACGCAAGTTTCCGATTAAAGTACGGACTTCATCATCAGACAGTTCAGCAATGTTCACTTCTTGACGAGTCTCGCCTAAGTCATAAACTTTCTGTAAGAACTCACGGAACTTAGCCAGTTCTTGTTGCTCTTTCACCATCTGGTTAATCTTGTCACCAATACCTTTCGCTGCAAGACCTAAGTGAACTTCAAGGATCTGACCGATGTTCATACGTGATGGTACACCCAGTGGGTTCAACACGATGTCAACAGGTTGACCTTTTTCATCATAAGGCATGTCTTCAACAGGGTTGATCTTAGAGATTACACCCTTGTTACCGTGACGACCCGCCATCTTATCACCAGGCTGAATGCGACGTTTAACTGCAAGGTAAACCTTAACAATCTTCAGTACGCCCGGTGCAAGATCATCACCTTGAGTGATCTTACGACGCTTAGTTTCAAACTTCTTATCAAAGTCAGCTTTTAGCTCATCCCACTGCTCAGCAAGTTGCTCAAGCTGAGACTGCAGTGCATCGTCTTCTAGTGTTTGTACTAACCACTGCTTACGATCTATTGAGTCTAGTTTCGCTTCAGAGAAGCCACCAGAAATCAGCAGAGAACGAACACGCGCTAATAGACCACCTTCAAGAATTTGGAACTCTTCAGTTAAGTCTTTCTTCGCGTCTTTCAACTGCATTTGTTCAATTTCAAGCGCACGCTTGTCTTTTTCTACGCCATCGCGAGTAAAGACTTGAACATCAATGATGGTACCTGAGATAGAGTTAGGTACACGTAGTGACGTATCTTTAACATCAGATGCTTTTTCACCGAAGATTGCACGTAGCAGTTTCTCTTCAGGAGTCAGTTGCGTTTCACCTTTAGGGGTTACTTTACCAACTAGGATGTCGCCACCCTTCACTTCAGCACCAATGTAAACGATACCTGACTCATCTAGTTTAGATAGAGCAGACTCACCTACGTTTGGAATATCCGCTGTAATTTCTTCGCTACCAAGCTTGGTATCACGAGCCACACAAGAAAGCTCTTGAATGTGAATCGTTGTGAAACGGTCTTCTTGAACGACGCGCTCAGATACTAAGATTGAGTCTTCGAAGTTGTAACCATTCCAAGGCATGAATGCGATACGCATGTTTTGACCAAGTGCCAACTCACCAAGGTCGGTTGAAGGACCATCGGCAAGAACGTCACCACGTGAAACAGGTTCACCCGGTAGTACAGTTGGACGTTGGTTAATACATGTGTTTTGGTTTGAACGGGTGTACTTAGTTAAGTTGTAGATGTCGATACCAGCTTCACCTGGAACCAACTCATCTTCGTTAACTTTAATTACGATACGAGAAGCATCAACAGATTGAACTGTACCGCCACGTTTCGCAACTGCTGTTACACCTGAGTCAACCGCTACATTACGCTCAATACCAGTACCGACTAGAGGCTTATCAGCTTTTAGTGTTGGTACTGCTTGACGTTGCATGTTTGCACCCATCAATGCACGGTTCGCATCATCGTGTTCTAGGAACGGGATAAGCGAGGCAGCGATAGATACAACTTGGTTTGTTGCCACGTCCATGTAGTTAACATGGTCACGTGGGTGAAGACCAGATTCACCTTTCTGACGAGCAGTGATTAGCTCATCGGCAAAACGACCTTCGTCAGTCAAGTGTGCGTTCGCCTGAGCGATAACAAACTGACCTTCTTCAATAGCAGAAAGGTAATCCACTTCTTCAGTTACAACACCATCAACAACGCGACGGTACGGCGTCTCTAGGAAACCGTATTCATTACAACGAGCAAACGCTGATAATGAGTTGATCAAACCGATGTTTGGACCTTCTGGCGTTTCGATCGGACATAGACGACCGTAGTGAGTTACGTGAACGTCACGTACTTCAAAGCCGGCACGCTCACGTGTCAAACCGCCAGGACCTAATGCAGAAATACGACGCTTGTGCGTTACTTCTGACAACGGGTTGTTCTGATCCATAAATTGAGAAAGCTGTGACGAGCCAAAGAACTCTTTCACTGCTGCCGAAATCGGCTTAGCATTGATAAGGTCTTGCGGCATGATCGCATCTAAATCACCAAGACTTAGGCGCTCTTTCACTGCACGTTCAACACGGACTAGACCAACACGGAATTGGTTTTCAGCCATTTCACCAACAGAACGGATACGACGGTTGCCAAGGTGGTCAATATCATCCACTTCACCAATACCGTTACGAATACCGATCAGTTTTTTCATTACCGCAATGATATCCGTTTCATCAAGGATACCTTGGTCTTGTGCATCTTCACGTTCGATAGAGCTGTTAAACTTCATACGACCAACAGTCGATAAGTCATAACGCTCTTCAGAGAAGAATAAGCTTTGGAATAAAGATTCTGCTGCTTCTTTCGTTGGTGGCTCACCAGGGCGCATCATTCGGTAGATTTCTACAAGTGCAGAAATACGATCCGTTGTGCTGTCAACACGTACTGTGTCTGACATGAATGGGCCATGGTCTAAGTCATTAGTAAACAGAACTTCAAGCTTCTTGTAACCTGCTTGAGAAAGGTTCGCTAATGCTTCCAATGAAATTTCTTGGTTCGCTGCAACGATCAGTTCGCCAGTTGATTCATCAACATAATCTTTAGACGCGACTTTACCGACGATGTACTCAACCGGTACTTCGATAAATTCAACGCCATCTTTTTCAAGATTACGGATATGACGAGCCGTTACGCGACGGCCAGCTTCTACGTAAACCGTACCATTTGCTTCAATATCAAATGATGCCGTTTCACCACGTAGACGATCTGGTACCAACTCCATTAATAGAGTTTGGTCTTTTACTTCAAAGCGCACTTTTTCAAAGAAGATATCTAGGATCTCTTCTGTTGTTTTACCTAGTGCACGTAAAATAATTGATGCAGGAAGCTTACGACGACGGTCGATACGTACGTATAAGTTATCTTTCGGATCGAATTCAAAGTCCAACCACGAACCACGGTAAGGAATAACACGTGCGTTATAAAGCACTTTTCCTGACGAATGGGTTTTCCCCTTATCGCTGTCGAAGAACACGCCTGGGCTTCGGTGCAACTGGGATACGATAACCCTCTCAGTACCATTAATTACGAAGGTACCATTGTCTGTCATGAGTGGAATTTCACCCATATAGACTTCTTGTTCTTTGATGTCTTTTACAGTACCTGCTGGTGCGTCTTTATCAAATACAACTAGACGCAGTTTAACGCGTAGTGGTTTTGAATAAGTGACACCACGAATTTGACATTCTTTTACGTCAAATACTGGTTCGCCAAGACGATAGCTAACGTATTGCAGCTCAGAATTGCCGTTATAGCTCTGAATTGGAAAAACAGAACGGAAAGCAGCTTCAAGACCGTATTGACCTTCAGGATCTTGTTCAATGAACTTGTCGAATGAATCGAGCTGGATCGATAGCAAATATGGAACGTCCAATACTTGTGGACGCTTACCAAAATCCTTACGGATGCGCTTTTTCTCGGTATAAGAGTAAACCATGGGGTTCCTCAGCTAGCTGATAAGTGACCCAAACTGCCCAAGACACGTTTCATATCAAATTAATTGATAAAACGGGAGCAGTGACTAACAACACTGTTTATGTGGGTACATCCTAATCTCATCTGAACGTTTTTATTTCAGCAGAGCCTTAGCGATGTTTTTTGCTGGGTCATAGATCCCTAAACAGCGGGAAAATTAATCTATGCCCTACAGCGCAAAAAGGCCGGTGGTTAATTAACCACCAGCCATTAGCCTTTCGGCTAAGAAATCAAGTATAAATTACTTAACTTCAACAGAAGCACCAGCTTCTTCTAGTTGTGCTTTAAGAGCTTCAGCTTCTTCTTTAGAAACGCCTTCTTTAAGCGGAGCTGGAGCACCATCAACTAGACCCTTAGCTTCTTTAAGACCTAGGCCAGTTGCGCCACGTACTGCTTTGATAACAGAAACTTTGTTACCGCCAGCAGCAGTTAGGATTACGTCAAATTCAGTTTGCTCTTCAGCAGCGTCACCGCCAGCTGCGCCGCCAGCAACAACAGCTGCTGCAGCAGAAACGCCGAATTTTTCTTCCATAGCTTCGATAAGCTCAACAACTTGCATTACAGACATTTCTGCAACTGCGTCTAGGATTTGCTCGTTAGTAATAGACATAACAATTCTCTTTTAAGTTAACAATAAGTTTATTTAGCAATCAGTAAAAAGCAAGGCTTATGCAGCGTCTTGTTTTTGATCGCGAACAGCAGCGATAGTACGTACCAACTTGCCAGCAGAAGCTTCTTTCATGCACATCATTAGTTTTGCAATCGCTTCGTCGTAAGTAGGTAGTGTCGCTAGTACATCAGCGTCAGTAACTGCGCCTTCAAATGCAGCAGCTTTGATCTCAAATGCTTTGTTCTCTTTAGCGAAGTCTTTAAAAAGACGCGCTGCAGCACCTGGGTGCTCGTTAGAGAAAGCGATCAAAGTTGGACCAACGAATACGTCTTTTAGGCATTCGTAGTCTGTACCGTCTACAGCACGGCGAGCTAGTGTGTTACGAACAACTTTCATGTAAACACCCGCTTCACGCGCTTGTTTACGTAGAGAAGTCATTGCACCAACAGCAACGCCACGAGAGTCAGCAACAACTGCAGAAAGTGCACCACTGGCTGCTTCGTTAACTTCAGCAACAATTGCTTGTTTGTCTTGAAGATTTAAAGCCATTTGGATTTACTCCTGGTTGTAGTTACACCACTCACTGATAATTCAATGAGTGTTCTTTCGGTGCATTCCCAAATGAATATTTTTTACAAAATACGACCATCAGTTCGGGCACCATCTACGTAGGTATTATTAAGTTAAGCCAAAATTACTATTGGTTAACGCCTACGGTCTTGGATGGAAGCATCATTTGCTCTGCCTTTCTTAAAAAGAGTTAGGCAAAATAAGCAACACTCCAACCATAATTAGGCGCAAAATTATACACAAATTCTGCGCCTAAGCAAATTAATTAAGCAACAGTCGTGTTCAGAGTCGCTTGATCAACCGCAACACCAGCACCCATAGTGGTAGAGATGCTTACTTTCTTCAGGAAAGTGCCTTTCGCAGAAGAAGGTTTTGCTTTCTTAAGCGCCACTAGAAGAGCTTCTAAGTTCTCTTGTAGTTGGTTTGCTTCGAAAGATGCTTTACCAATAGTAGTGTGGATGATGCCGTTTTTGTCGTTACGGTAACGAACCTGACCCGCTTTAGCATTTTTAACTGCTTCAGCAACGTTAGGAGTTACAGTACCAACTTTAGGGTTTGGCATAAGGCCACGTGGACCTAAGATAGTACCTAGTTGACCAACAACACGCATTGCATCAGGAGAAGCAACAACAACGTCGAAGTTCATCTCGCCTTTTTTCACTAGCTCAGCTAGATCTTCCATACCAACGATATCTGCGCCAGCTTCTTTAGCTGCTTCAGCGTTTGCACCTTGAGTGAACACTGCTACGCGGATTTCACGGCCAGTACCATGTGGAAGTACTGTTGCGCCACGAACGTTTTGGTCAGATTTACGAGCATCGATGCCTAGGTTTACAGCAACGTCTACGCTTTCTACGAATTTAGCAGTCGCTAATTCTTTAAGAAGAGCAACAGCTTCGTTGATGTCGTATTCTTTAGTCACATCCACTTTTTCGCGGATTGTTTTCATACGCTTAGTAAGTTTTGCCATGATCTTATCCCTCTACCACTAGGCCCATTGAACGAGCAGTACCCGCGATAGAACGCTTCATCGCTTCGATGTCTGCGCCAGTCATATCTGCAGCTTTAGTTTCAGCAATCTCTTGTAGCTGAGCGTCAGTAATCGTACCAACTTTCTCAGTGTTTGGACGGCCAGAACCAGACTTAACACCAGCAGCTTTCTTAAGAAGAACAGCAGCAGGCGGAGTCTTAGTTACAAATGTGAAAGAACGGTCGTTGTATACAGAGATAACAACTGGGATTGGAAGGCCTTTCTCAACAGATTCTGTTTTTGCGTTAAACGCTTTACAGAATTCCATGATGTTTACGCCATGTTGACCTAGTGCAGGACCAACCGGTGGACTTGGGTTTGCCATACCAGCTGCAACTTGCAGTTTGATATAAGCTTCTACTTTCTTAGCCATTTTAATTCCTAAATTTTGGGTACAAACGCTAATCGCTTGATCAGCTCCCCGCTAGCTTTACATTAATACCTGTAAAAAGGCGCGAAATTATAGTCAAACTTCACACCTGAAACAAGTCTTTTGATGCTTTATTAAGCAAATTTATTAGTCCGATTTTTCAACCTGACTGAATTCAAGCTCAACCGGTGTTGCACGACCAAAGATCGACACAGACACTTTTAGGCGGCTCTTTTCATAGTCAACTTGCTCAACCGTACCATTGAAGTCAGCAAATGGGCCTTCAGTAACACGAACCACTTCACCTGCTTCAAATAATGTTTTCGGTCTTGGAGCTTCACTCGCCTGCTCTAAACGATTCAAGATAGCATCAGCTTCTTTATCGGTAATTGGAGCGGGACGATCAGAGGTGCCACCAATAAAGCCCATAACACGCGGAATACTACGTACTAAGTGCCATGATTCATCATTCATTACCATTTGGACTAACACGTAGCCTGGAAAGAATTTACGCTCACTCTTACGACGTTGACCAGCGCGCATTTCCACCACTTCTTCAGTAGGTACTAATACGTCACCGAAAAACTCTTCCATAGCGTGCATTTTGATATGTTCGCGAAGAGATTGTGCAACACGGCCTTCAAACCCAGAAAAGGCTTGAACCACATACCAGCGTTTTTTTGGTGCTTCACTCATGTTTAAAACCCCTTACACTCCAGTTGCTAGAGCAATTAAACGAACCATGATGCCGTCAATTCCCCATAGCAATAGAGCCATTACAATACTTACAGCTAATACGATAAATGTTGTTTGCATTGTTTCTTGGCGTGTAGGCCAAACCACTTTGCGCACTTCAAGTTTTGCTTCGCGAGCAAATACAATCGTAGCTTTACCTTTCGTTGTCAGAGCCGCTACACCAAGGGCAGCTGCAATTAAAATAACAACGGCTGCTGCACGAATCGCAACAGACATTTCACCATACAGGTAATTTCCCACAACAGCAGCCGCTAGCAGTGCAAAAGTGATAAACCACTTAAAAGCATCTGCCGCTTTTGAGCTCTCATGAGTTTCAGCTTTGGCTTTCATAAACAAACCTGTGAAAAGTTTTACTTAAAAACGACAATAACCCCGCAATTGGCAGGGCTAACTCATTAGTTTAGGACAAGCCATCAACTAAATAAATTAGATATAAATCTAATACAATTCTTTGCTGAGTCAGTTACAAAACGACCAATTTATGCCTTCATTTTGTTCAGCGTAGAAAAAGGGCATCAAATGATGCCCTTTTTGATAGTCGTTAGTCAAATACAATTCGTATTTAAACTTAAAGTTTGGCTAATTAAGCGATGATTTTCGCTACAACACCAGCACCAACTGTACGGCCACCTTCACGGATAGCAAAACGTAGACCTTCGTCCATCGCGATTGGTGCGATTAGAGTAACCGTCATTTGTACGTTATCACCAGGCATTACCATTTCAACACCTTCAGGTAGTTGAATGTCGCCAGTTACGTCAGTTGTACGGAAGTAGAACTGTGGACGGTAACCTTTGAAGAATGGTGTGT